>DASWWQ010000102.1:0-15741 GCA_036405935.1 Flavobacteriales bacterium
CCATCGCCCGTTCGCTCGTGCGTCGGCCCCGCCTGATGTTGATGGACGAACCCTTCAGCGACCTCGACCATGCCACACGCGCCCAGGTACGCCATGAGGTTCTGCGTATCCTCAGAGCACATGGCACACCCGCCATCATCGTAACGCACGATCGCGAGGATGCCTTCCACATCGCGGACCGCATCGCCGAGATGGACCAGGGCCGGATCACCCGCACGGGCACCGCCGATCTTTTCCGCGAACGTTGGACCGCACAGCCCTTCTGATGTCCACGGAACGCCTGGATCAACTGCGCACGATGCTGGCCGAGGAGCCGGGCGATCCCTTCCTCCGCTATGCCATCGCGCTCGAGCACAAGCGGGCGGGCGACATGGAACAGGCCGTGGAGGTCCTCACCGGACTGCTGGAAGAGGACCCCGGATACATCGCCTGCTATTACCAGCTGGCCCTGCTGTTGGCGGACCTCGGCCGCACGGCGGACGCCCTACGTGCGTGCGAGACCGGTGCCCTGCAATGTCTGGTGACCAACGACCTGAAGGCCCGCAACGAGCTGCTCCAACTGAAGAACGCCCTGCTCGGCGACGACGAATGAAGCGCAGGCACCTTTTCCGGTGGATGTTGGCCGGCCCCTTTGCCGTGCTGCTCGCCATCCTCTTCGTTGCCCATCCGTTCCTGGCCATCACCGAGCTCAGCGGGGGTGATACCTTGGTCGTGGAAGGCTGGATGGAGCCGCGCGAGCTGGAGCAAGCGGCGGTGTTGGCGCAGTCGCCGACCTATCACCGCATCTACACCACCGGTACCATCCGTCCGTTCGCGTACTACCTGGGGACCAACGAAGGGCTGCGAACGATCCTGGAGCGACCGTCCGGTGGCGAACTCCGCATCAACGCCGGTGGCACCGGTGATGCAGGTTTCCGCGTGATCGCCGGAACGGACACCGTGATCGATGTTGCCGTGCCCGCGCAACCCCGGGAGTTCACGGCACGACTTCCAGCGGCCACTACCGAGATCCGCATCCTTTCCTGGAACAGCAAGCCGAACACCGGGCCGGGTCCGAACGTGTTCATCTCCTCGGCGCGCATCGATCGCACCAACCTGCACCGGCTGCAGCGGGAGGTGATGTTCATCCGCCCCAACGGATATCGGGTGATCAGCCTGATCCCGGCCTGGCCCACGTACGCGCATTCGGCCAAGGCCAAGTTGGAGGAACTGGGGGTCCCGGCACAGCGCATCACGGCCGTTCCGTCCTACGGCAGACCCGACAGCCGCACATGGGCCAATGCCAGCCATTTCGCCGTGCAGGCCAAGGCCGATGGACTGAAGGCCTTCGACATCGCCACGGTGGGTGTGCATGCGCGGCGCTCGCGATCGCTGTTCCAGGAGGCCTGCGGCGCCGACATCCGGGCGGGTGTGATCTCGATCCCCGATCCCTATTGCACGGCCGACAACTGGTGGCGCAGCGTGCGCGGCTGGGGCACGATGCTCAAGGAGATCATCGGTGCGCCCGAGGTGCAGGCCGTGGAACTCACGCGCTGACCGCCTCCGCACCACGCATAACATTCGGCGTTCACCCGCCCCCTAGCTTCGCGCCGCACATGCGACGCTTCCTCCTCTCCCTTCTTCTTTCCGTGCCGGTCCTGCTCCACGCGCAATCCGTGATCCGCGTGATGGACTACAACCTGCTGAACTTCCCGCAGCCCGTTCCCGCCGGACGCGCGGACACCCTACGCAAGATCCTCGCCCACCATCCGGTGGACCTGCTGATCGTGGAGGAGATCCGCTCCGCCGCCGGCGCCGCCTCCGTGCTGACCGGCGCCCTGAACGTGAACGGCGAGGACCGTTTCAGCGCCGCTCCCTTCGTATCGCCCATCAGCGCACCTTGGCTGGACGAACCCATCGCGCAGACCATCTACTACGATCACGATAAGTTCGGCTTGAAGGGCCAGACCGAACTGGTCACCAATGTGCGGGACATCAATGTGTACACGCTGTACCTCCGCACACCTTCGCTCGCCAGCGGCGACACCACCTTCCTCACCGTCTGCGCCCTCCACCTCAAGGCTGGCGACACCGATGCCGATGCCAACAGCCGCGTGGCCATGATCGCCGTACTGATGGACCACCTGGAGGAACTGCCCGCCGGCCGCTCCGTGATCGTGGCGGGCGACATGAACCTCTACACCGGCGCGGGGCCGGAGTTCACCTCGCTGATGCAGCCGGCGGGGAACATCCAACTGGCCGATCCCTTGGGACTGGAGGATGTGGACTGGAGCTACAGTTCCTCCTTCGCTTCCATCTACACGCAAAGCACACGCACCACTGCGATCTACGATGACGGCTCCGGGGGTGGCGTGGACGACCGATTCGACATCGTGCTCACCTCATCGGACCTGCTGGACAACGGCAGCCCGCTGCACGTGCAACCCGGCAGCTACAAGGCCTTGGGCAATTCGGGCACCTGCTACAACCAGAACATCACCTCGTGCAGCAGTTCACAGACACCGTATGCGGTGCTGCGTGCGCTGTACTACATGAGCGATCACCTACCCGTGGTGCTGAGCCTGGTCAGCGATCAACAGGTGGGGATCCCGTCCACCGCGCACCCCATCGTTCCCTTGGTGCAACTGCGCGATCTCGGCGATGGACGGTTCGGGGTGGATGCCGAAGCGATCCGATCCGTAAGCGTGCTGGACCTCCTCGGTCGGGACATCGCCCACCTGGATGCGCAGCCGGGCGGAACCGTGGAAGTGGATCTTCCTTGCCCCGGAACCTATGTGCTGAGCGTGCGAACGGCGAACGGAACCGCTGCACGCCGCGTCTGCTGGGCCGGGCAGTGATCGCCCGGCGCAGTGGTTAATTTCACGGCATGCTCATCGTGGCACGCCCCCTCGCCTCCGACCATCCGGCGTTCTACGCGCGCTATATCGAAGCGGCCGTGGGCGGCGACCTGAGCGAAGCCCTGCACCATGCCACACAGGCCCTGCGCGAAACGTGCAACCTCTTCCCGTTGGATCGTTTCGATCACCGCTACGCACCGGAGAAGTGGACGGTGAAGGAGGTCCTCGTGCATCTGATCGATTCGGAGCGGGTGTTCGCCTACCGCGCCCTGCGTTTTGCACGCAACGACGGCACGCCGCTGCCCGGTTTCGAGCAGGACGACTATGTGCCGGAATCCCGCGCCGGGGCCAGGACCATCGCCAGCATCCTCCGTGAGCAGGACGCTGTGCGCGAGGCCACCCTGACCCTCTTCGCCAGCTTCGACGAGCAGGCCATGGCGCGCACGGGCACGGCCAATGGCAACCGCGTGAGCGTGGCCGCACTGGGTTGGATCATCGCGGGCCATGCCATGCACCACATCCATATCCTCCGTGAGCGTTACCTCCACTGAAACCCGCTCCCATGGCCGCACGCACCGTACACCAATGGTTCGCTGAATACGGCGAAAGCCATCAGCACCCCACCAACACGTTGATCCACTGGATCTGTGTTCCGGCCATCTTCCTCTCCATCATCGGACTGCTCTTCAGCATTCCCGTGCCCGGTGCGATGCCCGGTATCGTGGCCTATGCGGCCACCGCGTTGGCACTGCTCTTCTACCTGCGCCTTTCCGTTCCCCTGTTCTTCGGACTGCTCCTGTGGTGCGCCCTTTGCCTTTGGGTCTGCCGCGCCATCCACCTCAGCGGTGCATGGCCGTTGTGGGCGGTTTCGCTGACGGTCTTCGTACTCGCGTGGATCGGACAGTTCTACGGACACCAGGTGGAGGGCAAGAAACCGAGCTTCCTCAAGGACGTCCAGTTCCTCCTTATCGGACCGGCCTGGCTGATGGGCAAGCTGTTCCGCCGCCTCGGGATCGCTTACTGAGCCACCGGACGGAAGAAGACCGGGGCGCGATCTCCCTTGAGCTCCGGATGCAGGATCCCGGAGAGGTCCAGCAGGACTTCGTCCGGTCTCAACACCGCCTCGCCGAAGATGTCCGCATGCAGGCTGTTGCCCGCGAAGACCCCTCCATTGCGGAAGGCCGGTGTCCGCAGGATACGTTCGTCACCTCCCGCCACATCGCTCCTGCGCACATCCCCTTCCTTGGCCAGCACGGTGCCCCAGTAATGCACGTTGGCACCCACGGCCAAGGCCGTCTCCACGTCCACCGTCAGGTTGCCCGCCGACGGTCGATCGGCGAAGGCGTAACGACCGCCCGCATCGGCGATGGTGCGCGCCATGTAGCTGGTCCCCGAAGGCACGAACCACTGCCCCTGCCAGGTGCTGCCGAAGAAGACCAACGGGCGGTCCGGTGCTGCAGCGGCCTTGCCGGCAGCCACTTCATAGCGCGCTGCGATCTCCGCAAAAAGACGCTCGGCCTCCGCTTCACGACCGAAGAGCACTCCGAACACACGGATCCATTCGGCCCGGCCCAGCGGATGCTCCTCAAGGTACTCCGCGATACCCACCATGGGAATGCCGATCGTACGCAAGGCATCGCCTTGGAAAGGATCGCCCAACAGCACCTGTGGCCGCAGTTGGAGCAATCGCTCCCGATCGAGTCCATCGCCGCTGGTGAGGTCGGTCACGAGCTTTCTCCGGATGCGATCGGAGACGATGCTGTCCCGCACCTGGTCCGCTCGATCCACGGCGATGATGGCTTCACGCATGCCCAAGGCCGCGAGGAAAGGCACGTGCGTGGTGCTGGCCAAGGCCACCCGGTCCGGATGTCCGACCAGAACTGCGGATCGTTGCCCGAGCTCCGGTGCCGTTCCATCACCGATCCTGTAGGTGCCGATGGTATCGGTGGGACCGCCGTGACCGAAGATCAGCACGCAGCGCTCCTTACCGTGTTCCAGCACCTGGAAGTGGGTGGCATGGGTGTTGGGCCGGACCTTCCATTCCGAAGCGTCCTGCATGATGGATGGTGCACGTCCGCAGGAGGCGGAAAGGAGCAGGAGGGGCAGGATCGGCCAGGACCTCATTGCAGTTCGCGGATCATCTCGATCAGCGACACGCGCACGGCATCCTTGCCGCGCGCCAGGTACCACGCCTGTTGTTCCACAGCATGATGCGGCAACTCACCCCGATCCACCGGTCCGGAGACGATGCCCTCGGGCACGAAGCGGGTCAAGGGTACATGCAGCATGCAACCCGTACGGGGAAGTTCGATGAGCAGTTCACGTCCCCCGCAGAAGCTGAGCGCATTGGACCCCGTTTCCTCACCCACGATGCGGGCGCGTGCGGTGCGCTTGGCCAACATCACCAAGGCCGCCCCCGCTTCGCGGGTCAACCCGTCGGCGATCACGTAGACCTTGCCTTGGAAGGCCTTGTTGTAGGGTGCCACCGTGCGCAAACGGGGATCGTCGGGCCGCAACGTCAGCGTACCATTGCGGTCCGGCAGATAGGTATCGTGCACCGAAGCGTAGAATTCGGGAGCAGGAGCCGAATAGGCATAGGCATCGGGTACCGCCGTGCTTCGCACGGACATCGAGGACACCACGCGATAAGGTTCTTGCGCGATGATGGAGAAGACCTCCTCGGCCATGCCCAGGTCCACCCCTCCGGCGCCACGCAGGTCCAGCACCAGGGTGCGGCGTCCGTTCTTCCGCATGGCGTCCGCCGCAGAGGTCAGGAAACGCTCCGGCACCACGCCCTCCTTCTCCAGGACCTGGCGATCCAACGTGGAAAGCGTCAGCCACGCTGCGTTGATCTCCGGCATGTCCTCCAGCCGCCACGCCTTCAGCTCGATGCCCTTGGTGAGCTGTGTGCGCTCCATCTCCTCGCCGGTCAGGGCGAAAAGCCGTTGCGTGCTACGTTCGCCGGATAGTGAGGCGAGTTCCAGATCGAAGGTGGTGCCGTTGCCGATCCAACGCCGGTAGAGCACGGGGAACTGTTGTTCGATGGTGCGGTCCAGGAAGGTGGTGTCACCGCCATCGGCCACCAGTCCATCGCGCAGTTCGTTGAGCACCTCGGCCATGGGCCGACCATTGATGGACAACACACGCGAGCCGACCTCCAGGCTACGGAAACCCTTGGGTTCCTCCTGCACATGCACTTCGCCATGGATCACCTTCACCCGCAGAGGTATCAACGGCTCCTGGCGCTCAATGGCCTGCATGCGCTCCGATGAGGGGGTCAGCCAGGTATGTGCATCACCCACGGCATGGAACACCGGACGCAAAGCCCGGATCAGCTCCTCCTGCTCCAAAGGAACGGTGAAGCTCTCCTGGACCTGGTCCACGATGCGGTCCAGTTCGGCCTTCGTGCGGTACCGGTACGGATCGGGGTGCGCCTGATGGAGGGTCTGGCGGATGGTCTCCACATCGTGGCGGAGATCCTCCGGGTAGAAGCGCTGGCCTTGGGCCACTGCAACGCCCAGCAGCGACACCACCAGGCAGCCTGCCTTCCACACCGACCACATCTTCCGTTCCATCGCTCCCTACCGCTGTTGCGGGGCACGAAGGTAGAGGGTCGTCAGCGCCTGCACCGTCCCTGTTGAGAAACGGAAAGCCGTCCGGAAAAAGGAAAGCCCCCGGAAGGTCCGGAGGCTTTCCCGACGATCGGATCGCGGCTCAGGCCTTCACGGCCAGCTTCGGTGCGGCGGCGAGGATCTCCGCGGAGGCGCCGTCCTTGTACTTGTTGAAGTTGTCGTTGAAGGCCTTGGAGAGCTTTTCCGCCTGTTCGAAATAGGCCGCTTCATCCTTCCAGGTCTTGCGCGCGTTCAACATTTCGCTGGGCACACCGGGGCAGGAGGTCGGGAACTTCATGCCGAACACGCGGTGCTCATCGTACTCCACGTTGTCCAGTTCACCCCGCAGGGCGGCGGTGATCATGGCGCGCGTGTACTTCAACTTGATGCGCTCGCCGGTGCCGTAAGCGCCACCGCTCCAGCCGGTGTTCACCAACCAGACCCGCACGTTGTGCTGGCGCATCTTCTCGCCGAGCATGTCCGCGTACTTCGTGGGATGCAGCGGCAGGAAGGCCTTGCCGAAGCAGGCGGAGAAGGTGGATTGCGGTTCGGTGACCCCCGCTTCCGTGCCGGCCACCTTGGCGGTGTAGCCGCTGATGAAGTGGTACATGGCCTGCCCCGGGGTCAGTTTGCTGATCGGGGGCAACACCCCGTAAGCATCGCAGGTGAGGAAGAAGATGTTCTTCGGATGGCCGCCCACGCTGGGCACCGCCACGTTCTCGATGTGTTCGATGGGGTAGCTCACCCGGGTGTTCTCCGTGATGCTGCTGTCGGTGAAGTCCACCGTGCTGGGGCGGTCCTCCTGGAAGCCGATGTTCTCGAGGATGGCGCCGAACTTGATCGCCTTCCAGATCTGGGGCTCCTTCTCGGCGCTGAGGTCGATGCACTTGGCGTAGCAGCCCCCTTCGAAGTTGAAAACGCCCTGGTCGCTCCAACCGTGCTCGTCGTCACCGATGAGCGCACGGTCCGGGTCGGCACTGAGGGTGGTCTTGCCCGTTCCGCTGAGGCCGAAGAAGATGGCGGTGTCACCGTCCTTGCCGATGTTGGCGCTGCAATGCATGCTCAGCACGTTGCGCTCCTGGGGCAGCACGTAGTTCAGCACGGTGAAGATGCCCTTCTTGATCTCGCCGGTGTAGCCGGTACCGCCGATCAGGATGGTCTTGCGGGTGAAGTCGGCCACGGCGAAGTTGTGCTGACGGGTGCCGTCGATGGCCGCCTCGGCGCGGAAACCGGGCGCACAGATGATGTGCCACTCGGGCTCGAACCCGTCGATCTCGTCCGGGGTGGGCCGCAGGAACATGTTGCCGGCGAACATCGCGCTCCAGGGTTGTTCGGCCACCACGCGGATGTTCAGTCGGTAGGTGGGATCGGCGCAGGCATAGGCGTCCTTCACATACACATCCCGACCCGTCAGATAGGCCACCATGCGGTTCTTCAGTGCATCGAAACGCTCGGGCGAGAAGGGGAAGTTCACATCCCCCCACCAAACGGTGTTCTCGGTCTTCGCATCCTTCACACAGAACTTGTCCTTCGGGCTGCGGCCGGTGAATTCACCGGTCTCGATCGCCAGAGCCCCGCTGTCGGCCAACACGCCTTCCCCGTTCACGATGGTGTGCTCCACCAGCTCCGCGGGATCGAGGTTCCAATAGATGTCACCGAGGTGCTTCAGACCGATCTTCGACAGGTCCGCATTCGTGGGTTTGTTCCCGAACTCGTTCATGGTACGATAGGTTCTCCGTTTTTGAAGGCCGCAAAGTTAACCTCGTGGCTCGCCGGGGTCCACCCCCGCGATGGTCTTACGCACACTGGCTATCAACAAGGCCGTCCAGCCCGCCACGAAGAGCAGGCCACCCAACGGCGTGATCGGGCCCAGGATGCGGGCCAGCCACGGCATATCGAACAACTCCCTGGAAGCCAACAGGTAAAGTGACCCCGAGAAACAGAACACCCCCAGCACGAAAAGGATGCGGACCAAACTGACCGTGCGCGGAGCCAGCCGGACATCGAGCGCGGCCAAGGCCAGCAGGGCCAGACCGTGATAGAACTGGTACTGTGCAGCCGTGTTCCAATTGTGGTAGGCCCGGGCATCGATGCGCGGTTCCATGCCGTGCGCCCCGAAGGCGCCCAGCACCACGGCCAACAGCAGGATACCCGAGGCCCAGGCCAATGTCCGGTTGTTCATGTGTTCAGGATAAGGTTGCAAAGGTGCGCAGGGGTGATGAACGCCACTCCGTACGGATCAATTGCCGCGTCTCGCGCGCCGGAGCCGGGCCTTGTCCGGATCCTCGTGGAAGAAATAGCGAACGTCCAACGTAAGGTAGCTGCCGTCGAGGAAACCCGTGGTGGTGTAGGGCACGAAGCGCCTGTCGAGCCAAGAGATATCGGCCTGCGCCATGTCGGCGAAGGGCCGATGGAAAGTAGCGCCGAGGTAGAAATATCCCGCCCGTTCGGTGCGGTACTCCACCCCGATGTTGCCCACCACGCCCAACTGCACCCAGTTCCGACGGAAGAGGTAGGCCTGCGATCGGTCCAGCAATACGGTAGCGTCGCTCGGATACAGATCGGCACTGAAACCGAGGGCGTTGTTCATCCAGGTGCGTTCACCGAGCCGGATGTACACCAGGGCCAGCACCGGTACCTCGTAGCCCACGAAACGGATGGCGCCGCGCTCCCGATGCCCACTGGTGTCGTTGGCCAGATCGAACCGGTAACGTCGGGTGATCTGGTTGATGCCCGTTTCCAAGGAAACCGACTTCGTAAGACCCGTGCGCACCACCATACCGAAGGCCATGCCCCCTTCCAGTTCCAAGGAAGCCCGAACGAACGGGCGCTCGAAGGAGGTGAGCGGGTCGAAGAAGCTGAGCGGGAACACCGGCTTCACCTGGATACCGAAAGTGGTGACCCCGACCTGCCCGATCGCGGTGCCGAGGAAGCCCAACAGGAAAAGCGTCAGTGACCCAACCCGCGCGAGGAGGAGCCGGCCGAGGCATAGCGTTCGGAGGGATCGCTGGTGACCAGCAGGCGCTGGCCGGGGCGCAAGGGGGAAGTGGGCTTCAGTCCGTTGAGCGAGCAAATGACGTTCGTGCTGGTGCCGTAAAGTTCGGCTATGGCAACGAGATGCTCGCCGCGCTCCACCGTATGGAAGTGCGTTCCTTCCGGATAGGCGGCATAGGTCCACTTCGTCCGTTTGAGCACCAGCGTGTCGCAATACAGCTGTCCGGTGCTGAAATCGATCACATGGGATGGGTCGAAGGCCAGTCCTTTGAAACGGACTTCGAAATGCAGGTGGCTGCCCGTGCTGTGACCGCTGCTGCCCCCGAGCCCCACCAGATCCCCCGCGTTCACCACGTCGCCGGGCTGCACCTTCAACCGGTGCAGGTGCGCATAGTAGGTCTCAAGGCCGTTGAAGTGCCGCACCACCACCAAGCGCCCGAAGCCGCCGCAGGTGCTGGCGTAGCGTACCACCCCGGGGAACACGGAACGCACGGTGTCCCATACCTCCAGGTCCAGATCGATGCCGTTGTGGTTGCGCCCGTTGCGCCAGCCGAAGCGACTGGTGACCACCGGTGGCACCGGTGTGTGGAAGCCATGCCCGAGATCGTCGTTGGTGAGGCGAAGGCGAAGGAGCGTATCGTTGGCGGAGAGTTCGGGTCCGTAAGGATTGGGCACCGCACTGTTCCAATTCCCGTAAAGCTCGAAGCCGGGTTCGAGGGTGGTGGTGGACCAGGCCACCACGGGGCTGCGGTCCACATCCACCTGTTGCGGCAACTGATCGGCGAAGAGGTTGATCTCGTTGATGAGGGCGTAGGGCACCTCGGGCAATTCGAACAGCGAATCGATCAAGGTGGTCAGCTCATCCCCGCCCATCCCGCGGATCTTGCGGAACAAGCGCAGGTCCTCGATGAGGTCGGCGGGGGGAACATCCAAGGTGCAGAGGGAGTCGAGCAAGGCTTCGATCATCTCGTCCGTCAGGGCCTCGTCCGTATCCAGCAGCTTGTCATCGCCATAGAAGACCACGGCGGAAAGCGTATCCTCATCCGCATACATATGGTCATGCCCATGGTCCTGGGCACGCAGTGCACCGCAGCAGATGACGAGGAACAGGAACAGGGAGGTCCGCAGGGTCAGCATCCGTTACAAGCCCTTCGTTGAGTGGACGCAGGGCAGCCTTCCTACGCAACGGAGGGTGGCGAAGATACTTTTATCGACAAATGCCTGTTCACACCCGGACCAAGGGCGCGGAACAGCGGGTCCGGCAAAGCCACCGGACCGACATCAACTACTGACCATCAAGGATATACACCGAATTGTTTCCACGCCACCGGATCGGGAGCGGGAGCACTGGTGACACTGCTGTACCGGTCCACGGCGCGATCGGTACCAAGCCCGAGCCCTTCATTGCGATACAGCGCGAGGCGCCCTCCACCCAAGCTCGCGGTCCGCTTCCGGACCTCGAAGGCCAGCCGGTATCCTTCGAACGAACAACGGTCCACATGGGCCACTGCGAGGTCCTCCACCAGCACCGCCGTGGCGCATCCTTTGAACGTGCCGGAGAGCAGGAGCACCTGTGCCGCACGGGTGGCGGCGAGGCCCGTACCGTCCAAGGCATTGAAGGTGCATCCCGAGACGAGTACCTGACCGCCATGCAGACGGATACCGGACGCCCCTTGCATGCCTTCGCCGGTGAAATGGCATGCCTTCACCTCCCCCTGCACCGCTTCGCAGAGCAGGGCCGTGCCTTTGGCACCGCTGAGGAAGTTGTCGCGCAGCATCACCTGTCCGCGGCGGATCGCCACCAACGCTCCGGTGCTCGGACCTTCCAGCGTGCAATGGTCCATGCGCACGTTGCTCCGGTCGAAGCTCAGCATACCCGCGCGTTCCGTACCGTCGATCCATCCCCCTTGACCTCCGCTCATGCGCACACCGCGCAGCACCACCGGCGTGTTGCCACTGCCCTGCACCGAGATGCTCCCGTAGCGTCCGCCTTCTTCGGCCGGACGGATGAAGACCGGGTTCAGGTCCGTGCCGCGGGCATGGAAGGCGCCGTTGATGACGAGGTTCGCACCCGGAGCGAAGAAGAGGCGCGTACCCCGCTCGAGCACCAGCGCCACACCTTCGGGCATGCGGATATCGCCTTCGATATCGTATTTGCCCCGATGCAGACGAACCGTATCGGGCTCCGTACGGAAACGCTCCATCCAGGCCGGTAGCGCCGTGGTGGCGGTGCTGTCCACGGTGGCTGCCACAGCAGGGCCGAAGAAGGCCTCGGCATCGGGATGGAAGACGCGCTGCAGGAACCGTTCCCGCTGACGGGTGGTAGCGGCGCCGGTAAGGCCCAGGCTCCGGCCTTCCGAAAGCGCAGGTCCCCACAACGAATCCACCGCGGCGAAACGCCCGGCCCATACCGCACTGTCGGCGCGCAGCGTGTCGGCGAGTTCGAGCATCCGCTCATAGGTGGAGGGCGAACGCATGCGCTGACGGGCGAACCGCACCAACGGCGCAGCGGTATCCGCGGACACTTCCTTCACGGTGGGGAAGGCGCGATGGATCGGCTCCACACTGCCGCGCCAAGGGCTGTAGACCAAGGCTCCATCCCCTTCAGGAAGGTCCCGACGCTCCTGCGCCTGCAGCAACAATCCCAACGCGGCCCACATCGCATCATCCTCCGCGGTGCTCGCCATTCGGAAGCGCACGGGACCGACATCCGAGCCTACGGTATCCGCCGGTTGCAACGGTGCCTCCACGGTGCCGGCCTTCAGCAAGGTGGCCCCATCGGCCCGCCCTTTCAGGATATAGGCCGGTGAGATGCGCTCCTCCTTCACGAAGAACCCTTCGTCCTCGCCGTCCATGCGCACGCGCACCAATGTGAGATCGGGTGCCATCAGTCCCAGTGCATCCGCCATCAGCTGCGCGTACTTGTGCTTCAGCGAGCGGCTGTCCGCGGGCATCAGCACGATGCTCTTCTGTCCGCGGAACAGGCTGTCATCGGGAAAGACCACTTCGTACGAACCGTTCACTTCGGGCCGCGACGACACCGACACCTCGCCGGAGTACCCTTTCGCCACCAAGCTCCTACGCCCCCCACCGAGCGTGCTGAACGCGAACTCCTCCGCCTCCACCTCCACATGCTGACCGGGCCGGCGATCGAACCACCGCTGGTAGGCCATCACCTCCTGCTCTCCGATACCGAAGGGCCAGCGCGCCACCATGCGTTCGTAGGGCAGCAAGGAGAACACGGCGAACAACACCACCGCGGGGATACCGAGGGCGAACAACCAGGCGTTCGGTCGTGGGCGCGCGCGTTTGTAGTGCCTCATCGGCGTTCGGTCGGGCTAAGGAGAAGAACGATGAAGAGGAACGCGCTGAACACAAGGGCGGACAACATCCAGCCGGAACCGATGATCGCCGCGATGATCACCATCAACATCCAGAGGCCGCGCGGATGGATGCGTTTGCCGATCAAGCCCGCTACGAGCAGCACGGCCACGCCGAGTCCGACCCTCCAAGGCATCTCGTGCACATGCCGCACCAGCAGCACGGTTGCCCCCGCCAGCAACAACAAGGGCATGCGTACCAACGGACCACGCTCCGTGCGGCGGTAACCGCGGTTGTAGGCGATGGTGATCGCCAGCACCAGCATGAACAGCACCACGATGTCGCGGGCATCCCGCTGCACCACCCCGGGCAGTTCCGCCCAGGCCCGTTCAAGGCTTTCGCGCATGGTGCGCAAGGTGGCGATCGCCGCGGGCACCTCGCCGACAAGGGCCCGGAGAAAGCCAACAGGTCAACGTGCGTAAGCCCGCGACCGCCGCTCCATCAAAGGAAGCGCGCCATCCAGCTGTCCTTCAGATGCACCCGGAAGTTGCGATCGAGATCGCCCTTGGTGGCCACGAGATCGTTGAACACCGTGGTGTGTTCCGTGAGCTCACCACCCTGCAACAGACGCGGCACGTCCTGGACCCGGGTGCTGTGCAGCACACCATCGCGCTCGTAGATCACCACCATCCGGTCCGTCAGTTGAAGGCCCATCCCCCGTTCCAGGTCCTGTACGAAACGCACGCTCTTGTCGATGCCGCAGCCGCTGGCCGCCGCTTGCTCCTGGTCCACGGCGATCACCAGGAAATGATCGAGCAGCGTGCCCGCCCAGGCATCCAACGGCACGTTGTGCGAGGACCAGGTGGCCACGAAACGGCGACCCGCTGCATCGATCGCATCGCGCTGTTGCGGTGTGAAGGCATCGGCGCTCTTGTACACCCATACGCGTGCATGGGCCGGCACGCCATCGAGCGTGTTCTGGGACGGAAGGGGGATCATGGGACAAAGGTCGGAACGGAGCATCCGTTGTCGACCGGGACCAGCGGATAGCTTTGGCGCCATCATAATCCTTCGCCTTGGAAAAGATCACCACGCTCTTCCTCTCCTGCTCGCTCATTTCGGGTGCGCTCGCCCAACCATCCACGGAAGCCCCGCTCTGGTTGCGCGGATCCTCCATCAGCCCCGACGGCCGTACCATCGCCTTCTGCTACCAGGGTGATATCTGGCGCATGCCCACGGCGGGAGGCGAGGCCGTACCGCTCACCACGAACGAGGCCTACGACTACGCTCCCGTCTGGAGCCACGATGGCCGCAGCATCGCGTTCGCCAGCATGCGGTACGGCAGCGCCGACGTGTTCGTGATGAGCAGCTTGGGCGGTGCACCCACGCGCCTCACCTTCCACAGCAACGGTGAGGTGCCCACGGACTTCTCCAAGGATGATGCGAACGTGATCTTCTACGGCACACGTCAGGACGATGTGCGCCACCAGCTCTTCCCCGTGGGCGGCTTCGGTGAACTGTACAGCGTTCCCGTGAAGGGTGGACGCCCCCTGCAGGTGAGCACCATCGCCATGCAGACCGCCCGCTACAACCCGGCGGGCACCGTCATCGCCTACCAGGACCGCAAGGGCTACGAGGACCCGCTGCGCAAGCACCACACCAGCAGCGTCACCCGGGATATCTGGACCTTCGACCTGGCCTCGCGGACCTACAAGCAGCTCACCACCTTCGCAGGCGAGGATCGCGGACCCGTGTGGAGCAAGGATGGCAACACCATCTATTACCTCAGCGAGGAACACGGGTCGTTCAACGTGCACAAGATGCCGGCCACCGGCGGAGCCAGCACGGCGGTGAGCCACCTCACGGACCATCCGGTACGCTACCTCAGCATCAGCGATGACGGCACCCTTTGCTTCAGCTACCGGGGTGAACTGTACACCATGACCGACGGCGGCGAACCGAAGAAGGTCTTCGTGCGCATCAACAACGACGGCCGCTACAATCCAGAGAAGATCATCAGCGTGAACAACGCCGACGAGTACGAGGTGAGCAGCAACGGCAAGGAGGTGGCCTTCATCCACCGCGGTGAGGTGTTCGTGACCTCCGTGGCCGAGGGCACCACGCGCCGCATCACCAACACCCCCGAGCAGGAGCGCAACGTCAGCTTCAGCCCCGATGGGCGCACCCTCCTCTATGCCACCGAACGCAACGGCAGCTGGGACCTCTACACCACCAGCCTCACGCGCAAGGAGGAGAAGTACTTCTTCAACGCCACCGTGCTGAAGGAGGAGGCCTTGCTGAGCACGCCCGCCGAGGAATTCCAGTGCGCCTATTCGCCCGACGGCAAGGAAGTGGCCTACCTCGAGGAACGCACCACCTTGAAGGTGTTGAACCTGGCCAGCAAGGCGACGCGCACGGTGATGCCCGCCGACAAGAACTACAGCTACAGCGACGGTGACCAGTGGTACGAATGGAGCCCCGACAGCAAGTGGTTCGTGGTGAACTTCCTGCACGAGCAACAGTGGATCGGCCAGGTGGGCCTGGTGAAGGCCACGGGTACGGAGGCCATCATCGACCTCACGCGCAGCGGTTATGGCGGCTACACCCCCCATTGGGCCATGGACGGCAAGGCCATCGTGTTCGTCAGCGACCGCGACGGCATGAAGAACCACGCCAGTTGGGGCAGCCAAGGCGATGCCTACGCCATCTTCCTGACCCAGGAGGCGTACGACAAGTTCAAGCTGACCAAGGAGGAGGCTGCGCTGGCCAAGGAGGATGAGGAGAAGAAGGACGGCGGCGACGAGAAAACGGAAGAGGAAAAGAAGGACAAGAAGAAGAAGGACGAGAAGAAGAAGGAGGAGGAGGCCAAGGACAAGAAGGTGGAGCCCTTGGCCATCGATCTGAACGGCATCACCGAACGCCGGGCGCGACTTACGCCCAACTCCAGCAACCTCAGCGGTGCCGTGCTCAGCAAGGAT
>DASWWQ010000103.1:0-6237 GCA_036405935.1 Flavobacteriales bacterium
GATCCCGTGTTCGGCGAGCGTGCCTCCACCTTCTCCTTCGCCGGTCCGAAGCGCTTCGACTTCACCGAGCACATGGCCGTGGAGCGGCTACCGAAGGTGGATGTGGTGCTCCTCTCGCACGACCATTACGATCATCTGGACCACGGCACCATCAAGGAGTTGGTGCGGAGCGCGGCAGCGAAGGATGCCCGGTGGATCGCCCCGCTCGGAGCGGGCGCCCACCTGGAGTACTGGGGCGTCCCTGCTTCGGCCATCGCGGAGCGCGACTGGTGGGAGGACCTCACCGTGGACGAGGTGCGCCTCACCTTGGCGCCCTCCCGCCATTTCAGCGGTCGGGGGCTGACCAATCGTTTCAGCACGCTGTGGGGATCCTGGGTCATCGAAGGGAAGGAGCGGAAGGTGTACTTCGGAGCGGACTCCGGTTACTCGCCCACCTTCAAGGAGGTCGGTGATCGTTCCGGGCCCTTCGATCTGGTGCTGTTGGAGTGCGGTGCGTACAACGAGCACTGGGCCGACATCCACATGTTCCCCGAGCAGACCGCGCAGGCCGCCTGGGACACGAAGGCACGCCTGCTGATGCCTGTGCATTGGGGCAAGTTCAGCCTGGCCCTGCATCCTTGGAAGGAGCCCATCACGCGCTTGGGAACCAGGGCGGCCGAGCTGCAGCTCCCTTTGTTCACGCCCCGCATCGGACGCATCGTGCACGACCCGAAGGCCGACGATTCCGAAGCGTGGTGGTTGGACCTGGAATAGCGCATCCCGACTTCGCATCCACTTAATGATCGCTTCACGTGGATGGAATGACCTTGCGCCATGAAACGCAAGGTCGATCTCCTGGTGCTTTCGGACCTCCACCTCGGCACCTACGGTTGCCGGGCGAAGGAATTGAACGACTACCTGCGGACGGTGCGTCCGGGCAAGGTGGTGCTCAACGGCGACATCCTCGACATCTGGCAGCTGGACAAGCGGTGGTTCCCCGAGGACCACATGCAGGTGGTGAAACGCCTGATGAAGCTCGCCGCGAAGATCCCCGTTTACTACATCACCGGCAACCACGATGAGGCCCTGCGCAAGTACAGCCCCGCGCGCTTGGGCCGTCTGCGCCTGCTCGATCAGCTCACCCTCGACCTCGATGGCGTGCAGCATTGGTTCATCCACGGCGACATCTTCGATGTGAGCATGAAGAACGCGAAGTGGTTGGCGAAGCTGGGCGGCATCGGCTACGATCAACTGATCCGCCTGAACCATATCGTGAACGTGGTGCTGCGCTTCTTCGGCCGTCCGCGGACGAGCTTCAGCAAACGCATCAAGCAGAGCGTGAAGAGCGCCGTGAAGTACATCGCGGATTACGAGGTGGCCATGGCCGAGTTCGCGCTGCGGCAGGGGCATCAGGCCGTGGTGTGCGGTCACATCCACCAACCCCGGATCGGGACCGTGCAAACGGAGAAGGGCGAGATCCGTTACCTCAACAGCGGCGACTGGATCGAGAACATGACCGCGTTGGAGTACAACGACGGGGAGTGGCGTCTGCACACCTTCGTGCCCGACATGGGCGTACCTCGGCGTCGCCCGGAGAAGAAGGGTAAGCGGGTGCAACGCGACCTGCTGAACGAGCTGATCGCCGCGCAGGCCTAGGCCATCCCGCGGCTGAGGTCCTCCACCGTCCTCGGGGGGAGCCTCGTCAGGTCCAGCAGCATCAAGCCGTCCAACGCGTCGTTGAAACGCGGGTCGCTGTTGAAGCCGATGATGCGGGCGTTCAACAACAGGTACTTCTTCAGCAGCACCGGCACGGCGGAGCCGCTGGTCTCGATATCGGAGATCAGTTTGTCCAGCTTGCGCATGTCCTCGCCGGAGGCTTCCAGCAGCGCGTTGCCGTCGGCCTTCTCCTTGACGATGTGGAAGCGGTTGCGCGGCTTCACATGCGCGGCCAGCTCGTGGTCGTAGTGATGCTGCTGCACGAAATCCATGATCAGGCTGCGCGAGAACCGGCTGTACTCGCTGCTGATGCTCACCGGCCCGATCAGGTACCGATGATCGGGATGCGACGTGATGTGCAGGAGCAGACCACGCCACAACAGGAACAAGGGCAGGCGATGCTTCTGGTATTCCTCCGCCACGAACGAGCGACCGAGCTCGAAGGCGCTCTTCAGGATCGGATGCATCGCACGGCCCATGCGGAAGAGCGTCGAGGTGTACAGGCCGCGTTTGCCGTAACGCTCCATGATCATGCGCCCATCGCCGATGCGGTAGGCGCCCACGATCTTCTGCTTGGAACGGTCCCACAGGAAAAGGTGGTCGTAGTAGTGGTCGAACTCGTCGAGGTCCACCGGCTTGTTGGTGCCTTCACCCACGGCGCGGAAGGTGACCTCGCGCAGGCGTCCGATCTCGCGCAGGATATGCGGAATGCGCCCGCTCTGGGCCAGGTAGAGCGTGAACTCACCCTGCTCGCTGAGCTTACGGTCCTCCAGTGTGGCGATCTCCGCGGCGAGGGCGCTCGGGCTTTCGGGCTCCACGATGGGTTTGGGGCGGCGGGGGAAGCGCAGCGGTTTGAACTGCTCCCGCTTCACCGGTGCACCGCTGCCCAGGGCATAGGTCTTCGCCCGCAGGTATTTCGCCACCTGTTCCACCGGGCCCAACGCGGCCAGGTCCTTGGGCAGGATGGGCTTGCCGATGCGCATGCGCACGGACCGTCCGCGCATGCGGAGCATCTCGTTGGGCAGGCGCAGGGTGCGCAGGTTCGGGTGGATCATGCCCAGCATCTGGAACACGAGGCTGTTGGCCCCATCGAACCACATGGGCACCACGGGCACCTGGGCATTGCGGATCAGTTTGATCACGGGCGCTTTCCAGCGGGGATCGGCCACGGCATCCACATCGCTCCGGTAGCTGCTGACCTCACCGGCGGGGAACACGCCCAGCGCCCGGCCCTGCGCCAGATGCTCCATGGCCTGCCGCATCCCGTGGAAACTGCTGCGGCTGGTCAACTGCTCGAACGGATTGACGCCGATGAACCGATCGCGCAGCGGCTCCAGTTGCTGGAGCATGAAGTTGGCCATCACCTTGATGTCCGGCCGCGTGCGTTCCAGCACGTTCAACAGGGCGAGTCCGTCGATGGCGCCGTAGGGATGATTGGCCACGATCACCACCCCACCGGTGCGGGGAATGAGGGCGAGGTCCTCGTCGCTGACCTCCAGATGCAGGTCCAGATGCGTGAAGAGGGCCGTGATGAAGTCCTCGCCCGGCTTCTGCTCGATCTCGTTGTAGAACCGCTCCAGGCGCTTCAATCCGCTGACCTCCGCCAGCAAGGCCACCCGCGGGTCGCCGGGGCGCAGGTGGCTGGCCAGGGCCAGCTCGGCGGGGTTCACCAGTTTCTTCACGGGATCGGCCAAATGTAGAGGCCCCTCCGGTTATCATGGGAGGTGGAGCTTCGATCTCCTGGGCCCGATGCCATGAGCGGGTCGAAGGGGTTGATTTCAAGCGGGAACTGCCTAATTTACCCCCTGAATCCAGCCCTACCCCAACTCTCATGCATCCTGTTCTCCCACTTGCACGCCTGGTGTCCGGCGCGGTCACATTCCTGTTCTCCACGATCATGGTCGCCCAGACCTATTGGGGCTCCAACCAGCTCGGTGGGGTCTACGGCAATGGCAGTCTTTTCACGGTGACGGAATCGGGAACCTTCACCAAGAAGCACGATTTCTTCCGCTACTTCGGCGGTGATCCCAAATCCGATCTGCTCAAGGCCAGCAACGGGATCTACTACGGAGTGACGGAGGCCGATGGTACCAACGGGGCCGGGGTGCTCTTCTCCTACGACCCGACCACGCAGACCTACACGGTGCGCTTCAACTTCGTGCCCGGCACTGCAGAGGCCGGAACAGCACCGATCCGAGGACTCGTCCAGGCCGGCAATGGACTCCTCTACGGCCTGTGCCGTGCAGGAGGTGCCAACGGATTGGGTACCATTTTCTCCTACAACCCCACCACACATGCCGTGGTGCGTCTGCACTCCTTCTCGGGAGCGAACGGATCCACGCCTTTCAGCAAGCTCATCCTCGGTGCCTCGAACCTCACGCTGTGGGGCACGACGCAGTTCGGTGGTGCCAGCTCCAATAATGGTGGTGTGGTGTTCGAGTACACGATCGGTGCAAGCACCCCATTTCAACGCCGCGCAAGCTTCGATGCGGCCGCTGGCAACGTCACGGGTCGCTTGCCACGCACGGGTCTTACACGCACCACCAACGGCCGCATGTTCGGCGTCACCAGCGGCGGCGGGGCGAACGGCTTCGGTACGGTGTTCGAGATCAATACCAGCACCTATGCGATCACGGTGGTGCGTGCGCTCACGGCGGCCGACGGGTCCGTACCCTTCGGCGGTCTCGTGGAGAGTTCCACCAACGTGCTGCATGGCACCACCACCGCCCAAGGCGCGAACGGGAGCGGTACGGTGTTCACGGTGAACGCCACGGTGACCCCCGCCACCTTCACCAAGGTGCATGACCTTACCGGTACCGTGGCTTCGAACATCTACAGCACGATGACCAAGGGCACGGATGGATTGCTCTACGGTACCTCGCACTTCGGAGGCGCCTCCAGCCAAGGCGTGATCTTCTCCTATAACACCTCCACCAACGTGTTGTCCCCGTTGGCCTCATTCCAGTCGGTGGGGCTTTCCGAGTCGTACGGTGGGGTCATCCAGGATGGTGCGGTGTGGTACGGACTCTGTTCCTCCGGCGGCCCCGGGACCGGTGGTGGATTGTATCGGTTCACTCCGGCCACTTCCACCATCACGTCGTTGCTGTATTTCAACGCTTCCAACGGTCACAACCCCCAAGGTCGGATGCTGATGGGCAGCAATGGTCGCCTTTACGGTACCACGCTGAACGGGGGCGTCCTGGGCCAAGGGGTGATCTATTCCATCAACCCCACCAACTCGGCCTACACCCGGATGTTCGATCTGGGGGGCACCAACGGCACCTTCCCCCAAGGCTATCTCGTCGAGGTCTCCGGTAAGCTCTACGGCCTGTGCACGGACGGGGGGGCGAATGCCGCAGGAACGATCTTCGAGTACGACCTCAATACGAACGTCTTCACCAAGAAGAAGGACCTGGAAACGGCCAATGGAAGCCGACCCTTGGCCGGTTTCCTGGTCGCCTCCAACGGTAGCCTCTACACCACCACCAGTCAAGGCGGTGCCAACGGACTGGGAACCATCCTGCGCTACGTGCCCTCCACGAACACGTTGACCAAGGTGCACGACTTCAGCAGCACCACGGGTGGAGCGCCGATGTCCTCCCTCTTCCAGGCCGGCAATGGATTGCTTTACGGCACCACCGTGCGCGGTGGTGTGGTGGATGCCGGTACGCTCTACTCCTTCAACACGGTGAGCAACACCTTCACCAAGTTGTACGACTTCGATGGGCTGCAGGGCGGTGCTCCGGCCGGTGATCTGATCCAGGCCACGAACGGCAAGCTCTACGGCACCTGTCGTGATGATGGATTGTACTTCAACGGTTGCATCTTCAGCTGGAACATCACCACCGGAACGTACACGGAAGAGTATGATATGCAGCTGGCGGAAGGAGCGCTGTCCGAAGCGAAGCTGGTACAAGGCAACGATGGCCGACTCTATGGCACCTGTGTGCAGGGGGGGACGGCGAACGAGGGTACGGTGTTCCGTTTCGATCCCACCACCTTGGCCTTCACCGTGCTGCAGAACCTGGCCGAAGCCACCACGGGCAAGTGGCCCGCCGATGGTCTGACCAGGGAAGTGGCAGCGGTACCGAGCACGGACCTGTTGCTGGATGCGAAGCTGTTCCTGGAAGGGCCTTATGTGGCCGCCGAGACGCGCATGACGGACGGCCTGCGCACGCTCACGGGTGCCAACGGATTCCCGCTCACCGAGCCCTTCACGGCACTCGGCTTCACGCAGGCCGGTGGTGGAGGCGGGGAGACCATCGCGGCCTCGGTGCTGACGGCCACGGGCGACAACGCCATCGTGGATTGGGTGCTGGTGGAACTGCGCGACAAGAACAACTCCTCCAGCATCGTTCGCACGCGTGCAGCACTGTTGCAGCGCGATGGCAATGTGGTGGGCCTCAACGGGACCAGCGTGGTGGGCATCAATGCGCCGGCCGGGGAGTACTTCGTGGCCTTGCGTTCACGCAACCACTTCGGGGTGATGCGCTCCACGGTGGTGACGCTCAACAGCAGCACGGCCACCACATTGAACTTCAC
>DASWWQ010000104.1:0-2630 GCA_036405935.1 Flavobacteriales bacterium
ACCATCGGAAATGCCTTGCGCCGTATCCTGCTCAGCAGCCTCGAGGGCTACGCCATCACCGGCGTGCGCATCGACGGCGTGGAGCATGAGTTCAGCACCATCAAAGGGGTGATCGAGGACGTCACCGAGATCGTGCTCAACCTCAAGCAGGTGCGCTTCCGCCGCCAGCTGGAGGATGTCAGCACCGAGAAGGTGTCCTTCACCATCACCGGCAAGGAGGGTTTCTCCGCCGGCGACATCGGCAAGCACACCACCGGCTTCCAAGTGCTGAACCCCGAGCTGGTGATCTGCAACCTGGAGCCCAATGTGAAGCTGCATGTGGAGCTCACGATCGGCAAAGGCCGCGGTTATGTGCCCGCCGACGAGAACAAGGTGGAGGGTGCACCCATCGGTACCATCTTCATCGACTCCATCTTCACGCCCATCAAGAACGTGAAGTACAGCGTGGACAACACCCGCGTGGAGCAGAAGACGGACTACGAGAAACTGACGTTGGAACTGACGACAGACGGCAGCATCAGCCCCAAGGACGCCCTCCAGGAGGCGGCCAAGATCCTCATCCATCACTTCATGCTGTTCAGCGACGAGCGCATCACGCTCGAGCTGGAGGACCGCAACGTGCTGGGCGGTGGCGGCGGTGGCCGCAACGAGGCCGACGACCTGGACGAGACGAGCCTGCACATGCGTCAGCTGCTGAAGAGCAAGCTGGTGGACATGGACCTGAGCGTGCGCGCCCTGAACTGCCTGAAGGCCGCCGACATCGAGACCCTCGGTGACCTGGTGAGCTACAACAAGAACGACCTCTTGAAGTTCCGCAACTTCGGGAAGAAGAGCCTGACCGAACTGGAGGACCTCGTGGAGAACAAGGGACTGAGCTTCGGGATGAACGTGAGCAAGTACAAACTGGACAAGGAGTGATGCAGGGTCGGCGCTTGCGCCGACCAGTGCGGACCATGAAGACGACACAGTCATGAGACACGGAAACAAGAACAACGCGCTCGGCCGCAAGAAGGCCCACCGCGACGCGCTGCTGAGCAATCTGGCCGTTTCGCTGATCGAGCACAAACGCATCGAGACGACCCTGGCCAAGGCCCGCGCCCTGCGCCTGTTCGTTGAGCCCTTGATCACCAAGAGCAAGGTGGACAGCACGCACAGCCGCCGTACGGTGTTCAGCTACCTGCAGAACAAGGAGGCCACGGCCGCTCTGTTCCGCGATGTGGCCCCGAAGGTGGCCGGCCGTCCGGGTGGCTACACGCGCATCATCAAGTTGGGAAACCGCTTGGGTGATGCCGCCGAGGTGGCCATGATCGAGCTGGTGGACTTCAACACCATCTACTCCGCCAAGGAGAAGGCCGGTGCCGAGGTGAAGAAGACCCGCCGCAGCCGCCGCAGCACGGGCGCCAAGACCGAGGCCCCCAAGGCCGAAGGTGGCGAAGCCGCGGAGTAAGCAACATTCCTTTTACGAAGCAAGGAGCGCCGCAAGGCGCTCCTTCTGCTTTCAGGAGCTCTCAATTGTCCAGGATCACCACGAGGGTGCCCAAGGGAACGGCATCGAACAGCTCGATGACGTCGGTGTTCCGCATGCGCACGCAACCATGCGAACTCGGTGTGCCCAAGGTGGCCTCATCGCCGGTACCGTGGATGTAGATGCCGCGGCGCTGGCTGTCCACCGTTCCGCCTTGGTTGAATCCCGGTTCCAACCCACCCAGCCAAAGGATGCGGGAGGTGATCAGGTCCAGGCCGGCGGTGTCTCCCGCCATGTTCTCGCCCGTGTAATGCCGTTCCCGGAAGACCCCGCCGGAAGGAACACCGGCGCCGAACTTCTCCACCACGCGGTGCAGCCCGGTGGGGGTCTTGTTGCTGGCGGTCACCGTGCCCAGGCCGTTGCGGGCCGTGGAGATGACGTATTCCTGCTGCAGTTGGCCTTCCAGCACATGGAACATGCGCTGCCGATGCACCGAGACGTACAGCACATGGCCTTCCACCGGAGCATCGGGGTAGCGCACCTCGAGGTATTCGATCATCAGGTCGGCCAGGCCTTGCATCTTCTTGGCCCGAGGGCTTCCGGCCATGGCCAGGTCCTGGCCTCGGGCCGGGAGGAAGACCAGGCCGAGGCAGAAGATCGCCAGAGCGGCACGCAGGATGGAACGCCCCATGGGCGGTCTACGGTCCAACAGCACGAGGAGTTGCAGTGGTGGTGGTCAGAACAGGCTGGTGAAGCCGAAGTGGATCTTCCCGCCCCGAAGATCGATGGGATTGTCGAATTGCCGTCCCAGCGCGTAGGTGAGCGCAAAGATGCCCGCCTTGGTGTCGAAGCTCGTACCGGCTCCGAAGCCCAAGGGAGTGTCGGTCAGCACCGGCGTTCGGCTGCGATCCTCCCACCAGCCTTGGTCCACGAAGAGGAAGAAGTTGCTGTTCTCCTCGAAAAGGAAGCGGTACTCGATCGTTCCGATGGCATAGGACGAACAGTAGATGCTGGCCTCGTCCACCCCGCGCATCGTCTTCAGTCCGCCGATGCGATAGATCTCGTTGGAGTAGAGGACATCATTCACCATCGCACCACCTTGGGCAGCGAGCTTCACCGTTCCGCGTTTGCCCACGGGGATGAACTGGACAAGGTTGGCGTTCAG
>DASWWQ010000105.1:0-25005 GCA_036405935.1 Flavobacteriales bacterium
GATCAGATAATGGTACTGTGCCTGCGGTAGCCTCATCATCTGATCCTCTCCTTATCCGATCATCCGATCGCTCTTCCGCCACCCAGCCCACCCAGACCGGAGCGGGTCCGAAGCCGGCGTCGTGCATCCCGGCCTCGGTGACGGTGACCGCCTCGGGGGCCTTCTCGAACAGGGCCAGTTCCTTCACCAGTTCGAGCATGCGGGGCACATCACGGGCCTCCGCGCGGCGGATCTCAACGTTCATGCGCCAAAGGAAAGGCTGCCGCATCTTTGCGCCATCGCCTTCCCACCGAAGTCATCCGGGATCCGGCGAGCAACACATGGCCAAGATCAAGACCCTCGCCGAGTTCATCACCGAACGGCAGCACGAATTCACCTACGCCACCGGCGAGCTCACGCAGTTGCTGACCAGCTTCCGACTGGCGGGCAAGATGGTGAACCGTGAGGTGAACAAGGCCGGGCTGGCCGAGGATATCCTGGGCGCACAGGGCACCGAGAACGTGCAGGGCGAGGCGCAGCAGAAGCTCGACGTGTACGCCAACGACCTCTTCATCCGCCTGCTGCAGAGCCAAGGTGAGGTGTGTGCGGTGGCCAGCGAGGAGAACGACGACATCGTGCACTTCGACAACGGTGGCAAGTACGTGGTGGCGATGGACCCGCTCGATGGCAGCAGCAACATCGATGTGAACGTGAGCATCGGCACCATCTTCAGCATCTACCGCCGCTTGAGCACGGGCGACAAGGCCACGATGGAGGACTTCATGCAGCCGGGCAGCGCACAGGTGGCGGCGGGCTACATCATCTACGGCAGCAGCACCATGCTGGTGTACACCACGGGCCATGGGGTGAACGGCTTCACGCTGGACCCGAGCATCGGCACCTTCTGCCTCAGCCATCCGAACATGACCACGCCCGCCGACGGCAAGATCTATTCGGTGAACGAAGGCAACCTGTACGAGTTCAACCCCGGCGTGCAGAAGTACATCGACCAGTGCAAGCAGAAGAAGATGAGCGCTCGTTACATCGGCAGCCTGGTGGCCGACTTCCACCGGAACCTGCTCAAGGGCGGCGTGTACCTCTACCCTGCCACCACGAAGGCGCCGAACGGCAAGTTGCGTCTGCTGTACGAAGCGAACCCCTTGGCCATGATCGTGGAACAGGCCGGCGGCAAGGCCACGGACGGCACCACGCGTATCCTGGACCTGAAGCCCACGGAGCTTCACCAACGTTGCCCGCTGTACATCGGCAGCAGCAACATGGTGGACGCGGCGATGAAAGGGTGAGAGAAAGGCTGAAAAGAGAAAAGCGAAAGCTGAAAGCGGGACCGCTTACCCGTTCATCTCCAGTACGTGCTTCCAGAAACGCTTCGGCATACGCTGCATCTGCAAGCGTTTGTTGCGTCGCTCGGGGATGTCCACATGCTTGAAGTAGGTGCGCCAGAGCGTGCTGTAGGCGGCATCCTGTTCCGCGGGCGCTGAAGCGGCTTCGGTGGACACCAATTCGATCGATCTCCCATCGAAGTACACGCCATAACCGCGCCGTTCATCGCGGATGCACCAGCGCATGTCGGCGTAACGCTTGCGGAAATGCGGGGTGATCAACGGCAGCACATCGTAGGCCGGTGCGATGGTGGCCGACCAGATGCCATCGGTATTCTCGCGGAAGCGCACGAAGGCCTCCATATGGTGCGCCTCGTGCCGGAGCTTCTTGCGCCAATCGCGCAGCTCCAACACCACCGGTTCACGGGGATCATCCACCTCCTCCACCGGCAGGTTGAACCCTCGAACGATGTAGGCCAGCGCCGTCCCGTCCGCTTCCTTGCGCTCGGCCAGGAGCAAGGACCACAGTTCCTTCACGCGCCGGTGGCCGAGCTTTTCCTTCAAGGCGTGCTCCACCCGACCGGCCCGGGCGTGATCGGTGACGACCTCACGCACCGGAACGAAAAGATCCGTGATCTCCGACGCCGAACGCACAAGGGTGATGGCCGCGCACTTTTCCTCGAACACCACGAACACGGTGGACAACAGGCCCTCCCAGGTCCCATCGAAGACGTAGTGGCCTGCGCTTTTCGCTTCCATCACGCGGCACTGAACAGATCCAGTTGCACCTGGGGTCGGTGCAGCGGCGTGATCAACTGCGGACGCAACAGGTCCGGCCGATGCACGAGGGGATGTGCCTCGCCAAGGAACGACAGGAAATACTTCGCGCGCTTCACCACAACGCCCATCGGTGCGAGATGCTCCATGCGCACACGGCCGCGCCGACGGCCTTGCACGATGAGGGCCGCACTGCGGGTGCCGATGCCGGGCACGCGCAGGAGCATTTCGATCGGAGCGGTGTTCGCATCAACCGGGAACAGATGCGGGTGGCGCAACGCGTGCGACGTCTTCGGATCGAGGTCCAGGTCGAGCTCCGGCCGTTGCGCATCCACGAGTTCATCCACGCGGTATCCGTAGAAGCGCAACAGCCAATCGCTCTGGTAGAGGCGGTTCTCGCGCAGCACGGGCGTGGGCTTGCCGAACGGCACCCGCCGATCGGTGCTGATGGGCACATAACCGCTGTAGAACACGCGTTTCAACCGCTGCTTCCGGTACAGGTCCCCGGCCAGCGTCAACACGGTGAGGTCGCTGTCCGGCGTGGCGCCCACCACCAGCTGCGTGCTCTGACCCGCCGGCGCGAACAAGGGTGCACTCTTCACGGTACGCCGTTCCTCCTTCATCCCTTGGATGGTCCGTTGGAGATAGCTCATCGGGGCCAGCGCCTGGGCGTGGTCCTTCTCCGGTGCCACCTTCTTCAGCTCCTCGTTGCTGGGGATCTCGATGTTGATGCTCAGTCGATCGGCGTACAGGCCGGCCTCATGCACCAAGGCTTCGCTGGCGCCGGGTATCGTCTTCAGATGGATGTAGCCGTGGAAACGATGGTTGGTCCGCAGCTCCTTCGCCACGCGTACCAACCGCTCCATCGTGGTGTCGGCGTCCTTGAAGATCCCGGAGCTGAGGAAAAGTCCCTCGATGAAATTGCGGCGGTAGAAGTTCATCGTGAGGTCCACCACCTCCTGCACGGTGAAGGCGGCGCGCTTCACATCGTTGCTGCGGCGGCTCACACAATAGGCGCAATCGAAGATGCAATGATTGGTCAGAAGGATCTTCAGCAGGCTCACGCAACGGCCGTCGGCGGTGTAGCTGTGGCAGATGCCCATGCCTTCCGCATTGCCGAGCCCGCCGGTGTTCTTCCGTTTGCTTCCGCTGCTGCTGCAGCTCACATCGTACTTCGCGGCATCGGCCAGCACGGCCAATTTCCCGCGCATGCGCTCCTCGTTCATGGGCGTGCGACCGGACGGGAAAATCGTCGATCGCGGTCCAATAAGGTATGCTGGGTTCGGTCGGTTCGATCCGTCCTATTCCACCACCAACCTGGCCAGCAAGGCCCGTACGGTAAGGTGTTCGCTCCAGGTGCTGATACGATACTCGGTACGGGCGGTGAAGTTGATCACGCGATCGAGGTCGTCGGTGACGCCGAAGGCCACGGGTCTTCCACCCGAGAAAACGATGGCGACATGCGAAAGCTCCGGCAGCGGTCCGGAGGTGTGGCGATGGGGCTTGTACTGCGCCATGGCTTCCTCGGCCACGTCGAGGTCATCGCCCTTCAAGCTACGGTGCGGGGCATCCTCCTTGTGCAGCTTCCACGCCAAGGCATTGGCCGATGCGCTCGTGTAGGAGCCGGCCGGTATCCGCTTGAATACATGGATGCTGTCCATGCGCTGCGCACAAAGCAGGTCCGAGAGCAGCAGGAAAACGAACAGGAAGAGCGCACGCACGCACGAAGGTAGCCGCGCGACGCAACCTTACTCACGCACCACCCGGCCCCACCAAGGTCCTTCAGTGGTCAGGACGCTCAATTGGTAGGTGCCCGGCGGGAGCGCGGAAAGATCCACCGAACGTGCAGCGACACCCACGGGCCGGATCCTCTGCACAGGACGGCCCAGGGCATCGCGCACGTCGATGATCGCTCCGGAAGGAAGAGCCGGACCGTCCAAATGGACCAGGCCGGTCGTCGGGTTGGGGTGGACGGACAACAGGTGCGGAGCATCCCGATGCGCGATGCCCACGGACAGCGCGCGATGCGCAGCCGCGAGCAAGGCCGCCGCTATGGGTCCGCGTGGCGCGTTGTTCCGGTTGATGGAGATCGCGAAGGAGATGCTGTCGTGGATCCCGTGCACCGCCATCTGCGTGAAGCCGCTGATGTCACCGCCATGACCGTAGTAGGTCCGTCCGGCGTAGGTGTAGCGCATGGTGCCCAGGCCATAGCCGTTGCAGCCATCGGTGAAGTTCACGTTGGTGCAGGTGCGCATCGCGGTGAGCGAACCGGCCTCCAGCAAGGTGCCGTCCTGCATGGCCCGCACGCCATGGGCCAGTTCCCAAGGCCGCGCCACCAAGGCACCGGCCGACCATCCGAAGCTGGAGAAACAATCCTGCAGCACCGGCGTGACATCGGTGTCGTACACATTGGGTTGCGTGAAGGAGGTCCACCCCGGCACCAGGTTCCCCGTGATGGGCAGATCGGGAGGGAAATAGGCCTCTTCGAGTCCCAGCGGATCGAGGATGCGTTCCTGCAGTTCCTGTGCGAACGAAGTACCGGTAACGGCTTCCACGATCATCCCCAGCAGCATGAAGTTGGTATTGCTGTACGAGAAGGCGGCATTGGGCGCGAAGAGCGGTTCGTCGCTGTACAGTTCCAGGATCTGGTCGGGCGGCCACACGCTGTCGGGATGCAGGAACCAGTTGTTGGCCGCTCCCGGGGCCTGCAGATAATCCGCCAACCCGCTGCGGTGGTTAAGAAGATGGCGGATGCGTGTGCTACCGGGGATGTCGGCCGGCGTCGTGATGTAGGATCCGATCGTATCGTCCAACGCCAGTTCCCCCTCCTCCACCAACTGCATCACGATGGTGGTCGTGAAGTGCTTGGTGACACTGGCGGCCTGGAACACGTACGATGTATCCATCGGTGCGTTGGTACCAATATGCGCCACACCGGACACGCCGTTCCAATAGCGTCCATCGGGGAAGAGGAAGGTGGTGCTGATGCCCGGCACCACCGTGGCGATGCGACAGCTGTCCAGCACCTGCTGCAGGGCGGCGGCCATCGCGGGGTCCACCGGTTGCTGACCCTTCACCGGAAGGCCGCGGAAAGGGATGGCGAGAAGAAGAAGGGGAAGTAGGGATCTGCGCTTCATGGGAACGGGCTCCAAGCGAAACAAGCCGCTGGTGTGCCCGATCGCATGTCATTTCCTGCGCGATCGTTCGAGCAGTGCGGACGGGGCCATGCCCGTGGCCTTCTTGAAGGCCTTGCTGAATGCGGCCGCATCACCGAAGCCCGTGCGGAAGGCGGCCTCCGTGACGCTCACCCGTTCCAGCTGCAACAGCTCGTGCGCGCGACCGATGCGCTTGGACAGCAGGTAACGATGCGGACTCGTGCCCTCCACCATGCGGAATGCGCGGAAGAAGTGGTACTCGGACATCGCTGCCTCCCGCGCCACTGCGGCCATGTCGAACGACCGATCGAAGAAGGCGTCCATGAAGGCCTTCGCGCGTTGCACGCGGCGGAACAGGTCCTTGCGCGTGCCGCTACGCACGGCGCGCACCCTTTGCAGCTGCGGCAGGATGGACACATGGTCGTGGACGATCGCCTCGGCCAGCGTGTGGAAGCCCGGGTCTGTCCGATCACGGGTCGCGGGCTCCCGGAAGAGCTCACATGCGAGTTGCTTCAACACCGCACCCGCATGGGTGCGCCCCTCGGCATACATGTTCTCCACGAAATCCGGACCGGTGAAATGTTCGTGCCCGGCCTCCTGGTGGAAGGCCTCCGGAAGCACGCGCGCCTGCATCGCGGACTGGATCAGATCGTTCCCCAGATCGATGCAGAGGCCTTCCACGGGTGTCGGGCTGTCGATGGTGGCATGGCAACGGTTGGTGCGGTTCACCAGCAGGTAGTGCCCGGCACGAACCGGGAAGGAGTTGCCGTCCACCACATAGTGCTCGGTCCCCGACCGGACATACTTCACGGAGAAGCCTCGGATGGGCAGCTCCCGGTCGAAGTGTTGCAGGCGACTGATATCGAAAAGGGGGCGGGCCGCGGGGAGGTTGATCTGCATGGCCTGCGATGTTAATCCGGGGATGGAGGTCCGGGTGGGCCGATCTCAGCAACGGTCACCGCTGTCGATGAACCGAGTACCGGTCGAGGTGTACGGCGCACGCATCTAACTTGCCCTCCGCATGAAACCACTCTTCGCCCTGGCCCTGTTCGTGGGGCATCTTTCCGCTTCAGCGCAATGGGATCTGGTGACCCCCATAAAGACCCGCAGCGAGTTCACGGCCCTGCACATGGTGAGCGACGCCGTCGGTTTCGCTGTGGACCGACCGATGGGCGCCATCCTGCGCACGTCCGACGGGGGCTTCCACTGGGAGCGGATGATGAACAATTCGACCAACAACCCCATCGGCATGCACGTGTGGGACGATCAACGCGCGATCGTCGTGGGCGAGAGCGGTAGCGTGTACCGCACGACGGATGCTTTCACCACCATCACCGGAACGAGCAATGTGCTTTTCGGTCACTTCAACTGCGTCTTCTTCGTCAACGATACGCTCGGCTGGGCGGGCACGGGTGCAGGACGGGTTTATCGCAGTACCGACGCCGGCGCCACGTGGACGCTGATGGACAGCGGCCTCGGTGCAAGCAATGACATCCACGCCATCCAATTCCTGGACACGCAGACGGGATACCTCACGTGCGCCGGTGGCGGCACCGTCCGCAAGAGCACCGATGGAGGCCTTACCTGGCAGGAAAGCTGGGGCGGGGCGAACACCACGTTCCTTGACATGCACTTCTATGACGAGTCCACCGGCGTTTGTGTGGGACTGCCGAACATCGTGGTGCGCACTACCGATGGCGGCTTGAGCTGGGATTCCATACCCAGCAACAGCACGTACATCATGAACAGCCTTGCCGCGCAAGGCGATACCCTGGTGGCGTGCGGCTGGTGGGGACGGACCATACGCAGCACCGATGCCGGTCTCACCTGGACCGAGATCCAGGTGGGTTCCAGTGAGCACCGGAGCGTGGCCATCACCCCGAACGGTGCGGGATTGCTGGGGACCGACGGCCGGATCCAACGGACGAACGACATGGGTCTCACCTGGGCCGTCACCAATGACGGCACTTGGCACACGCGCCTCAACAAGGTCAGCTTCATGGATGCCGACACCGGTGTGGCCATCGGATGGGCCACCATGGGCGGCTTCGAGGCCGGGTTGTTGCGCACCACGGATGGTGGCCGCCATTGGGAGAAGGCCGGCGGCGGCGGCCTCGGCGTGCATCTGACACCCGCAGGTGAGGGCTGTCTGGGCGGAAGCAACGGGGCCTTCGCCCGCACCTTGAACGGCTTCAATGAACGCATCTTGGGCAACGGTCCGCTCATCGCCATCCGTTGCACATGGACGCTCGGGGCCGGCACCCATCTGGTGGGTGGCGGCTACGTGAACGGCGGCATCTACCGCACCACCAACAACGGACAGACCTGGACGCGCGTGCTCGATGCGGGCAACATCACCATCAGCGACCTTTGGTTCGTCAACGACCAACAGGGCTATGCCGTGGGCGAGTACGGTGACAACTACCGCACCCTGGACGGCGGCCTCACCTGGCAGCCCCTTCCAGCGATGAGCGGCAGCCACACCGTCTTTTTCCTCAACGAACAACTGGGCTGGACGCAGAACCACCGCACCACCGACGGCGGTGGAACGTGGACCGTGATGGGCGGCACACCGCAGAACACCATGAGCATCTTCTTCACCGATGCCGACACGGGCTATGCCGTGGGTTACACGGCGCAGACGGTCCGTACGGTGGACGGTGGCATCACGTGGGAGAATTTCCTTCCGGAGATCCTCAACGCTTCGGTGGGCGATGCGGCCTTCGTGGACGGCAGCATCGTGGTGGCCTGCAACAACGGTGACATCTTCCGCGCCTTCGTCAGCTGCCCTGCGCAGGCGATGGTGCCCACGATCACGGCTGATGGCGATGTGCTCTGCGTGAACACGGCCGGCAGCGCGCAATGGTACCTCGACAGCGAGCCCATTGCCGATGGGGACTCGCTCTGCCTCACCACCATCGGTCCGGGCAGCTACCAAGTGGTGGTCACGGAAACCACCGGTTGCGTTTCGGCACCCTCCGCGCCGCATGTGGTCATCAGCACGGGTCTGGGCGTAGCGGAAGCACAAGGCGCTGCACGCCTCTACCCCAATCCGGCGAATGACCGACTGCGCATCGAGCCGGGCCATATGCTGCCCACCAACGTCGTCCTCGTCGATGCCCAAGGGCGGATCGTGCGCGAGGACCGCATCAACGGCGGCGGCACCATCGATGTATCCGCTCTACCGGCCGGGTTGTACGTGGTCCGCTTGGTTTCCGGACAGGAGGTGGCTGGACTACGCTTCCTCAAGGAGTAGGCTGCCGTATTCCCCTCGCGGCCGCCCGGATCGTGTTGCCGGGACATCAATATCAGCTGATCGGATCGCGGTGTTTGCCATTGTGCGCTTTGTGCGCAACTTAGCGGCATACCCGACCCCTACCCAACACGATCATGAAGCGTACGATCCGCGCCGCCGAGGACAACTCTTCCGGAACCCCCTTCACCCCCGGCGTCGAGGCGGGTGGTTTTGTCTTCATCAGTGGGCAGATCGCCCAGGTGTTCAACACCAAGCAACTGAAGACGGGCAACATCACGGAGGAGACCACGCAGGTGATGCAGAACCTGGGGGCAGTGCTCAAGGGCGCCGGCCTCGGTTACGAGCATCTGGTGAAGTGCACCATCTACGTCACCAACCTGCAGTTCTACGCGGAAGTGAGCCGGGTGTACCTGAGCTTCTTCGAAGGCATCGACCCGCCCGCCCGTGAGACCGTGGGCGTGAAGGAGCTGCCGCGCGGGGTCAATGTGGAGATCAGCGGCATCGCCTGCCGCGGCTGATCGTTCGTGAAGCGCTCCTTTCCCCTCTCCCCAAGAGGGTACTCTTCCTGTCGACCCACCAGACATCACACCCACCATGCGAAAGATGACCTTCGTGGCATTGGCGGCCACTTCGTTGCTCTCCAATGCCCAGGAATGGCAACTCCTGACACCGATCAAGTCCACAAGCAGGTTCGTCGCCCTTGAAATGATCACCACGGACGTGGGTTATGCGGTGGACGGGATGATGAACGCCGTTCTTCGTACTTCCAATGGAGGGGATGATTGGGTGCGCATGCAGAACGACCTGTCCTATGCCCCGTCCGCGCTGCACATGTGGAACATCAGTGAGGGGCTCATCGTGTGTGGAACAGGACGGATCATTCGATCCTCCGATGGCTTCAGGACCTTTACAAGCAGCTTTCAGAGCGGCGCGGGCAACCTCTCCGCCGTGCATTTCCTGGACGGCTTGCACGGCCTTATCGGCTCCGAGTCCGGAAAGATCCTTCGTACCCTCGACGGTGGTTCGACATGGGATCCGGTGCATAGCAGTTCCGTGGACGAGGATGTGATCACTGCGGTGCAATTCGTAACGGCGGAGGTTGCCTATGCCAGCGCATCCATCAGCGGGATCCTCAAGAGCGTGGATGGCGGGAGCACTTGGCAGCCGACCGCATCCATCGGGAACGCGATCATCCGAGACATCCACTTCTCCGATGCATCCACGGGGATCGGTGTGGGCTATTCTCCCGGCACCCGTATCGTCCGCACCACTGATGGCGGTACCACATGGAGCGACATGATCGAGGTCTTCGCTGGTCATTTGCACGACATCACCGTGCAGGGTGATATCATGCTCGCCAGCAGCCAGCAAGGGACGATCGTTCGCAGTACGGACGGAGGACTGACCTGGACATCCTTGGAGGTGGGAGGACCCAATCGGAGCATTACGCTCCTTCCCAATGGCCAAGGCCTGTTGGGATCGGACGGCTACATGCACCGCACAATGGACTTCGGTGCTTCTTGGGAGCGGATCCATAAGGGAACCCCCGTATTCCAGATCCGTCATGCCTCCTTCGCAGATGAGCAACGAGGAGCGATGGTCGGTTACTCTCCCATGACATCCGGCATGTTGCGCACTTCCGATGGTGGTCGTACATGGGCGGTCGGTGAGGTCGGCGGTGGCTACGCCGTGCACATGCGACCTGATGGTATCGGCAGTCGCGGTAGTGTGGGCGGCAATTTCGGACGTACGAACAACTTCTTCGAAACGGCCGCCTTCGTGCCTCCTGGTCCCAATGTCACGATCCGTTCCTGCTGGAGCTTGTCGGCGAGCACCCATATCATGGCCGGAACAAGTCTCTACCGCACCGTCAATGGCGGATTGGATTGGACCACCACCCTGACCGGCTCTTCCCCGATCTTCGATCTGCACTTCGTCAATTCCCTCTTGGGTCATGCCGTAGGCGCGGACGGTACGGCGCTGAAGACCATCGATGGCGGTATTACATGGACCAGCATGGACACAGGCCTGGATGGTTGGCCGCTCGTTTCGGTCGAGTTCCTCGATGAACAACATGGCTGGATCGCCACGGGCAATGGCCTGAAGACCTCCAATGGCGGCGAAACCTGGACCGAGATGGCTCCTGAGCTGTACGGTGTGAATTGGATCCACTTCACGCATCTCGATACGGGTTATGCCGTGCTCTTCACCGGTGCGACCTGGATGACAGTGGATGCCGGAGCGACCTGGACCAATGTGCTTCCGGAGATCCCGCAGCTAACGATCGGGGACGCAGCGCTGGTGGATGGTGCGATCATCATCGGCAGCGTGAACGGGGATATCTTCCGTGCTCCCATCGCTTGTACTGCATCGCCCACGGCGTCCACCATCACCGCGAACGGCAACACGCTCTGCACATCCACCAGTGGCACCGCCCAGTGGTACTTGAACGGCGAACCTTTGGAGCAGGTCACTACGCTCTGCATGCAGCCGCAAGTGGATGGGGTCTACCAGGTCACGGTAACGGATCTCAACGGATGTTCGTCCGGTCTTTCGGAGCCTTTCATCGTTGCTTGGACGCACGTGGAACAGGTCATGGTCCAGGCTCCGGTCCGTTTGCTGCCCAATCCGACGAATGGTCCCATCCGCATCGAACGTCCGGAGGAAGACAGAACACCTGTCCGGCTCATGGACTTGCAAGGCCGCATCATTCGCACCGGGATGATGGTCGGCCGTACGGCATTTTGGGATGTATCGGACCTGCCTTGTGGTGTGTACATCGTCCGGATCGGCCCTGATGGAGATGCGACGACCTTACGTTTGCTGAAGGATTGACGGACTTGTCTGCACTCACCACGTACCTGCTCCTGTTCCGCGGTGTCGGTGGCGCCACGCAACTGCCTGTGGCGCCCCTGCGCGAAGCCTTGTCGAAGGCCGGATTCAAGAACGCCACCACCTATATCAACAGCGGCAACGCGTTGGTGAACAGCGCGTGGTCGCGCGAAGAGACCATCATCAAGGTGGCCGACCTCTGCCTGAAGAAGTTCGGGTTCGACAAACCCATCTTCGCTCCCACCGCTGCGGAATGGGCGGCCGTGATCAAGCATAACCCCTTCCCGGACATGGCCGAAGGCAAGCATGTGCACGCCGCCCTGCTCGCCGAGAAACCCAAGCCGGCGGCCATCCAGGCGCTGCAGGCACTGGCCGTGGGTGGTGAAGCGATCCAGGTGGTGAAAGGCGTTTGCTACCTGCACACCCCCAACGGTTTCGGCACGAGCAAGCTTGCGGAGAAGTTCGACAAGGGCATCGGCGTGGTGAACACGGCCCGGAACTGGAACACCGTGCTGAAGATGCACGAGCTGGCCCAAGGGCTGGCCGCCAAGTGATCGCACCGCTCACTTCACCACCCTCCCATCCTCCATCACGATGTTCCGGTGCGTGCGCGCCGCGAGATCGCCGTCGTGGGTCACGATGAGCAGGCTGCGGCCATGCTCGTTGGCGATGCGCTCGAAGATGCCGAAGACGATCTCCGAGTTCCTCTTGTCCAGATTGCCCGTGGGTTCATCGCCCATGATGATGAGCGGGTCGTTGATGAGCGCACGGGCGATGGCCACGCGCTGCTTCTGCCCGCCGCTCAACTGGTTGGCCATCTTCAGCGCTTGATCGCCCATCCCCAGTTCCTTCAAATGGGCGATCGCATCGGCTTCCACCTCGGCAGTGCTTTTCCGTCCCAGTTTCAACCCCGGCAGCATCACGTTGTTCAATACACTGAACTCCGGGAGCAGATAGTGGAACTGGAACACGAAGCCGATCTTCTCGTTCCGGATGGCCGCCAGACGTGACCCGTCGAGACCGGTGGTGCGTTCACCGTCGATCGACACTTCGCCCGCGTAGTCCGTGTCCATGGTGCTGAGGATGTAGAGCAGGGTGCTCTTGCCGCAGCCGCTCTTACCGGTGATGCTCACGAACTCGCCACGCTTCACGTCCAGTGAAACGTCCTTCAACACGGGCACCGTCACCGGGTCGTGGAAGGACTTGTTCACCTCCCGTACTTCGAGGATGTTGGCCGGGTCGCTCATTTGCCTCGGATGATCTCCACCGGATCCACTTGTGCCGCCTTGCGCGCCGGGAACCAACCGGCGATCCAGGTGGTGAGGAGCGCGAAGGTGACCGCGATGATGTAGTACTTCGGATCGTAGTCGATCGGGAACGTGGTGACGGTGGGCAGCGCCTGCGTGACGAACGGGATGTTGTCGATGACGTGCTGCAGGCCGAAGCCGAACAACAGACCACCGATCGCTCCCACGATACCGATGATCATGCTCAAGGCCAGGAAGATCCTCCGCACATCGCCGCCGCTGAAGCCCGTGGCCTTCAGGATGGCGATGGTGTCCAGCTTCTCGTAGATGAGCATGTTGAGGATGTTGTAGATGCCGAAGCCCGCCACGATGAGCAGCACCACCCCTACCGCGTAGCTGATGATGCTGCGCACATTGCTGCCCGTCTCGAACTGCGCGTTGGCCGTCTGGATATCCACGGCATCCACATCGAAACGCACGGCGAGTTCCTTCGCCACCGCAGGAGCCAGCAGGATGTCCTTCAATTTCACGTTCACATCCGTGTAGTAGCTGCTCGGCCTGCCCAGCAGTTCCTGCACGGTCTTGATGCTGGCGTAGCACTGCACCTTGTCGTAGTCGGCGATCCCGCTCTGGAAGATGCCGCTCACGCGGAGCAGCGCGCGGTCGCCGGCCGCGGTGGTCACCTGCACCACATCGCCCACCTTCGCCTCCATCATATCCGCGAGCCCCTTGCCCAGCACCACCGCATTGTTGCCCGTGGCCAGGTCGCGCGCTTCACCCTGCACCAGGTAATCGGCGAACATGTAATAGCGCACTTCCTGGTCCACATCGATCCCGCTCACTTGCGCATTGAGGTCGGTGGTGCCCACGTTGAAGAAGACCTGCGCGACCAGTCGGGGGGAGATGGCCAGCACACGCGGATCGTTCTCCAAGGTGCGCATGATACCCATGGCATTGCGCAGCTTCTGCAATTCGCTCCTCGGCTTCACCGAGCGGATGAAGTGGTGCACCATCGTATCGGAAGAGGCCCGTTCGATCGGTTGCACCGGGGATGCCTTCATCTCATTGTACAAACGCACGTGCGGGGTGCGGTTCAGGATCAGGCCGTCCAGGAGTTGGTTCAACCCGTTCATGAAACCGAGCAGCGTGACGAACATCGTGATGCTGAACATCACCCCCACCGCTGCCACGATGCTCTGGCGCAGCTTCGCCCGGAGGATGGTGACCGCGATACTGATGAGCAATCGCATGCCTTACGGCTTGTAGAGAACGGTGGTACTGTCGATACCCTCAAGGATCTCCACGCGCTCCAGGTCGCGCAGGCCGGTGCGCACCTCGGCGCGTTCATCCGTTCCGATGCGCACGTGGGTCCCATCCACCAGATACGCGACCGGGATGGTGATGGCGCGTTCCTTCCGTTGCAGCACGATATTGGCTTCCGCCGTGATGTTGGGGAAGATCCGGGGCGGAGGTGTCCTGAAGCGGGCTTCCACGGTGAACGTCCGGGAACGGACGTCCATCAACGGAATGATCCGGGTAATGGTGGCCTCGAACGCCTGTTCATAGAGTTCCAACGTGACCGCCACCGCTTGACCCACCTGCACTTTCGCAATGTCCTTCTCATCCACCTCGAGCTCCAGGTAGAGGTCGGACGCGCTGCCGATCACCGCAATGGCCTTCTGCGGTGTGGCCAGTTCTCCCGGCTCCACGAGCAGGTCGTACACGACGCCATCGATGAGGCTGGCCGGTGAACGGTCATCGTTCCCGGCCACGCTGATCGCGGCATTGTTGCGGGCCACTTCCAACTCGGTACGCAACCGCTCGCGGGTCTCGGCCAGGGCTTTCACCGCCCGCGTGACCGCCGCTCTGCTCGTGTTGTAGGCGAGTTCGCGTTGTTCCAGTTCGCTCCTACTACCGATCTGTTGGGCCCAAAGAGCCTTCTGCCTTTCGTAGTTGGTACTGTCCAGGACGAACTTGTCGCGCGCCTGCTCCAAAGCCTCCCGCAATTGCGCCAAGACGGGCCCGCCCTCCGCCGCGTGCTGTTCCAGCAAACGCACTTGCGCCGATGCACTGCGGGCGGATGCGGTGGTGCTGCGGTCGTCGATGCGCAGGAGCGGAGTACCCGCCTTCACCGTATCGCCCTCGGCCACCAGCAAGGTCGTGACCTGTCCGGTGACGGTAGGGTATACCTGGTACTGGCCGGCCGCCTTCACCACGCCACTGGCATAGACGCTTTCCGAGATCGGACCCACCGTCGGCATGGTGGTTTCCCGGTCCTTCCCGCATGCGCTCAGCAACAAGAGCGCGATAAGTGTTCCCGACCACGATCGCTCCATGGTGCGAAGTTGGTGAGGAGGAAAGGAAGCCCGAATGACATTTGACGGGATGACCGATCGTTATCCCGGAAAAGCCGCCGAACGGCATGTCGGACATGGGATCAGGCGATCGGAGATCACCGCCTCACCACCACCCGTGCCGCCTTCGGAGCCTGCCCTTCCACGCGCACCATCACCAGGTACAAGCCTTCCTTCCAGGACGGGGACAGGTCGAGCGGTTGCAACGCATTGAAGTGGTTCACCTGCTCGGCATGCACGCGGCTGCCGGTGGCGTCGAACACCTCGATCACCGCGCGCTGGCCGAAGAGCGATGGGTCGGCCACGATGTTGAGCAGTTCGTTCGCGGGGTTGGGATACACACGCAGGAGATCGCCTCCATGGGCCTCTTCATCCAACGGAGGCACATCCCCGATGCTGGTGATGCAGCCGGGATCGGCCACGCGGGCCACCACCACATCATCCACGAAGTAGTAGGCGTACTCGAGCGTGTTGCCCGCGCCGATCCCCTCGCTGCGGGACCGGAAGGATCCGATGGTGATGTGGTCCACCGGTGCGGTGGGCACCACGATCCCACAGATGTTCGTCCAGCCCCGATCGTCGATCACATCGGGCTCGATCACATCGGGCTCCACAGCGATCGGGAGTTGATAACCGGAGACCAACGGCCCTTCGCTCAGCGCAGCACCCAATCCACCGACGAACTGCGTGAAGGCACTCGCCACCACGTGGAACGATACGAGATAAGGCTCGCCCGGCACCAGCGGTTCAGCGAGCGGCGCTTGCAGGTACTCCACGTAGTACGGGGCACCATAGGTCCCGGTGGCCACGAAGCCACCCATGCCCTTGCCGCTGCGCGAAAGGACCGAGATCTCGCTGACGCCGTTGAGCCGCTGCGCGGGATTGTCCAGGTCCGAGTTGAACTGTGCGCAGCTGTGGAACGCGTCCGACGAACCATGTTGCATGCGCGGCCAGCCCGGCGCGAGGAAGGTTCCCATCCCCTCTATGGAGCCGATCTCCGACAGATGGATGAAGCACTCGCCACCCAGTTCGATCCCCGGGTTCGGAACCAAAACCGGACCCAGGCAGCTCTCCTCCACACAGCCGTTCGCTGTGAGCGATGGTGTGGCGATCAACCCGATACGGCCATCGACACCTGTACCGTTCCCCCAACTGTAGACGCGCACGTAGTAGGTCTGTCCGCTGGTAAGCGCGGGCAGTTCGAGGATATTGCCATCGCAGGCGATGGGCGTGAGGTTGCCGGGTGATCCACTGAACAGTTCGATCGTGACCTCGGCCGTGGCATAACCCACCACGATGCGCGCTACCGCAGGCGTTGCGACGAACTTGAACCAGATGTCGTCATCGGCGGTGTCGTCCACCTGGCAATCCACACCGGGCAGGCTTTGCGTGGCACCCGTGGTGTTGAAGTAGGCGCTGTAGTCCTCCGTGTAGTTGAGCGGCATGGCCCCGCTGGCTTCGTTATTATCGCCATCCGTGTAGCAGGTCACGAAGCCGCTACGATGGGCCTCTCCGCTGCCTCCGGAGTAGACCCGATAGAGGTACTGCCTGCCCACGACCAGATCGGTGAGGGCGATGGGACTTGCGCCGCAACCGATGATATGTTCCACAAGCACGGCCAGGTCGGCGGCAAGCGTATCGAACACTTCGATCCGGTAGGGATACGTCAGGGCGGCCTCCTCGAAATACATGTTGCGTTGCTGCGCGATCACGCCATGCTCCGTTGCCGTGGCCGTGAAGGTGAACCAGGTGTCATCGTCCGGTGACCAGCTGCCACAATTCGAGGGCATGCCCGGGGTGGCACCGAAGTCCGTGAACTGTGCAAAGGCGGGTGAGAAGCGCTTCCCGACCGGAGCGGGCAACGGGGTCATCGGCCCATCGTTCACGGGTCGGTCCAGGAGCAGTGGCACGAAGTCGACCGGGCTGGAACTGGACCAACGGATGTGGTATTCGGTACCCACGACGAGGTCGAGGAAGGTGGCTCTTGCGGTGCCCGCCGTGCAACCCAAGCTCGTGAGCGCAGCGCACCCCCCTTGGAAGAGCTCGATCGTTGTGCCCGCGCCCAAGCGCCGCGCGGTCACGAAAGCCGCGCTGGTGTGCGTTGCGGTGAAGCGGTACCACAGGTCACGGCCGGCCATGCATCCGCCGGTGCCGTTCGCGGCCAGATCATTGGCCATCAGCGGCGTTCCATCCAGATCCTCCAACGTGCTGAAGGGAAGTTCGAAGGCTCCTTCGCACCCATCGTTCGCCAGCGCAGGCCGTAGCGCGATGCGGAAGGCGACGGGCGGCCCGTTGCACCATACTTGCACATGGTACTCCTGTCCGACCACCAGACCGGGCAATACCAAGGAGTTCGAGATATCCGCCGTTTGCGCCACGGAGTTCTGCGCGTTGCATGTACCGCTGTACACGTAGGCTTGGGTCGGGTACTCACCGACGGTGGTGTATCCGCTGAGGATCATGCGCTCCCCGGTGGCCGTGAAGCGGTACCACGCCCGTTCCGATGCGTTGAAGGTGTGGCCCTGCGTGAACACCCCTTCCGGTTGCACCTCCAATACCGTGGCATCGGCGCAGGCATCGTTGGGAGCAGGTTCGAACACATACACCTTCGCATTGCCACGACCGTTCAGGTTCGTCCCCACTTTCAAATAATAGGTGGCACCCGGGGTAAGCCCCGTGCATTCCAATTGATCGTTGTCCTCATCCACACAGGTGAGTGCGCCGCAGGAGCCGCTGAAGAGCGCCAAGTATCCCGAACCCGTTCCATGGAATGCGGCGGTGGCCTCCGTGCCGCTGGCCGTGAAACTGAGCCACACATCATGCGGGCGCGTTCCGCAAGGCACCGTACTTCCGGAGGCGTGCATGGTGGAGACCCATACCGCATGTGGTTCTTCGCCCGGCAGGCTCATCGCGATGGGCAGCGCACCGGCGCACTCATCGTTCGGGGCCAGCGCATACACGTTGGCCAGCACGCGGACGGTGGTCCCTGCATTGGCGGCCGCGCTGTGCGCACGGATGTAGTAGGAGGTTCCCGGCGTAAGACCGGTGGCCACCGGTCCATTGCATAGGATGGAAGTGAGGTTGCCGCAGGAGCCGCTGAACCATTCGTACACGTTCTCCTGATCCGCAACGGTGAGATCCGTGGTGCCCAACGCATGCTTGTCGTGCGTGGCGGTGAAGCGGTACCACACATCATCGTCGGCAGTGCCGGTGCAGGCCGCTTGCGATTGGGTCGCCCCCAGCGAAGTGAGTTCCTCCCCCGGCCAGGTGGTGATGGCGCCCGTGATCACGGGAAGTTCGAGGGCACCGGCACATTCATCGTGCACCGGTGCGGAGACCACCCCGATCCAGACCTGGCAGTAGTCCGTGTTGGCCTGGCACCACAACAGGTCGTCCATCACCACACGCAGGTGGTACGTGGAGCCGATGGTCAATCCCGTGAGCGCGGGTGCAGGTCCGTTCGGTGGAAAGCAACCGATGCTCGTGAGCGATCCACAGGCCCCACTGAACACTTCCATGCTCACATCGTCCGTGCCTTGACCATCGGTGCGGATCCAGTGCTTGGTGGCCGTGGCCGTGAAGCGGTACCAGCCCCAGGTGACCGGGTCATTATCGCTGCACGTGGTGACCGGATCGGGAACGGCGTTCGGGAAGACGCGGCCATCCACCGGGATCAGCTCCGTCTGCATGTTGGTGGGCGATACCTGCAACGTGATCGCCTCCGCGCAGGAGTGGTTGGTGCCCGGTTGGGCCAGGGCGAACAACGGGGCGGCGACAGCGGCAAGGAGGAATGATCGGCGCATGGCAACGACTTTGGTGATGCCAAGGGACGCCACGGAACGGCGGATCACAACCACGATCGATCGAACGTGGGAAAAGGTGATCGAACGCGGATCGGGACCCGCACATTCGGCCAGGCACTCATCGCGGCGGGTCTTTCCCCATGATGTCCGCTTGGAAGACCCAACGCCCGTTCTCCTTGCCCATCACGAGCATGCACGAGCGGAGGGAGGTCTTCGTCATACCCTTGTCCAAGGTCGTCAACTCCTCATGCAGCACGAGGATCGCAGTGGACTCGTACTGGTACAATATCTCTCTGAGCACGCTCGAAGCGAGCAGCTTGAATCCGTTGCGCTCCTGCCGCTGGGTAAGCCCCTCCAGGTCGATCGGTTTCCCATCGAGCCCATGGTAGAAGTACCCCGGAGAGAGCAGCCGGCGACGCAAGCTGTCACGCATCGCGATATCACGATAGGTCGCGAAGAGCCGTGCATCCTCCTCGAGCAGCTGGATCACGGCGCTGTCCGGCGGCTGCGTCCCCCGATATTCACGAGCCGGGGCCGCCACCGGATCCTGCGCCCGGGAACCCAGGCTAAACAGTACGAAGATGATCGAGCAGAGCACGTATTGCATGGTTCCTTTCCTCCTTTGATACGGATCCCCATCGCGTCCCGGGCCCAGGTCAACACTATCGCTTCACCACCACCCGCGCCGCCTTCGGTGCCCGTCCTTCCACCCGCACCATCACCAGGTACAGGCCTTCCTTCCAGGACGGAGACAGGTCGAGCGGTTGCAGTGCATTGAAGTGGTTCACCTGTTCCGCATGCACGCGGCTGCCGGTGGCATCGAACACCTCGATCACCGCGCGCTGCCCGAAGAGTGATGGATCGGCTACGATGTTCAGCATTTCACTCGCAGGGTTCGGATACACGCGTAGTGCGTCGCCTTCGCTATTCGCATCTTCATCCAACGGCGGCACATCGCCGATGCTGGTGATACAGCTCGGGTCGTTGATGCGCGCCACGACCACATCATCGTAGAAATGGTACGCAGTGGAGAAGCCGTTGATCGGGCCCTCGTGGGTGTATGACGCGCGGTCGGGGAAGAAGCTACCGACGGCGATGTGATCATAAGCGGCGTCCGGTACGACGATCCCGCAGATGTTCGTCCATGCGCCCTTCTCCACCATATCGTAGGTGACCACTTGCGGTTCGGCGTCGAAGGGGGCGTAGGTGCCTTCGACCATGGGCCCCACGCTCAGCAATGCGCCCAAGCCGTTCACCTTCACATCGGAGCCTTCGGAGAGCACAGCGTTGAAGGAGACCAGATAGGGTTCACCGGGAATAAGCGGCTCGCTCAGCGGTGCTTGGATGTACTCCCTATAGTATTCGATCTCCAACGCGAGGGCACCGGCCATGCCCTTGCCGGAGCGCGGCAGGTTCCGGTTCAGGGTGATCACGATGATCTGCGCAGGAGCTTCTCCATTGACGTTATGGGGCATGCAACTGCTGTATCCGTCGGATGAGCCGCCGTGCAAGCGGGGCCAGCCGGGTGCCAAGGGAATACCCAGGCCTGCGATATCCAGGATGTTCGGCACACCGGCCTGGCAATAGCCGCCTTGTTCAATGGAAGGATTCGCGAGCAGCACCGGCCCCAAGCAGGCCTCATCCACACAATCGTTCGCTGTGAGCGATGGTGTGACGAAGAGCCCGAGGCGTCCTTCCACCGGGGTGGCATTGCGCCAACTGTACAGACGCACGTAGTACTCCTGTCCGCTGGTGAGCGTGGGCAACACCAGGATGTTGTCGCTGCAGGCCACGCTCGTCAAGTTGCCGGGCGTTCCGCTGAAGAGTTCCAACGTCAGATCGGCCGTGCCATGGCCCACGACGATCCGCGCGGGCTGGTTCGTTGCGGTGAAGCGGAACCAGATGTCATCATCGGCCGTGTCGTCGGTGCTGCAATCAGCGCCGGGTAGGCTCTGCGTGGCGCCGTTCGTGGTGAAATAGTGCGAGTACGTATCGCCATAGGTGAGCCCCACGGCACCGTCCGCTTCATCGTTGCTTTGGTCCTGCACCCACGTGCTGAAGAGGCAGAGTTCCGCAGGCGCTGTTCCCGGTGTGTACACGCGGTACCAGTAGTCGCGACCGATATCCAATCCGGTGAGGCTTCGTGGTGCGATGCCGCAGCTGATCATGTGCGCCTCCAAGGTGTCCGCGATGTTGGAAAGCGTGTCATAGACCTCCACGTACATCTGCCCACCGAACACGGGCGGTTCTGTGAACAGCGTATTCCGCTGCAACGCACGCACGGTGTGCGCTGCGGCCGTGGCCGTGAAGCGGTACCAGGTGTCGTCATCCGGGTTCGCTTGGCTGCAGAACTGTGGGTAACTGAGCGTGGCGCCGTAGCTGCTGCCGTTGTGCAAGGGGCCCGTGCTGGAACTGCCGAAGGGGGCTACCAGCGCACCGCTTATCTCATCATTGGGCACCTGCGCGAGGTGCGGCACGTAGTCCACGAACGCGAAGGAATTCTGGGCGAACCGCACGAAGTAGGTGGCGCCCGGTGTAAGGCCGGTGAACCGGTTCCGGGAGTTGGTCACGCAGGACAGGCTGGTCAAGTTCCCGCAGGTTCCATTGAACAGCTCGGTGTATGCGGTCACACTGGATCCTTCGTAGGCCGCAACGAAGGTGGCCTCATCATCCGTGGCGGTGAAGGTGTACCACAGGTCCGGGACGTTCTGCGCACAGGAGCCGTTGCTGATGGCGGCATTGCGCGTGTTCTCCTTACGCTCAGCGGCGAGCTGTTCAGGAGAAAGCACCGGCAGCGGCAATGCACCCGCGCACTCATCGTTCACCATGCCCACGGTGATGCCGATGCGGAAGGCGGTGGTGTTGTTGCTGTTGGAATACACACGTACGAAGTAGTCCGTTCCTGGTGTAAGACCGTTCACCCTCAAGGGAAGTGCTCCATTCTCCTCGCAGATGATGCTCGTGAGGGATCCGCACGATCCGGAGAGCACTTGGCAATCCAGGCTCGATGTCGAAATGGTCGGCTCCAAATTGATGACGTGCTGGGCGGCGGTGGCGGTGAAGGAGTACCACACATCGCGCGGTTGCGTGTTCAAGCAGGCCGGTGCCCCGGTTGCTGCACCGCCGGTGTGCCCATGCACGAAGCCCTCGCCGCTTTGATAGGGAAGCACGTCCAAGCCGACCGCATCGCTGCACTCGTCGTTCGCTGGTTGCGCCATTACGCGGATGGTGCTCTCGCGCAGGGTGTTGTTCTCACCGAGCTTGAGGAAATACGAAGTGCCCGGTGCAAGGCCGGTGACGTTCCACGGCGTGTTCAGCCCATCCTCATCGAGGCAGGTCAGCGAGCCGCAGGTACCGCTATAGATCGCAGCGGATTCATTGTTCGTGCTGGTGATCGTTATCCCTGTGGTGGGAGCGACGAAGCTGTACCACACATCACTGGCCTGTACATCGCATGGCACCGTGCTGCTCGTGCCGGTGCGCGTGGTGATCGACACCTCTTCCGGTTCTTCCCCCGTGAGCGCAACAACGATGGGAATGGCCCCGCTGCATTCATCGTTACTAGCGCTCTCGCTCACATCGCCCAGCAGGCGCAGCGTGTGGTCCGTGCCTTCGCTGTGCAGGCGGATGCGGTACTCCTGGCCGGGTGTAAGCCCAGTGGCCTTGGTGGCATCGCACGCCACGCTGGTGAGTGCCCCGCAAGTGCCGCTGTACCACTGGATCACCGGCTCCACACCGTAGAGCAGGTCGTATACGAAGTGCTGTGTTGCCGCCGTGGCCGTGAACCGGTACCAGACATCATCATCGGAATCCGCAGCGGGGCCGGCGCAAGCCGGTTGCGACGCGGTGGCTCCGATGGTCGCCAATTCCGTCATCGGGCGCACAACGGGCGCCGCGGGCAGTGAGGTGAGCTGCGTGGCGCTCCCACATTCATCGTTGGGCGCAGCACTCACCACGGCCAAGCCCATAACGCAGTTCCCGTTCGCCGCATCGCAGCCGAGAGAGCTGTTCATCGCCCGGATGAAATAGACCGACCCGATCGTGAGGCCGGTGAGCGCCTGATAGGGTTGCCCCTGCAAGCTGTTGAGACCATCGAAGCATTGCAAGGAGGTGAGCGAACCACATGTTCCACCGAGCACCTCGAGGATGCGGGCATCCGTCTCGGGCCCTTCGGTGCGCACCCAATGCGTGGTGGCGATCGCGGTGAACTTGTACCAGCCGGTGCGCCGGTTGAGGGTGCCGCTGCACGTGGTGGTGGGCACTGGGGGTAGACTGGGGAAGATCACCCCGTTCACGTAGGTGAACGACGCCAGGTTGCTGCTGGATACCGGTAGCTCGAAGGCCTGTTCGCATGTGTAGTTGTCCGGCGTTTGGGCGAAGGCCACAACAGGAAGAGCGGCAAGCAGGATGAGGAGCGATCGGCGCATGGTAACAGGCGTTGGTGGTGCCAAGGGACGCCATGGACCGGCGGATCACAACCACGATCGATCGAGCGCGGGAAAAGGTGATCGAGCGCTAAACGGCAAGCGCTCTGGCCACGTCGTCCCTTCGCCGTGAGGCCACCTCCACGCGCTGGCCATTGCGCAACACCACGAAACCCGAGCGGTCCAAGTGGTCCACATGGGCACGGTTCACCAGATAGCTGCGGTGCGTGCGCAGGAAGCCCAACGGGGCGAGCATGTCTTCGTAGTCCTTCAACGTCCGTGCGGAAACGAAGCGGCGCTCATCCTGCAAGTGCAGGTTCGTGTAGTTCACATCGGCCTCGCACCAGACCACCTCGGCGGGATCCACGAAGTAGCTGCGGTCGCCGCTGGTGAGGGTGAGCTTCATGGTGCGCTCGTCGGGCTGTGCGATGTTATGCAGAAGGTTGGTCTGCAGTTCGGCACCGGTGCCACGCTTCGCCACGTGGCGATCGATCGCCGCGCGGAGTTCATCGCCCACCACGGGCTTCATCAGGTAGTCCAACGCGCTGAACCGGAGGGCCTGGATGGCATGCTGGCTGCTACCGGTGGCGAAGATGACGTCGAAGTCCCATTTGCCCAAGCGCCTGAGCAGGTCGAAACCATCGCCGCCGGGCATCTGCACGTCGAGGAAGAGCAGTTCCGGCGCGTGCTGGGCGATCAAGGGTCGGGCCTCCTCGGCCGAAGAGGCTTCAGCCAATACCTGGACCTCGGGGGCCTTCCTCCGCAGCAGTTCGCGCAGGATGATCCGCGCTTCCGCCTCATCGTCCACGATCATCGCCCGCACCATGGGTGCAAGGTAGGGACGGACCGGTCGCGCCTTCAGCGCTCCTGGAACTCGGCGTGCATCTCGGCCCAAGGCGAATGCCTTGGGCCGAGATGAGGTCGGGCCTTCGGCCCTCAGGCACGAACGGATCCACGCTACGCAGCGCTGAAGGCGCGACCTTATACCTTCCTTGTGCGCAGCACAGAGGAACAGGCGCCCCGGAGTGACGGAGCGCTGAAGGCGCGGCTTCCTATCTTTCCTGTATGCCGCAGTCCCTCGCGCACGTGATCATCCACCTCGTCTTCGGCACCAAGAACCGGAGACCTGTGCTGGTGCAGCCGTACCGAGCCAGTGTACACGCCTATCTGGCAACGCTCTCCCGCGAATTGCAGTGCGAATGCTATCGCGTGGGCGGCGTGGAAGACCATGTGCACATGGCCATTCGGCTCCACCGCACCGTGGCCATCGCCGATCTGGTTGAGCACGTGAAGGCGCGTTCGTCCTACTGGCTCAAGCAGCAGGATCCATCGTTCAAGGATTTCTCATGGCAGAAAGGGTACGCGGTGTTCTCGGCGTTCTACCCCGATGCCGACCGCTTGATCGCGTACATCGACAACCAAGAGGAGCACCACCGGAAAGGATCCTTCGAAGAAGAGTATCGCGCACTGCTGATCGAAAGCGGCCTTGAGTTCGATGAGCGCTACATGTGGGACTAGGAGAAGGTCGCGCCTTCAGCGCTCCTGAAACTCGGCGTGCATCCCGGCCGAAGGCGAACGCCTTCGGCCGGGATAAGGTCGGGCCTTTGGCCCTCCAGCACGATCAGATCCACGCCGCGGAGCGCCAACGGCGCGACCTTACACCATCCGCAACCTCACACGGGTTCCGAGCGCGCGCTCCTCTTCCTTCAGGTCCTCGATCGCGAAAGCACCTTCGCTTTTCATCCGCTCGGTCAACAGCTCCAAGCGTTCCCCGGTCAGCTTGAGGCCCAACGACCTGCGGCCCGTGCTCTCCTTCACGGAACGTCCGACACCATTGT
>DASWWQ010000106.1:0-5733 GCA_036405935.1 Flavobacteriales bacterium
TTTCATGATCAGAAGATCAGAAGATCAGAAAATGAGAGAATGGGGCAACCGACTTCAGCATTGTCCGACCTTCTCATGTTCTGATCCTTTCATCATCCAACCGTCTCGTTATCTCATTCTCTCATTCTCTCATTCCCTTTCATCTCCGCACGCTCTGCTCATACGGTTTGCGATCGGCGATACTTCGGCCCAGGGTGATCTCGTCCACCTGTTCCAGGTCGCCGCCGATGCTGATGCCGCGCGCGATCATGCTCACGGCCACACCGGCCTCGTGCAACTTGCGGTTCAGGTAGAAGCTGGTGGTATCCCCCTCCAGGGTCGCCCCCAGGGCCAGCACCACTTCGGCCACACCGCCTTTCGCCACCCGGGCGAAGAGTTCCTTGCTGTGCAGGTCGTCCGGGCCAACGCCGTCCATGGGACTGATCACGCCGCCGAGAACGTGGTAAAGGCCCTTGAATTGCCGGGTGTTCTCGATGGCGATCACATCGCGGATGTCCTCCACCACGCAGATGAGCGAGCGGTCGCGGGCCGGGTTCGCGCAGATCTCGCACACGGGGCGGTCGCTGATGTTGCAGCATTCCTGGCAGTAGCGCACCTGCTCGCGGAGGTTGCGCACGGCCTCGCTGAAGCGTACCACTTCGTGCGTCTCGCGCCGCAGCAGGTCCAACGCCAGGCGCATCGCCGTGCGGCGGCCGATGCCGGGCAGCGTGGCCAGCTGGTCCACGGCGTTCTCCAGGAGTTGGGAGGAAAGGGCCATGGGGCAAAGATGCGCACCGGGACATGTGTTCATGTGGCCATGTGTCCATGCGAACATGAGAGTACAGCCCATGAGCATAGGAGCACAGGCTCACTATGGGCACATGAACAAGGATAGGATCCCGCAACTTCGCGGTCCGAAGTGCGGAAGGACACCATCCTCCTTCGCCATGGCTTCGGCGTTCACCATGCGCAAGATCCTCATCCTCGGAGCCGGACGCTCGGCCTCCTCGTTGATCCAGTACCTCATCCAGCACGCCAACACACAGGAATGGCGGATCACCGTGGCTGAGCGCGACATCGAGCACGCACGCCGAACGGTACAAGGCGCCATGGAAGTGGCCCAGGCCGTTGCATTGGATGCCACCAACCCCGAGGCGCGGGCCCAATTGATCGCCCAGCAGGACTTGGTGATCAGCATGTTGCCCGCCTTCATGCACATGGATGTGGTGAAGGATTGCCTCGCGCTGAAGAAGCACCTGATCACCCCGAGCTACGTGCCCGATGCCCTCTGGGCCTTGGACACCGAGCTGAAGGCCACCGGGCTGATGGTGCTGAACGAGATGGGCCTCGACCCCGGCATCGACCACATGAGCGCCATGCGGATCCTGGACCGGCTGCGGGCCGAAGGGGCCGAGATGGAGGCCTTCGAGAGCTACTGCGGCGGATTGGTGGCGCCCGAAAGCGACGACAATCCCTGGGGCTACAAATTCAGCTGGAACCCGCGCAACGTGGTGCTGGCCGGGCAGGGCGGCGCGGCCAAGTACCGGCAGGACGGAGTAACGAAGTACATCCCCTACCACCGCCTGTTCCAACGCCCCGTGCTGGTGAACGTGCCCGGCTTCGGAGGCTTCGATGCCTACGCCAACCGCGACTCGCTGAAGTACCGCACGCACTACGGCATCGAGCACATCGCCACGTTGAAGCGCGGCACCCTGCGCAAGGCCGGTTTCTGCACGGCGTGGGACGCCTTCGTGCAACTGGGCTGCACCGACGACAGCTTCGCGATGGAACTCCCGGCCACCGCCACGTGGAGCCAGTACATCGATTCCTTCCTGCCCTACCCCGCTTCACGCGGCACGCGGGTGAACTTGGCCTACTACCTGGGTCTCGATCCGCAAGGTCCGGTGATGGCGAAGCTCGATTGGCTCGGACTCTTCAGCGACACGCCCATCGGGGTCAGCGGACTTACCCCCGCCGCCACGCTTCAGCATCTACTGGAGCAGAAATGGGTGCTCGGCCCGAACGACAAGGACCTGGTGGTGATGTGGCACCGCTTCCGCTATCTCTTGGATGGATCGGCGAAGGAGATCCACGCCTCCTTGGCCGTGGTGGGAACGGACACCGTACAGACCGCCATGGCGCGCACCGTGGGCCTGCCGATGGCGATGAGCGTGAAGCTGCTCCTGAACGGTGCCATCACCGACCGCGGCGTGCTGATGCCCCTGAAGCCAGCGATCTACGACCCGATCCTCGATGAGCTGGAGCATCTGGGGATCATCTTCCAGGAGCAGGAGGTGAAGGGGTGATGAAAGCTGAGAAAGCAGCCATGAGAAAACTCATTTGGCTGTTCTTTTTCGTCTTCCTTTTCCAAGGATGCTCCTACTACATTCCGTTTGTCATCTGCAACAACACGCAGCATCCGATCACCATTTCTTATCGGATGAAGGACGGACACTCCTACGACATGATGTTCTCCGACACACCCACGGTACAAACGACCAGTGTCGATGGAGAAGACGTGGAACTGGGCACGGAAGTGAAAAATGTTCACTGGACTTCGGTCGATGGCATCTCAATCAGCATACCTCCGGGAACAGCTTTGGTCACAGGTTTTGATAGTCGTCCAAGAACAACCTATCCTTCACTGGATTATCTGATGATCATACAAGGGTCGGATACGACCAAACTCAGCGGAGCCATTCTACCGTCCTTGGTTCGAGACCTGGACAATCAGGTTGTAGGATTGATCATCAAATAACAAGGTCAGCGTCTTCTGCGAGCAGAAAGACCTGACCCTGGTCCGGGACCACCATGTCACCGCATACCGAACACGCGGTACTATCCCATGCGACCCCGGCTCAGGGCCGGGGTGACAACGCCTGATAGGATGGGATCATGGCGCTTTGCGCCATGATCCCATCCTCTTGAATTCCTGTCATTGCGGGCTTGACCCGCAATCGCAACAAGGAGCAAGCGCTACCCCATTCCGCGCTTTCCACCTTTCGGGAACTCAGAAATTCAGCATCAGATCGCTGATCAAGGCGCGGTACTCGGGTGAATAGTCGAACGGGCCGCTGCGTTCGATGGTCAACTCCTCCTCTTGCACCGACAAGCCTTGCTCCTTCCGGGCCAGGTCCAGCAGCACGCGTTTCGCGGGGCGATGCGCTACGTAACGCACCACACAACGGCGGACCGGCCACAGATCGAAACGAGCGGCCTCGCGCAACAGTTCCTGCTCGCGGTTCAAGGGGATGATCAACGCGACTCGTCCATCGGATGACAGGAGGCGATCCACGGCCTGCAGCAGATCCGGGAAGAGCAGTTCCTCGCTGTGCTTCGCCACACCGACGCGCTCATCCGCAGCGCGCGAATAGCCTGCGTAGTAGGGCGGATTGCAGATGATGCGATCGAAAGGCTCGCTCGCCTGCATGCGGCGCACATCCATGCGATGGATACGCACGCGATCGGACCACGGGCTTGCGGCGGCATTCTCCGCGGCCTGGCCGGCGGTATCGTCGTCGATCTCCACCCCATCCACCTGCGCTTCGGGTGCCCGTTGCGCGGCGATCAAGGCGAGCACGCTGGTGCCCGTGCCGATGTCGAGGATGCGACGCGCCCCGCTCCAGTCGGTCCATGCACCCAGCAGCACCCCGTCCGTACCCACCTTCAGGGCGCAACGGTCCTGCCGGATGGTGAACTGCTTGAAACGGAACTCGGGCTTGGGCACGAGGGCGAAGATCGCTCCGGCTACTCGCAGATCACCTTCCGCCGCGCCAAGGGTCGGGTATCGTTCCGCAGCTCCAGCACATGCATGCCTTGGGACAGACCGCCGCGCTCGAGGATCCATGGGGATGAGCGACCCTGAAGGCTTTCCGTCCTTACCAGTCTTCCCATGGAGTCCCACCAGAGCACCTGGTCCGGCCGTTCGGTTCCTTCCCAATGCACCGTGATCCGATCCGTCATCGGCACGGGAAAGATCCGCATCCGGGCTTCGGCAGCAGCCGGACCAACCCCCATACCGATCGGATGGCTATCGTGGTAGTTGCGGGATTGGTTGGGAAAGCCGGACGGGGTAGCGGACAGGGTAAAGATCTCGTTCCATCCGGACGGTGGCGGGATCTGCACGGGAAGGATCCTGAAGCTGTTGATCTTCCTTGGCCCACTGCTCCTCCAAAGGGCATGCAGATCCCCATCCACGCCGACCGCAAGCAGATCGCCCGGTGGTCCATTGTACCCTATGGCATCGGGTGTGATCACCCCCCGGGCGGAATCCGCGATCAGCTGTGGATCCTCGAAATGGACCGGAAACTCCACGATCTCCTGGTCATAGTCGTGGACCACGCTATCGAACTGCGAGGCATACAGGTACTCTCCGGAAGCACTGAATTCCACACCAGCGTACAAGGGTTCGATGATGGGGTTCAATTCATAAAAACCCGGGAGGTACGCGTAATGCAGATGCGAGAGCTTGGTATGGGAGGCGAACTGACCCGTTTGCCGATCGAAGCGCAACAAGTCGATGCCATTGGTATCCAGGGTGATCCCATGTACGATGGCCGCTGCGCGATCCCCTTGCGCGGAGAACTCCAGGCCACGGGTGCGGTCCACATTGCCGTAGGGAGCGGAATCCGACAGGTAGGAGGAGCCCGCATGACTGACCACGGGCACTTCAGCCAATCCTTCGGCCGTCAGGTGGTAGCTATGGAAGGCATCCCCTTCCGCTTCATGCAGGGCCACCCAGTAGCCGGAGCCCGCCTCATCCAACGTGGCCGAGAGCTTGGCGGTGCAATCCATCATGAACCAACTGGTGCCCGCGCCGATGATACCGCCGGAACCGCCGTTGGCGCTCAGGTCCACCTGCACCACACCGGCCTGTGCCGGAACCGATCCTTGGACGGTGAAGACCCAGTAGCGATCCACATCCACTGGATCGGGCAGCACCAGGTAGTTGGCCATGGGCACCGACCAGCCCAACTGGGCAGCACTACCACCGGACACCGGATCAAAGGATGCATTGCGGATACCTTGATCATCCACCAACAGCACCAGTTGCCCGTCCGTATCACTGATACACGCCGTTTGCAGCGAGTTGGTACCCGCAAAAGGTAGCTCCTGCATCACACCGTCCTGTATCGTTACCCACCCCCCTCCACCCATGATCCAATGGGCGTTGCGCAATTGGGCAGGGCTGCTGAGGACGGCAAGCACTAGAAAAGCAAGTGCGAACGCTCTCATGGCTCGTAACAAAAAGTGTGGACGCGCATCTCCGTACCGTCGCAATGGACCTTGATACCCGGTATCCCCGAAACGGGCGGGTCTTCCCCATCCAGCCAACACGGCCCCTCCCAGCACTCTCCAGGATGGTCGGAGATCGTATATCCCATTCCACAGCTCCAGTTGTAGCCGGGTAGGCCCGTGATGGTGACCGTCTGAACGATCATGCCAGCAGGAATGGATCCGCTGTTGAACCCATAGACAATGGGAATTTGAACCGGAGGATAGGGAGAGGCCATCGGGCTGCAGGAACTTCTGTACGTGACAACTGCTTGAAGGCCACAATCGATATCGGAGGAGATCTCAAAATCCCATGCCCTAACCATCAGCGCTTGGACGAAGACCAAGCCTACGAACAAAGTCCTGAAGAGCAAGGATCGAGAATGTGTGTGTGTGTGTGTGCATATCGGATGGTTTGATGGTGTAACGATCCGATCAAAATGAACGGATCCTTGTTGAATGTAACATTCTTACATAGTT
>DASWWQ010000107.1:0-5198 GCA_036405935.1 Flavobacteriales bacterium
CCTTGGACCATGTGCTGGCGCTACCGCGGTAGGGAGGTAACTGCACCATGCGGTCGAACGGCCGGTAACTTTTCCGGACGAAGTGTGGCGGGACCGGAGCACCGGCGCCATCTTTGACTGCACCCATGGCCAACGCTGCACTCTCTTCCGATAACGCTTCCGACGAGCAGCGCATCGCGGAACGCCTCGCCCGATACGACGGGTTGGACCCGGATCTCGTCCAGGCCGTGCGGAAGGTCCTGCGGAAACGTTTCCCGGCCTTGAACGAGTTGGTGTACGACTACGCGGACAAGTTCGTGATCGGTTATTCGCCCACCCATACGGGTGCGGAAGGCATCGCCGCCCTGAGCGCAGAGTCGGGTGGAGTTCGTTTCTATCTGACCCAAGGGGCGAAGCTCCCGGACCCGCACAAGTTGCTCCAGGGCAAGGCAGGGGCGCGCTTTATCACGGTGGCCTCGGCAGAGGACCTGCTGCGGCCGGAGGTGGAGGCGCTGATGGCGGCGGCCGAACGGACAGCGAAGGTTCCTGTGCCCGCATCGGGACGTGGTACCGTCATCATCAAGCCCAGCGATGCGGAGAAACCGCGCAGGAGGACGGTGAGGTCCTGAACATGCGGCTCCGAACCCGAGGAAGCAGGGAGCGGGGGCCTTGGGTCAAAGCAGCGTTGCCACCCCGAACATGATCGCGGCGAAGAGCGCCGGCATCAGCCAACGTCCGTTGAAGGCCGAGCGATCGATGCATGCCAAGGTCGGGTCCTTGGGATGATGGTACACGGTGATGGTGGATCCAGCGGGATGACGACGCACCAAGGCGTTCGCGGCGGAGAGGTCCAACTCCTCCTCGTCGGTATCCAGGCTACGCTGATCGTTGGAATAGGTGTGTCCGTTCACCGTGTAGGTATAGGATAGCCTCCAAGCGTGCCGGTTGGACATCACGTTCGCACGGGCCATGTCGTTGCGGTAGTCCAACAGGGCTGTTCCACTGCGGACCACTGTGCCTTGCGCGGAAGGCCAGGTGTAAGCGCGGAAGCACCACACCAGTTGGTGGATGGCCCACAACGTGGCAACGACGGCGCCGATCGAAAGCACGATCCCGAGGAACTCCTTGCGTTCCATGCCTTTGAGGATGGCGACCGGCCACGTATCATAACCGATGAAGCCCAGAGCGGCCAGCAAGCCACCCCCCATCATGTACTGGTCGGGCCGGCGGGTACGCAGGGCGCGCAACAGGCCGAAGGCCACCAGGCCGAGCCCGAGCATGAAGAGACCGAACCAGATCATGGAGGCAAGGTACAGGTAGCTTGGACCCGGCAGGACATGGTCAGGATGGCGAACTTCGCGACCATGGAGGTGGGACGTGCACAAGGCCGGCGGAGCTCTTGGTGGAGCGTGGTGCTCTACGGCACGGCACTCGCGGCATTGATCCTTCTGCTGAAATACGTCGAGTACCACTACCTGCTCCGCGATCTGCGGGTGGAGGTCTACATCGGTGTGGTGGCCGTGTTGTTCACCGCGCTCGGCATCTGGATGGGCACGAAGTACCTGGAAGGGCGACGCCAGGTGGAAATGGTCACGATACCCGTGGAGGCACCGGTACGCGTTGAGGCGGTGGACCGGGAGGAGGCCGTGCGCCGGAGCGGGGTCAGCGGCCGCGAGTTGGAGGTGTTGGAGTTGATGGCCGAAGGACGTTCGAACCAGGAGATCGCCGATCGGCTTTTCATTTCCCTGCCCACCGTGAAATCCCATTCGTCCAACCTGTTCACCAAGTTGGACGTGAAGCGGCGCACGGAGGCGGTGCACAAGGCCAAGTCGTTGGGACTCATCCCTTGAGCCGATGTCCTACTTTGGTATGGATCTTCCGTCCGTGGGCCCGATCCAGACCGAAGTATGAGCGTTCGTCCGCATGATCCACCTTGGTTCGCGCTCCAAACCCAACACGAATGAAACGTATCGTTCTCACCTATGGTCTGATCGGCGGACTGATCGTATCGGCCATGATGTGGCTCACCCTCGGCAGCGGGCAGCACGACCTGGACAACGGCATGTGGATCGGCTACACCACCATGGTTGTGGCGCTTTCCACCATCTTTTTCGCGGTGCGGACCTATCGGGACAAGCACCTGGGAGGAGCGATCACCTTCGGCAAGGCGTTCCTGATGGGGCTGTACATCACCCTGATCGCCTCCACGATGTACGTGTGCTCCTGGCTGGTGCTCAGCGCCAACTCGGAACAGGACTTCATGCAGCAGTACTATGAGCACGAGAAGTCCAAGATGGAACGCAGCGGGATGCCGGCGGCGGAGATGGAGGCGAAGTTGCAGGAGATGCGCGAGTTCGGTGAACTCTACAAGAACCCCGTGGTGAAGGTGGGCTTCACCTACGTGGAGATCCTGCCCGTGGGGTTGCTGGTGAGCCTGGTCTGCGCGGGTCTGCTGCGGCGAAGACCCGCTCTGGCCTAGGCGCTCGCCGAGGACTATTCGTCCGGGACCTCCGCCTCCACCAGCTTCTTCAGCAGTTCCAAGGAATCCTGCCAACCCAGGTAGCAACCGTCCGGCGGTATCGCCTCCGGAAGGTTCTCCTGGACCACGTTGATCTCCGTGCCCACGGACACCTTCCGCAAGGTCCAAGTGGTGCGCATCTTGCCCGCCATCGCCGGGTCGTCGAACTCATCCACCGCCACGATCCGTTCGTTGGGCACGAGTTCCAGGTATTCGCCCTGCCAGGAATGCACCTTGTCCGTGGACAGGTTCGTGAAGGACATGCGGTACTTGCCGCCCACCTTCGCTTCGAGTTGGTGCACCGTGCAGGTGAAGCCGTGCGGGGCCAGCCATTTGCAGTTGGCCGCGGCATCGAGCACGGCCTTGTAGATGCGTTCCGGCGGAGCGGCGAACACGCGATGCAGGCGAATGGTGTTGCCCTTGGTCGAGGGTTGGTCCATCATTGAAGCACTTTCCCTCTGCAACACCCGGAAGAGCGGAAGTGTTCCCGGCGGCGCTCACCACTCGCTTTTCAGCGCCGCCTGCATGCTGGCGATGATGCCGCGGAGGATGGTGTCCATCTCCTCGAAGTCGCTGCGTTTGTCGGTGGCCATCTTGTCCTCCAAGGGATACATGCCCACGGCAGCGTACTGCAGGTTGGTCAACTTGTAGCGGTAGCGCTTGTCCTTGAGATCGATGGTAAGGTCGTACTCCACGAACTTCCGGGCCTTGCCCGGCAGGGCTTCGCGGTCGTGGAGGGTATAGGTGTCACCATCCGCTGTGATCTTGACGTATTTGCCCTCCTGGGGGTTGTAGTTCTGCTTGATCCACTTCTCCAGCTTGGTGCGCAGTTCGTCCTTGGTGAAGGGCAGCGTATCGCTCGTCCCTTGATAGCAGTACTTCTGCGTGATGCTGTCCCGCGGGATGATCTCGCGTTTGTTCTGGGCGGTGGCCTCGAAAGTGAGAAGCACCGGTGCAAGGAGGCCGAGGAGAGCAGGCTTGAGCATGGGTGGTGGCTTGGGATACCGAAAGTTGGGAAAAGTTCCTCTTTCGGTCTCCTCGGGCTCATTCCACCACGAAGATCACCGAGATCGGATCGTCCTTGCGATGGATATGAAGGACGTAGGGACCACTGTTCAAGGTGGCTCGGGTGATCATGAGCTCATTGGTATTGTTCCCTTTGAGGATGCGGACCGTCCGGCCTTGCATGTCGTTGATGTGGACCTCCTCGAAAGAGGACAGAGGTCTTTCCATGACCAAACGTGCACTTTCCGAAAGGGGTACAGGGAAGAGCTTCACTTCGTTGCGGTGACCCTCATCCATCGAGGTGGCGATCACGGAGAAGGGAGTGGATAGGGAGTTGCAACCGTATACGTTCGTCACGGCCACGGTGAAATCACCCTCGACGAAAGTGATGAACTCCTGGTCCACAGCACCGATGATGGGTCCGTCCGAGTTGTACCATTGATAGAAAAGCCCTGGGCCGGATTGGAGAACACCCGGTGCGACCTCCGTGATGCTTGCTGGATAAAGGCCGCAGTCGATGAACAGGGATGTTACCGTGTTGGTGGTTATCGCGGGGTTGGTGTCGAAATGGATGTGGGCCGTGTTCCCGATCAAGGTCCCCGAGGGTGGATCGGGCAAGGGGCGTATCCGGAACCGGACATGGCCATTGCTGCCCAGTAGGTCCGACCCGCTATCCGGCAGTTGGATATCCATGAAGCGGAAGTGGACCTCGCCAACGGCATTGATATCAGCGGAGCTCAGGGGATGCGAGGTACTCAGGATATGCAGACTGCTGGGGTCCAGTGAAGGCGACAGTGCATCGCGGATGAGCACATCGGTGGCCGGCGCATTCCCGGTGTTCTGGAACCGGATGGTGTAAGTGAGCCATGTTGTTCCGATATCGACGGCATGGTGCGGGCCGTTTCCTGCGGGGGATACGGCCTTGTCGTTCGGGTCGTACGCGCATCGGAGCACATCCGTCCATTCCGTGGAGAAGGTCCCTGATGGCTCTCCGTTGAGAACGCTTGCATGGAACGTCACCGACGCGTCCAAGGTGTCCCCCACATGGTCGGCGGGTGGCAATTGGGAATACAGTTCGATCTGTTGCCCACTGAAGAAGAAGAGGCTGTCGATGGACCAATGCATGGAGGAGCCCAGGACCTGGGTCGGTGGTGGTACAGCGGAAACGAACTCCATACCTTCTCCCAGTTGGAGCACGACCTCGCCTTCCAGCAGGGTTGAACCCGTGTTGAGGATGTCGATGGATTGGCGGACCAGTGAGCCACAGGTGGTGGGGTCTGACGTGAAGCTGACGACGGCATCTGTCAGTAGCTGGGCAGGTGTAATTGCGAAGTCCAACCCGTTCGCCACGGGAACGTCCTCGCTCAGGACAATGGTGCGGTCGGCCGGCGTACTCGAGAACAAGGAGTTGTCCAGCAGGGGTGAGATCGTGTATTGGCCAAGGTCCACGGCGAAGCGATAATCCCCGTCCTGCATCGCAAAGGCGAACTGTTCGGAGGGCATGCATGAGAGTGCTGCGGAGAGCGGAACATCGTTCCCGTCGAATGTCCCGTTCCCGTCAAGGTCATAGTAGGTCCTGCCGGATATCTGGAAAGGACTGATGAAGAAATTCTCCGACCAGACGACTCGCCCTCGGTCCATGGTGATCATGACATCCAAATCACCGTCGTTGTCGAGGTCGGCCGTGGACACGGAT
>DASWWQ010000108.1:0-7233 GCA_036405935.1 Flavobacteriales bacterium
TCGGCGGCCTGACCCCCTTCATCGCCACGTTGCTCACCACCATCTACACGGCCGACAAGCTGGTGGGTCTGTGGTATCCGCTGGTGATCGCCTTCGTCAGCCTGATCATCGGGGCGGTCTACATCAGCAACCGCATCGACACCAACGTCAACGACTAACACGGACCGATCATGTCACAACTCAAGAAACTGCTCGGCGTCCTTTGGATCATCCTCGGTCCGCTCGCCATCTACTACCTGATCATGACGGCCTCCGAGGAGATCGGGAAGAAGCCGACGATCGACACCAAGATCCAGTGGGGCGTGTTCGTGGGCGTTTTCCTGCCCATCGCCGCCGGGCTCGTGATCTTCGGCTACTATGCCCTCAAGGGTGAATACGACCATCTGCCTTCCAACTCCGAGGAGGCCTGATCCGACACGGCCTCTCCCGAAGCGCGAGGAGCGGTATCCCGTCCAAGTGGGGGACGGGTGCCGCTCCCCCGTGTTTCCCCCGATACCGGTAGTGATGCCGAACTTTCGCATCCGCTCCAACCGCCGGCGTGCCCTTGCACCATGAGAACGATCGTCGTTGCCATCGCGCTCTTCCTCCTGCTCAGTTGGCCGCTGGTCACCATCGCCGACAAACCCACGCTCGTCCTGGGCCTGCCGGTGCTGTACTTCCACATCTTCCTGGGCTGGGGTGCGGCCATTGCGCTCTTCGCCCTGGCCGTGCATCGCCGCCCCAAAGCGCCCAAGTGATATGAGCGAAGTGGTGGCCATCCTCAGCGCATTGGGCTATCTGGGCCTGCTGTTCGGCGTGGCCTGGTTCGCTGAATACCGCCAACGTCGCCGGAAGAGCATCATCGCCAGTCCCTATGTGTACGCCCTTTCCATGGCGGTGTACTGCACGGCATGGACCTACTACGGCAGCGTGGGCCGGGCCTCCACCAACGGTATGGAGTTCGTGGCCATCTACGTGGGCAGCACCATCATGTGCGCGCTCTTCGTGCCGGTGCTGGGCCGCATCATCCGCATCTGCAACACGCTGCGCATCACCAGCCTCGCCGATCTCATCAGCACCCGGTACGGCAAGAACTTCAGCGTGGCCATCGCCGTCACCGTGTTCTGCGTGCTCGGCATCATTCCCTACATCGCCCTGCAGCTCAAGGCCATCACCGTGAGCTTCGATGTCCTCACCGGAGGGTCCTCTTCGAACCTGCCGATCAACGGCCTGTTGAGCGACAGCACCTTCTGGACCACCGTGGTGCTCGCGCTCTTCATCATGCTCTACGGCAATCGCAGCATCGACAGCACCGAAAGACACGAAGGACTGGTGGCCGCTGTCGCCTTCGAATCCATCATCAAGCTCGTGGCCTTCGTGGCCGTGGGGCTCTTCGTCACCTACGGGCTGTTCAACGGCGCCGAGGACCTCTTCTCCCAAGCACTGAAGGATGAACGGCTACAGCCGCTGTTCACCTTGGACAATTCCGGGTCCTACGCGCCTTGGATGGGGCAGGTGGTGCTGGCCGCGATGTCCTTGATCTTCCTGCCCCGGCAGTTCCAGGTCTCGGTGATCGAGAACCTGGACCAACGCCACTTGGCCAAGGCCACCTGGATGTTCCCGCTCTACCTGCTGGTGATCAACCTCTTCGTGCTGCCCATCGCCTTCGGGGGCATGCTGCTGCTCGGCGACTCCGTGCCCCACGACGTCTACGTGCTCGCCTTGCCCTTGCATTTCGACCATGCTTGGCTCGGCCTCTTCATCTTCATCGGGGGGTTCAGTGCGGCCACGAGCATGATCATGGTGGAAACGATCGCCCTGACCACCATGGTCAGCAACAACCTGGTGATGCCGGCCCTGCTCTCGGCACGCGACTTCAAGGTGACCAAGAGCGAGAAGCTCAGCAGCACCATCCTCAACGTGCGCCGCATCAGCATCGTGGTGATCCTCGGCCTGGCCTTCATCTACGAGAAGACCATCGCGCAGCACGCCACCCTGGTCTCGATCGGACTCATCTCCTTCGTGGCCGTGGCCCAGTTCGCGCCCGCGGTGTTCGGTGGCCTGATCTGGAAGGGGGGATCGCAGCGCGGCGCCATGGCGGGCCTGTGCACCGGCTTCGTGCTTTGGGTCTTCACCTTGGTGGTGCCCTCGTTGAGCGATGCCGGTTTGATCGGACGCGGGGTGATGACCGACGGCCTCTTCGGCCTGTGGTGGCTGAAGCCGTACGCTTTCCTCGGTCTGGAAGGGCTGGACCCCGTGACGCACGGGTTCTTCTGGAGCACCTTGCTGAACCTCGCGGTGTACGTGGTGGTGTCGTTGCAGAGCGAACGTTCCGCCCGGGAGATCTACTACGGTGAGCTCTTCGTGGATGCGTACAAGCATGGCCGAACGAACGATGCCAGCGCGGTCTGGCGCGGTACGGCCTATGTGCCCGACCTGCGTTCGTTGCTGGCCAACTTCATCCCCACCGAGCGGGCGGACCGCGCCCTGAACCAGTTCGCGCGCCGCAACAACATCGTGCTCGCCGGCAACGGAACCGCCGATCCGCGGTTGGTCACCTACGTGGAGCGGGTGCTCTCGGGCATCATCGGCTCGGCCTCGGCCCGCATCATGGTGGCCAGTGTGGTGAAGGAGGAGGAGTTGGGCATGGACGAGGTGTTCGACATCCTGCGCGGCTCCCAGCAACTGATCGTGCTGAACAAGGAGCTCCGCCAGCACGGCGAGGAACTGGACCGCCTCACCCAGGAGTTGCGCAAGGTGAACGATGAACTGCGCCGGAGCGATGAGCTCAAGGACGAATTCCTCTACACCGTGACGCACGAACTGCGCACGCCCCTCACCAGCATCCGTGCCCTCAGTGAGATCCTGCACGACAATCCCGCCCTCGGTGCCGACGAACGCCAGCAGTTCCTGGTGACCGTGACGCGGGAGACCGAACGCCTCACCCGACTGATCGAACAGGTGTTGGACCTGGAGAAGTTCGAGAGCGGAAAGCAGAAGCTCGAGATGGAACAGGTACGGGTGACGGACCTCATCGACGAGGCGGTGGACGGTATGGGCCAGTTGTTGCGCGAACAACGCATCGAGCTGGTGCGCAACGTGGACGGTGAGATCCCGCCGGTGGTGGCCGACCGGGACCGGATCCTGCAGGTGCTCATCAACCTGCTCAGCAATGCCATCAAGTTCAGCGCGCCGCAGAAGGGGAGGATCCAGGTCTTCGCCTCCATCCAGGATGAACGGGTCCGCGTTTCGGTGCGCGACAATGGGCACGGCGTGGAACCCGCGTTGCGTGAGCTCATCTTCGAGAAGTTCTTCCAAGTGCGCAAACGGGCGGCCCGATCCCCCGTGGGCAGCGGCCTGGGCCTGGCCATCAGCAAGAAGATCATCGACCTCCACGGGGGTACGATCCGTGTGGAAAGCGACGATCGTGCTGGCGCGGAATTCACATTCACCTTACCGTTGCGGGGCGTTGGCGTCCCCACCACGGACAGCGATGCAGCAGCATGAAGAAGGTCCTGATCGTCGACGATGACCCCAGCATCCTCCTTTCCCTGGAGTTCCTGGTGAAGAAGGCCGGATACCAGACGTTCATCGCGCGTAACGGTGCGGAGGCGCTGACCCTGTACGATCGCGAACGCCCGCATGTGGTGGTGCTGGACATCATGATGCCGGAGATGGATGGCTACGAGGTCTGCGAACGCATCCGGCAGGCGGCGCACATCCCCCGGCCGTTCATCGTGTTCCTGACCGCCAAGAGCCGTGAGGCCGATATGGCCAAGGGCATCACCGCCGGTGCGGACATGTACGTCACCAAACCCTTCTCCACCCGCAGTCTGATGGAGAAGATCAACACGGCGATGGAGCAGCCCTTGGAACCGGATGCCGTGCGCCCCCGCGTGGAGGATGAGCATGCCCGCAGCATCGCAGACCCCACCGGTTTCTGGGCCGAGCAGATGCGGATGCTGCGCTGGGAGAAGGAGCCCACGACCATCCTGGAGAGGCCTTCACCCGATCGCACATTCTGGTTCCCCGACGGCATCACGAACATCAGCGCCCGTTGCATCGATGACCATATCGCCGCCGGCCGCGGCGACCGGACCGCGATCATCCACGATTCACCGGTGACGGACAGCGTGCGCAAATACAGCTACAATGAACTGCTGACGCATGTGTCCCGGCTGGCCGGTGCCATGGAAGCGGCCGGACTGAGGGCGGGGGATACCGCCGTGATCTACATGCCCATGGTGCCCGAGGCGATGTTCGCCATGCTGGCCTGCGCGCGGATCGGTGTCACGCATTCGGTGGTGTTCGGTGGTTTCGCCCCGCGCGAGCTCGCCATCCGCATCGACGACGCCAAGCCGCGGATCATCTTCACCGCGAGCTGCGGCATCGAGGCCGACAAGGTGATCCCCTACAAGCCCCTGATCGATGGGGCGCTGGCGGAAGCGCGACATGCGCCGGACCGGGTGGTGCTCCTGCAGCGTCCGCAATGCCCGGTGGCGTTGGGCCAGGGCGAAAGCGACTGGCATTCGTTCGTTGCTTCGGCCAAGGGGCCGGCCGCTGCGGTGCCGCTGCCTTCCACGCATCCGCTCTACATCCTCTACACCAGCGGCACCACCGGCAAACCGAAGGGCATCGTGCGCGATACCGGTGGGTACGCCACCGCGTTGCATTACAGCATGCGTGATGTGTACGACACGAAGCCCGAGGATGTCTTCTGGGCCGCCAGCGACATCGGTTGGGCCGTGGGGCACAGCTACACCGTGTACGGCCCGCTGTTGCTCGGATGCACCACGGTGCTCTTCGAAGGCAAACCCGTGCGTACGCCCGATGCCGGCACGTTCTGGCGGGTGGTGCAGCAGCATGGCGTCAACACGCTCTTCACCGCACCCACCGCGATCCGTGCCATCCGTAAGGAGGATCCCGAAGGCGCCCTGATCCAGAAGTACAACCGCACCACGCTGCGTGCGCTGTTCCTCGCCGGTGAACGCTGCGATCCCGCCACCTGGGAATGGGCGAGCTCGAAGCTGCGCATCCCGGTGATCGACCACTGGTGGCAGACCGAGAGCGGCTGGCCGATGGTGGCCACCATGCGGGGGCTCACCGCTCCTCCGCCCCGACCGGGTTCCGCAGGACAACCCGTACCCGGATACGATGTGCGCATCCTCAGCGAGGAAGGTCGCGAGCTGATCCCCGGTCAGGAGGGCTACGTGGCCGTGAAACTGCCGCTGCCGCCCGGATGCCTGCCCACGTTATGGAACGATCACGAGCGTTTCCAGCGGTCGTACCTCGCCACGTATCCGGGTTTCTACATGACCGGTGATGGCGGCTATTACAGTCCCGACGGCTATCTGCACATCATGGGGCGCATCGACGATGTGATCAACGTGAGCGGACATCGCCTCAGCACCGGCGGCATGGAGGAGATCATCGCTACGCACCCCGCGGTGGCCGAATCGGCCGTGATCGGCATCACCTGCGACCTGCGTGGCCAACGGCCCATCGGACTGGTGGTGCTGAAGGACAGGGCCACCATCAGCGAGGCCAAGCTCGAACAGGAACTGGTGCAATTGATCCGCGACAAGGTGGGCGCCGTGGCGGTCTTCAAGGATGCGGTGCTGGTGAAGCGCCTGCCCAAGACCCGCTCCGGCAAAGTGCTCCGCAAGACCATGCGCGATATCGCCGATGGCGCACACTACGCCATTCCCGCCACCATCGAGGACCCCAACGCCCTCAACGAGATACACGACGCGCTGCAGGCCCGCGCCATCGGAAAGGCCTTCGAGAAACTCGGATAGCATTCCCCCGACATGGACCCCAAGAACAGCAAGAACATGATCTTCCGCAGACTGCGCACCCAGGAGGAATACGATGCCGCCTATACCAAGAGCGTTCAGGATCCCGAAGGTTTCTGGGCCGCGCAGGCGGACACCTTCGACTGGCACAAGAAGTGGAACACCGTGCTGGAGTGGGATTTCGGGAAGGCGGAGACCAAGTGGTTCGCCGGCGGTAAGCTGAACATCACCGAGAACTGCCTCGATCGGCACCTGAAGAAGCGGGGCAACAAGCTCGCCCTGATCTGGGAGCCGAACGATCCCCACGAGCGCTTCGTGCGCCTGACCTACCGGGAACTGCACGAGCGCGTGTGCATGTACGCCAACGTGCTCAAGCGCAACGGTGCGAAGAAGGGCGATCGCATCTGCATCTACATGCCCATGGTGCCCGAGCTGGTGATCGCCGTGCTGGCCTGCGCCCGCATCGGTGCCATCCATTCCGTGGTGTTCTGCGGCTTCAGTGCCCAGAGCATTGCCGATCGCATCAACGACGCGGAGTGCAGCATGGTGCTGACCAGCGACGGCCTCAACCGTGGTCACAAGCAGATCCCCGTGAAGCGGGTGGTGGACGAAGCCTTGGAAACGTGCCCCAGCGTGAGGAAGGTGATCGTCACCGAACGCCTCGCCTGGGCCGTGAACATGCAGGAGGGTCGCGACGTGTGGCTGCACGATGAGTTGAAGCACGTGGACAGGAACTGCCCTGCGGAGGTGATGGACGCCGAGGATCCGCTCTTCATCCTGTACACCAGCGGCAGCACCGGCAAACCCAAGGGTGTGGTGCATACCTGCGGCGGCTACATGGTCTACAGCGACTATACGTTCCGTAACGTGTTCCAGTACGAGGAGAGCGACATCTACTGGTGCACGGCGGACATCGGATGGATCACCGGGCACAGTTACATCATCTACGGTCCGTTGTTGGCCGGGGCCACCACCATGGTGTTCGAGGGCGTGCCCACCTTCCCCGATGCCGGCCGTTTCTGGCAGGTGATCGACAAGCATGGGGTCAACATCTTCTATACCGCACCCACCGCCATCCGCAGCCTCATGGCCGCTGGACTGGACCACGTGCTGGCCTATTCGCTGGATTCGCTGAAGGTGATCGGCAGCGTGGGCGAACCGATCAACGAGGAGGCTTGGTACTGGTACAAGCTGCACGTGGGCAAGGACCGCTGTCCGGTGGTGGACACTTGGTGGCAGACCGAGACCGGCGGCATCATGATCAGTACGCTGGCCAACGTGAACGACGAGAAACCGAGCCACGCGGCTTGGCCCTTGCCGGGGATCCAACCCGTGCTGCTGACTGCCGATGGCAAGGAGATCACCGCCAACGAGGAGGAAGGATTGCTCTGCATCAAGTTCCCCTGGCCGGGCATCATCCGCACCACCTACAACGACCACGAGCGCTGCCGGCAGACCT
>DASWWQ010000109.1:0-18479 GCA_036405935.1 Flavobacteriales bacterium
AACATCTGCGCAGGCGTGGACCTGTTGCTGGACGCTACCACACCGGGCGCCACGGGCTACCTCTGGCAGAACGGGAGCACGCTGCCTTCCTTGACCACCAGCAACAGTGCCCTGCATTGGGTGGAGGTGTTCTTCGGTGCCTGCTCCGTCACCGACGAGATCGACATCACCCTCGTGGCCGCCCCGCAGGTGGACCTCGGTGGCGACCAGGTCCTGTGTCCAGGCACCGCCTACACCTTGGATCCGGGCTTCAACGGTTTCGGCCACCTCTGGCAGGATGGCTCCACCGCCAGCCAGTTCGCTGTTACGCAGGACGGCGATTACAGTGTGACCGTGACCAATGGAGCGGGTTGTTCCGGTTCGGATGAAGTAACGATCGAATACGTGGAGCCTGCGGAGATCGAACTCGGCAACGACACCACGCTGTGCCCCGGTGAGGAGTTGGCCCTCGCGGTGCTCGCTCCTCCAGGCAGCACGACCTGGAGCACCGGTGCCACCACGGCCGGCATCACGGTGACCGAGGCGGATGAATATTGGGTGAACGTGACCATCCAAGGATGTGCGTTCGTGGAATACATCACGGTGGACTACACGGATCTTCCAGCGATCGATCTCGGCGCGGACCAAGGGCTCTGCGCGAACAGCACCATCGAACTCGAGGCCATCACCGCGGCCGGCGCTTCCCTGCTCTGGGACGATGGATCAACCACTCCCGAACGCATGGTCGGCCAAGGCGGTGAATACTGGGTGAGGGCCACCCTGTCGGACTGCATCGCCACCGATACCAACGTCATCACCGATGTGCCCATCCCCGTGGTGCAGATCGGTAACGACACCTTGCTGTGCGCCGGTGAACAAGTGGTACTGGATGCCACCTCGGCCGGTGGTTCCTACCTCTGGAACAACGGCAGTACCGCCCCCACGATCCAGGTGGGACCGGGATCGTGGAACGTGGCGGTGACCGTGCAAGGCTGCACGGGCACCGACACCATCACCATCGGCAACGCCCCGATGCCCGTGGTGCAATGGCCAACCGATACCGTGCTGTGCGCCGATGCCCTCTGGCCCGTGGACGTCGCGCAGCCGGGCGCCACCTACCTCTGGCAGGATGGATCCACCGCCTCCGCACAGGTCCTCGGCGAAGGCGACCATGAGGTAACGGTGACCTTGGGGGAGTGCGCCGTGACCGCCCAGGTGAGCGTGGAACGCGTGCAGCCCGTGCCGGTGGACCTTGGTCCGGACACCTTGATCTGTCCATATGCCGAACTGTCCCTTGCGGTGGATGCTCCCGGCGCAACGGTGACCTGGAGCACGGGCGCGGTGGCGCCGGGCATCATGGTGGATGATGCCGGCAGCTACAGCGTAACGGTCGACCTCAGCGGTTGCCTCTCCGGGGATGCCATCACCGTTGGTCTGGTGGACCTGCCCATACCCGACCTGGGGCCGGACCGGATCCTGTGTACCGGCGACTCGATGCTGCTCCTCGTGGTGCCGGGAGCCGCGGACGTTCTGTGGAACGATGGCAGCACGCTGGATTCCCTGCGTATCCATGTCGGAGGCACCTACACCGTGCAGTTCACCACCCAAGGCTGCAGTTCCAACGATGCGGTGACGATCACCGAGCGTCCCGTGATCCGCGAGACCGTTCTGCCCGATGAAGCGATCATCTGCTTCGGGCGCATGCTGACCCTGGACGTCGCCTTGCCCGAGGCCACCTACCGCTGGAACACCGGCTCCACCCAGTCGTGGATCCAGGTGATCGATCCAGGTGTGTACCATGTCCAGGTCGAAGGCCCCTGTATCTCCGCTTGGGATTCGGTGGAAGTGGTGCCCGGCGATTGTGTGCCGCTGGTCCACCTGCCCAATGCATTCACGCCGGACGGCGATGGCGTGAACGACCTCTATCTGCCCCTGGTCACGGGTGAATTCCTCGAGTTCAGCTTCATGATCTTCGACCGTTGGGGACAACTGGTGTTCAACGCTTCCTCGCCAAGCATGGGTTGGGATGGCCACTACAACGGCCAGGAGGCACCGATGGATGTCTACACTTGGCGGCTGTTCTACCGCGCCGTGGGCGATGACGGGCTCGGCCAGACCGAACGGCTCGGCAGCGTGACGCTAGTCCGTTGAGCCGGCCATGTCGAAGCCCGTCTCCTTCCAGATCACCTCGCCCGTATTCAGCGCCACGTAGGCGAACCGGTCGCCACGGGTCACTTTCACCATCCGGTCGTCCACCACTTCCACCGTGGTGTACTGGAGCGGCACCACCACGCGACCGTTGATATCGATGAGGCCGGTGCCGTCCTTGCCGGCGGCGGTGAGCAGACCTTTGCGCACATCGCTCAGGGCGGTCCAAGTGGGCTTCAGCACCTCCTTGCCCGTGCTATCGATCAGGCCGAAGAGATCGCCGACCTTGATGCGGGCATGACCTTCGTGCATCTCCCAGGCCGCATCGTACTTCGCCTCGGCCACCGTATTGAAGCCACGCCCGGCGTAGCCCCACTTGTTCTTCTTCTTCACGGGCACCACCTCGCTTTCCATCACACCGATGTCCACATACTGCGGCGGGAACACCCGCTCGCCGTGGATGTCGATGAGGCCCAGTTTGCCGCCGGTGGACACCCGTGCCACGCCGTTGTGGAAGTCGCCGATGTTCGGGGTGATGCCCGTGGCCTCGAAACGCTGGGGGATCGCCCACTGCCCGTCAACGCCCACATAGCCGCATCTATCTCCATCGATCACCAGGGCACGACCGTCGTTGAAGAGTCCGATGTGCTGATGTTCCACGGGTAGCAACACATCACCGAAAGCGCTCAACAGGCCCATCTGTGAACCGATGCGGACCCGCCAGATGCCCCGTTGGGAGACATCGATCCAAGAATAGCGGAAGGGCACCACGGAAGCGCCACGCGCATCGATGACCCCGAAGGCGCCATCGCGCTGCACCACGGCCACCCCGTTCTGGAAGGTCGAGGCCCCATCGAGGTCCATGGCGATCAGGACATCCCCCTTCGCATCGATGTAACCGTACTTGCCGCCGGAGGCCGCGTAGGCCATCCCGTCCACGAACTCGCCCACCTCCGAGAAACGCAGCGGCACCGTAAGCCTACCCGTGCGGTCCACGGCACCTGCGGAATCGTTGCGTTCCACCGTGGCCAGCCCCTCGCTGAAATCCAGCACATCCTCGTATAGGATCGGCACCACCTCCTTGCCCATCTTGTTGATGGTGCCGGTGTGTTCCCCGAGCCCCACCAAGGCCTGCCCTTGTTCGAAGGGTTCGGCAAAATCGTAGATGGCCGGGATGCGCTCCTTGCCTTCCGCGTCCACGAAACCCCACCGCTCACGGCTGCGGAAGGGATAGAGGTGCAGTCCGGCCGCGCGATGGTCGTCCTCCAACTCGGCGAGGAAGGGATAGTCCGGATGTTCCTCCGCGAAACGGGCGATGCTCTCCGCACTGAGGTCCTTGGTGCTCACCTCGTACAACACGCGCCAAGCCTCGTTGCGATTGGGGTTCTGCGGATACCGCCGGATGAAGGCCTGCAGCTGTGCGGGGGTGCGGTCCGGCGTGCTGCGCCGGTAGAGCTCGTCCTGCGCTTCGGCGAGGTAGGGGCTCTCCGTGTGCTCGTTGATGAAACGCTCGTAGGCCTCGGGCGTGCCTGCGGTCACCGACTCGCGGTAGAGCGCCTCCTGCCAGCGGGAGCGGGCCTCGAGTGCTTCCTCCGCCTCGGGATACCCTTCAAGGAAATCGCGATAGGCCTTGGCCGTGTTGAGCTTCCGTACATCCTGGAAGGCCAGGTGGTCGCGCTCCCGGATGGCATCGGCTTTTTCCGGAGCGGTGGTATAGCGCTGGATGAAGGCCACGTAGGCCGCCATGGAACCCGCCTCATCGGCCAGCTTCCACGCCTGCTGCTCGATGTTGCGTTTCTGCGCCCGGATCGCGGCCCGGTCGGCACCCATTGCCGCGTACCACACGCTGTCCTTGCCGCGCGAAACGCTGAAGGCCGAATCGGCGCGCAGGATGAAGGTGTAGCTCGAATCGAGGTGGTGGAAGGGATTGTCCGTACGTGAGGCGATCACGCTGAGCCCGTAGTAGGCCGGCGCCGGATGTTTCGGGGCCTGCTCCCGGAAGAGGCGACGCGCCTTGAAGTAGTCGTACTCCGCCAAGGCCTCGAAGGCCTTCTCGAGCTTCCCTGCCCTCACCGGGTCCATGGCCGCCACAAGAGCGACCAGCACGAGAACACGTTGCATCATCCTCATCGGCGCAAAAGTATCCGGGGTTCCGCGCGGGTGCCCCAACTTCGTGCCGCCCGGCCCCCGGCCGGCATGGATGGACCGGTCACCTTCCCGCATCGAACGCCTGCTGGCGCCGCGCCAGGCCCGCATCGCCCTGCTGCTCATCGGCATCGTTTCGGTGGTGTTCGGACTGGCCTTGCGCAATGCCCGTCTCGACTTCGACTTCGAGAAGTTCTTCCCCAAGGACGACCCCGAGCTGGACCGCTACAACACGTTCCGCGAACGCTTCGGGAGCGATAATGATTTCCTGCTGGTGGGCATACCGCGCGCACGGGGCATCTACGAACGCGGCTTCCTCGTGCAGGTCGACTCCCTCGTTTCGCGACTGCAGAAGATCCCTTACGTATCCTCCGTGATCAGCCCCACCCGGCTGGAGGAGCCCATCATCACCCCGCTCGGGGCCTTCGCCACGCCCTACCTGCGCCTCGACAACGATACGCTGCTGCGCATCGACTCGGCCCGGATCGCGCGGGATCCGCGCATCCGATCGGCCTTCTTCGCCGAAGATGGCAAGGCCCTGCTGCTGATCGTGAACTGCGAGCATGGACTTTCCAAGGTGAAGAGCGATGCGTTGTTGGCGAACGTGGATGCGGAGATCGCAACGAGCGGACTGACGGACGTGCACCTGGCCGGACGCGTGCACGGGCAGCACCACTACATCCGCATGATGGTGCACGAGCTCTTCCTCTTCCTGGGTTCCGCCATCCTGTTGCTGTCCGTGTTCCTCTGGTTCGGCTTCCGTTCGATCACCGGTGTACTGGTTCCGGTGTTCACCGTGGGCCTCGCGATCCTGTGGCAGGTGGGACTGATGACCTTGTTGGGCAAGCCCTTGGGCATCCTCACCATGCTGCTGCCCACCATCCTTTTCGTGGTGGGCATGAGCGATGTGGTGCACATCCTCGAATGCTATCTCGATGAGCTGCGTGCGGGAACGCCCAAGCGCCGGGCCATCGCCAACACCTACCGTGAAGTGGGGCTGCCCACGTTGTTGACGGCGATCACCGCCGGCATCGGGTTCGCCACCTTGGGCACCGCGAGCATCGTACCGCTGCAGGAATTCGGTTGGTACACGGGCATCGGCGTGCTCCTCACCTTCGTGCTGGCCTTCACCCTGCTGCCCGCACTGCTGGTGTTCCTCCCGGAACGGCGCCTGCTGACACCCCGGCTCACCACCTCGCCTTGGGATGCGCGCCTGCCACGTCTCTTCCGATGGACCGTCCGGCATCGCACCGGCATCCTGGTGGTTTTCGGGGCGGTGACGGTGGCGGGCCTATGGGGGGCCTCGCGGATCAAGGTGGACAACTACCTGCTGGACGATTGGCCCGAGCAGGAACAGGAACGATTGGGCTATCGCTTCTTCGATCGTTCGTTCGGCGGTGTGCGGCCCTTCGAACTGGAGATCACCGTGAAGGACAGCTCGCTCACCGTGTGGGACCCGAGCGTGCTCCGCGATATCGAGCGCGTGCAGACCGAGGTGGAGCAACGTTTCGCCGCGCACAGCATCCTTTCACCGGTCACCTTGATGCGTTCGTTGAACAAGGCCTTCAACGGTGGACAGGCCGAATACTACACCTTGCCTGCGGACAGCTTCGACACGGCCCGCATGGCCCAACGGGCCACGCTGCTGGGAGGCACCAACCTGCAGACCCTCGTCAGCGAGGATGGACGGACGGCCCGCCTTTCCGGACGTATGGTGGATGCCGGTGGATACCTCAACATGCAGCGCAACACCATGCTCGAGAAGTTCATCGCCGAGCATACGGACCGCACGAAGGTGGACTTCCATCAGACGGGCATGGCTTTCCTCATCGATCGGAACAATGCGACCTTGAGCGGTCAGCTGATGCGCGGCATGGGGCTGGCGGTGCTGCTCACAGCGTTGATCATGATGTGGTTCTTCCGCGATTGGCGCATGGTGCTGGTGGCCCTTCTTCCGAACCTTGTACCATTGGCCTTCATCGCCGGCGTGATGGGCTTCTGCGGCATCGCCTTGAAGGTGAGCACCGCCATCATCTTCTCCATCGCCTTCGGCATCGCCGAGGATGACACCATCCATATGTTGGCCAAGCTGAGGCAGGAACTGCGTACGGGCAAACACCCGCTCTACGCCCTGAAACGCACCTATCTCACCACGGGCAAGGCCGTTACCGTCACCGGACTGATGCTGCTCTCCGGATTCGTGACGCTCATGTTCTCCGACTTCGGAAGCATCTTCCATATGGGCCTGCTCATCACCTTGACGCTGGCCTTCGCATTCGTGGCGGAGCTGCTCCTGCTGCCGGCGCTGCTGATGTTCTTCGTGCCCGAACGGAGGAGGAAGTGAATTCATCCGCAGATGACGCTGATGATGCTCCTAACGGAGGCTCCTTAACAAGTACGCCCACAATGCACGCATCGGCAGCCCCGTGACCATTCCCAGTCGCTCCGTCCGTACTGCATGCCCAACCGCGACCCGGACACCTTCGCCATCATCGGTGCAGCCATGGAGGTTCATTCCGTCCTGGGCCACGGGTTCTTGGAGAATGTCTACCAAGAAGCTCTGTGCCGGGAACTGGTGAACCGCCGGGTCCCTTTTGTCACTCAGGTCTCCATACCCATCTTCTACAAAGGCGAAAGACTGGTCTGCTCCTATCGGGCCGACCTGGTCTGCTGGGATTCGATCGTGGTGGAGCTCAAGGCCATTCGAACACTATCCAGCGCCGATCAAGCGCAGGTGATGAACTACCTGAAAGGGACCGGTCTGCGACGAGGTCTTCTGCTGAATTTCGGGAACAGCCGCCTACAGTACGAGAGGCTTGTGTGGGGCTACTCCGAATAAGGGCCGCGCATCAAGATCCATCCGCAGATGGCGCAGATGATCCTCCTAAGCGGAGGCTCTCCCCCGAGCGGGACGTCCGTTAGGACGGCCATCTGCGGAGAGAAAAGAATGGGATCAAAACGAACAAGGCGGCCCGAAGACCGCCTGTTCACCGTATCGCGGGGATGATCAGTTGTAGGTCTGGATCGCCACCTTGAATTCGGGATCGTCCTTGAGGGCATCGGCACCGAGGGCGATCGCGGCCTTGGCACCGCTGCTATCGCCCTTGGAATCGAGATGCTCGGCATACTTGATCAACGAAGCCCCCATGAGCTTCTTCTGGTCCTCGGGCAGGTTGGCCACACCGCCGGCCGCATCGAGCGCTTCGCGGAACTTGGTGAGGCTGATCTCGCCCTCCTTCACCAGGTTCGTCTTCAGCTGGGTGAGTCCGAGCATCAGCCATGCACCGGGGTTCTCGGGGTAGTAGCCCGTCATCGCATCGAAGGTCTGCTTGGCCTTGCTCATGCCCTTGGCCCCTTCATCATAGAACTGAAGGCCCTTGTCCTGCGCTTGGGTATTGAGTTCGCTCCAGAAATCGGCGTAGTTGTCGAAGTACTCCTTGTTCTTGTCCTTCTTGCGGTACTTCTCGGCCCATTTCAGGGCCTCCTTGTCGGCCTTTTTGTACTCTTCCATGGCCGTGTACTTCTCGATCTTGCTCATCTCGTAGTAGCACATGCTCATGTACAGGTACGGCAAGGCATCCTTCTTGGTGGATTCGCGCTGCACGTACATATCGGCCTTGGCCAGGCAATCCTCATACTTCTCGTCAACGAACTTCACGAGCAGGTCCTCGTAGGGCTGCTTCTGTGCTTGGGCGGCCAGGAAGAGTGCGGCGGTCGCAGCGAGGGTGATGTAACGCTTCATGGAAGATTGTGATGATGCCGGCTGGCAAGTTCGGTGCCGAAGTTAAACGCACCGGCCGGTCCCCGTCCAACCCCGTTGCGCAGTTCTGCCCACCTTTGCGTCCGACCGTACGACCCCGGCATGCGCATCGACATCCTCTCCGCCGTTCCGGCCCTGTTGGACAGCTATTTCAACGACAGCATCCTGGCCCGGGCCCGCAAGAAGGGGCTGGCGGAGGTGCACGTGCACGACCTGCGGCAGTTCGCCACCGACAAGCACAAAAGGTTGGACGACTATGCCTTCGGCGGTGGCGCCGGCATGGTGATGCTGGTGGAACCCATCCACCGGGCCATCCTCCATTTCAAGGAACAGCGCGCCTACGACGCCGTGATCTACATGAGCCCGGACGGCGCGCTGCTGGACCAACCGATGGCCAACCGCATGAGCCGCTGGACGAACCTGCTGATCCTCTGCGGGCACTACAAAGGGGTGGACGAGCGGGTGCGTGAACACCTCATCACGCATGAGATCAGCATCGGCAACTACGTGCTCAGCGGGGGTGAACTGCCCGCCGCAGTGCTCAGCGATGCCCTGATCCGCTTGCTTCCGGGGGTGTTGAACGATGAGACCTCGGCCCTGTCGGACAGTTTCCAGGACGGTCTGGTGGCCCCCCCCACTTACAGCCGTCCGGCCACCTACAACGGCTGGAACGTGCCGGAGGTGCTCCAGAGCGGCCATGAGGCGCGGATCCATGCCTGGCGCCACGAACGGAGCGTGGAACGTACCCGCGAAAGGCGTCCGGAACTGCTTGACGGGCAAGATCCTGCATAGGAATACCGTTCGGTAGGGATCTTTCACTAATATTGCGGCCCCAATTGCGGGCGAGACCCGCCGTAAACCGCTGAGCGCCATGGACAAGATCAAGCAACTCGAGAAAGAGTGGGCCCCTGTGAAGCAATATCCCGACTTCAAGGCCGGCGACACCATCACCGTACACTACCGCATCAGCGAGGGTAACAAGGAGCGTATCCAGCAGTTCCAAGGCGTGGTGATCCAGCGCAAGGGCTCGGGCAGCACCGCCACCTTCACCGTTCGTAAGATGAGCGGCAACGTGGGCGTGGAGCGGATCTTCCCGATCGCCTCCCCCTTCATCGAGAAGATCGACCACAACAAAGTGGGCCAAGTGCGTCGTGCACGTATCTTCTACCTCCGCGATCGTCGCGGCAAGAGCGCCCGCATCCAGGAGAAGCGCCGCGCTGTGGTGGCCGAACCGGTCGCTGCCAAGTAGGTCCAGCAACCATCCAAGAAGCCCCCGGTATTCCCGGGGGCTTCTTCATTTCCCCACCTCACCTACTTTCAGCGCGCCGGGCAACCATCCCGTGCACGATCGCCATGGTACTTCTTTGGAGCCTCCTGATCGGGGGCGTGGCCGGATGGCTGGCCGGACAGATCATGAAGGGAGAAGGTTACGGCCTCGGCATCAACATCATCCTCGGTATCGTGGGCGGTCTGGTGGGCGGCTGGGTGTTCGGAATGCTGGGTCTGGCCACCACCAGCATCATCGGTCAGTTGATATGTGCCACCGTGGGCGCGGTGCTCCTGATCGTCCTGGCACGCGCCCTGCGGAAGTGAGGACCACGTTGCTCCAGTGTCCGCCCCGACTCCCCTTCGGGCGCCTGCGCCGCGCCGTCGCCGAAGCCGGCTATGGCGATGTGCGACAAAGCGCTCCGGCGTCGGCGCGCGGGCCCAAGGTGACCTGGTGCCGACCACTATCGGCCCTTCTGTTGTCCGTGCCCCTCCTGCTGGGCTGCTCCGGTATGCGGGAGAAGCGTTGGGCGGAACGCAATGCGCGCATGGAGCAATGCCGCGCGCGATGGACCCATGAGCTGCAGAAGGACACCGCGATGGTGCGCGTCATCTACTTCCAAGCCACTTTTCCCTTCGACCTGGTGGTGTTCCCCAACTTCATCATCGGCACCGATGCCAAAGGCGATACCATCGGCCTGGTGGACCGGGAGACACCCGCTGCGACGGAACTCGCCGATACCATCCGCTTCGTACCATCGGAATGGACGCCCGCGGAGATGGACAGCATCCGGCCCGCCTATCAGGTGTTCGAAAGGAAGGAACTGAACGCGTTGTACTGCGCGGTGAAGCGGGTGTACCACGGGCGGATCGACTAAGGTTCCACCGACCGTTTGCCGATGCCGGCACGCTTGACGACCTTCGGGAACATCCTTGCTCCCATGCGCCGCTCCATCTCCTCCTGCTTCGCCCTCGCCCCCCTGCTGCTGGTGGCCCAGGCTGGCACACTCGACCCCAGCTTCAGCGACGATGGTCTGCTGACCTCAGACCTGCTGAGCTTCGATGATGAGGTCCATGCCGTGGCCGTTCAGCCCGATGGCAGGATCATCGGCGCCGGATGGACCGAGGACGGAACCCATGTGATCGCCTTCGTGCAGCGGTTCCTGGACAACGGTGATCCCGACCCGTCGTTCGGCACGGCCGGACAAGTGCATTCCGCCAGTGCCCAGGAGTTGCGCTATGCCTATGCCGTGGGCGTGCAGAGCACGGGGCGCATCATCGTCGCGGGACTGGTGTACGATATCAACTTGGACGGCAACGCGATGCTCCTCGGCTTCCTGCCCGATGGTACACCCGATCCGGACTTCGGCGACAACGGCTTCGTCTCCTCCCCCTACAACGCCGAGTTCGGCTTCCAATCGGCCTGGGCCATGCGCATCCTGCCCGATGACCGGATCGTGGTGGTGGGTGAGGAAGGGGAGAGCGGGATCGCCTGCGCCCGTTTCAGCGCCGACGGCGAATTGGACCCGGGGTTCGGCACCAATGGCGTATCGGTCACCGGTGTACCCTTCAGCACCGGCCTGTGCCTGGAGGTGCAGAACGACGGCCAGGTGATCGTAGGCGGCTATCACATCGCGGGCAAGGAAGGCTCGGATTGGTTGCTGGCGCGCTTCGACGAGGCAGGTCTTCTTGATCCGGATTTCGGTGATGCCGGGGTCACGACGATCGATGTCGGTGGCGGCGCCACGGAGTTCATGCGCGGGATGAGCCTGCTGGAGGATGGCCGGATCTCCGTGTGCGGTCATCGCAGCTTCTCCGGATCCGATGACCAACCGATCGTGGGGCTTTTCGAAAGCAACGGTGCTCCGGACATGGACTTCGGAACGGGTGGCATCGAATTCCTTCCCTATTTCACACCGCAGTGGGGGCAGGCCCGCGCCATCCTCGCCCAGCCCGATGGCAAGTTGCTCGTCTCCGGTTTCCGGGTGCAGACCGGTGGCCCTGCGAACAATGACTTCTTCCTGATGCGCCTCCTGGACGATGGATCGCTCGATGCCTCCTTCGCGGATGAAGGCTTGGTGCACACCGATGTCAGCGGCTCCTACGACCGGGCCTTCGACATGGCCATGGACCAGGAGGACCGCATCATCGTGGCCGGATATGGCACCGGCACGGCACGCGTGGCCAGCTATGCGCGTTACCTCAACGACATCGGTACCAGCCTACCTGAAGGCACCACGGAAATCCTGCACGTGTTCCCGCAACCGGCCACCGAACAGATCAACATCCATCTGGATGGCACATGGGCAGGGCCATTCACCGCTTCCCTCCTGGCCTTGGACGGAAGCCTGGTGCGTCGTGAAGGATGGTCCGCAACGGGCATCAACCGGATGCATCTTCCTGCCGACCTGGTCCAAGGTGTCTACGTATTGGAGATCCGGGCCAGTGATCGAGTGCTGCGTTCGAAGGTGATGGTCATGCGACGCTGAACGCCTTCATCCCAGTACCTCCTTCAGGAAGACCAGCAGGTGCTGCCAGGCCCGATCGGCCATCCGCTTGTTGTAGTCCTTGCTCGCCGGGTTGGTGAAGGTGTGGCCGCAGTGCGCATAGGTGATCAGCTGCCAATCGGCCTTCGCCGCGTTCATCTCGTTGACGACGCTCGCCATATCCTCCTTGCTGACGGATGCGTCGGCCTCCGGATGTTGGATGAGGATGCTGGTGGTCAACGGTCCGTTCGCACGATCGCCCTTGCCCAGACCTCCGTGGATGGACACCACCCCTTTCACCGGAAGCTGTGCCCGCGCGGCTTCCAGCGCACCCGTGCCGCCGAAGCAGTAGCCGATCACCGCGATGCGACCGGGGTCCGCACCGGCCTTCTTCAATTGTTCCAGTGCGAGGGCGATGCGATGCTGATAGGCGGCGAAATCGGTCTTGTACCGCGTGGCGATCGCCTTCGCCTCCGTGGCGTTCGCGGGCACTTGGCCTTCCCCGTAGATATCGGCGATGAACACGAGGTAGCCCTGCTTCGCCAGTTCCTTGGCGGCGGTACGGGCTTCATCGTCGATGCCCATCCAGGCCGGTAGCACCAGTACGCCCGGAAGCCTTCTGCCGGCATTGTCACTCACCAGGCCATTGAGCTTCTGTTCACCGTCCGTGTAGGCGATGGGTTTCAACTCCTGAGCGGCCGCGGTGATGGACATGAGCGAAAGGGTGATGGAGGTAAGCAGATACTTCATGGCACGGGAGAACAAAGGTCGCTACGCAGCGGTTCGGTGGACCAGGTGGACGGAGCGAAGCCACTCCGTCCAGCTGGTCCACCGCGAAGGGCGAGCCAAGGCAGTGGCTACGGAACACCTCAGTCCTCACCGACGCACGAGCGTGACGCTCGCGCGAGTGTTGGCTTCACTGCTCAGTACGCTGGAGAGCATGGCCACACCTTGCTCCGTGAATACCGATGGGAGTTTTCGGCGGCCGCCCCAACTTGATGTCACGATCCGTGACTTCAAGATCTCCCATTCCTCCACGGAAAGAACGAACATGAAGTCCTCTGGGAAGCGGGTCGGATTCCGCTTTACAGCTTGGTTCAGCACGCGCGTTTCCACTTGATACAGCTCGGCCAGGTCACTATCGAGCATCACCCTTTGCCCCGGACCGTATGGATGCGGGTCATCACCAATTCATCGCTCACCGCGGCAACGCCTTCTTGCTCATTGTTCCGTAAACCTAGCTGGAGCAACAGATGCCGCCAACCGATCCGGAACGCTGCCTGTGGATCCTGAGCCTTGCACCGAATGACCTCAACACGGAGTGACAGTGCGGGGAAGAGGGCGCACGAACGTGACGCTCGCCACAGAGCGGGGTTGCAATGCACCCCGGGCGGGACCCTGCAAAAAGAAAAGCCTCACGCCTTTACCATGACGGTCCCAGCAACCAAGTCGTGCAAAGCCCTGCGCTTGGGATCTTTGCCCATGGTCAAGAATGCGAGCCAACCCAATGGCAGCTTGATACTGTATCGGATGAACGACCGGAACAGTCCGATCGTCCGGCTTTCGTCCGTGTTCATCCTGCACCGGATGCCGGCAACCGCGTTACCCACGGTTGCACCGAACGCCATGGCCAAGGTCTCATATCCGAACCAAATGAACACGAATACCCACATGCGCGCGTCGTCGGGTGCTGAGCGCCAATGCTCGAAGAGATACCCGGCCATGAACATCAATGCAATGAGCACGACCGAATCGACCATGATGGATCGCACGCGTGTACCCAATTCCGGATAAGCGTTAGGATCGACGGGATCCGCTGGTGGCTTCTGGTCGGTCGCAGACACGGTCGTCACTTCCATCACCCCACCAACTCCTTGTTCCGGTTCGGGATATCGGCCTTGTCGAAATCGACCTTCTCATCCTCTTCCTTCAGTCTCAGGACGAGGGCGAGGGCGTCGGGCACCACATCGCTGCAGAGGGTGACGAAGCTGCCCTTGGGCGCCTTGCTGATGGCATGGCGGATGGCCTCGTCCTCCTTCTTGATGATCGTGTAGTTCTTGTCAGGGTCGATCTCCTTGATGCCTTTCACCATGAGGGCGATGATCTCGTCGTCGCTCTTGCCGCGGAGGTTGCGGTCCTGGCGGATGATGATCTCGTCGAACATCTGCGCGCTGAGGCGGCCGAGGTTCACCGTGTCCTCGTCGCGGCGATCGCCCACGCCGGCGATGACACCGATCTTGGGGCTGTCCGGCACCTTGCTGAGGAACTTGCCCAAGGCCTCGAATCCGTGCGGATTGTGGGCGTAGTCCACCATCACCTGGAAGTTGCGGAACTGGAAGAGGTTCATACGGCCCGGGGTCTGCGTGGCGCTCGGCACGAAGGTCATCAACGCCTCACGCAGTTCCTCCACCTTCACCCCGCGCACGAAGGCCGCCAGCACCGCCGGCAGCACGTTCTGGATGTTGAAGACCGCCTTGCCACCGTAGGTCAGCGGGATGTTCACGGCCTTCTCGATGCGCAGCTTCCACTCCCCTTTGCTGATGGTGATGAAGCCGTTCTCGTAGATCGCCGCCAGGCCACCGAGCTTGCAGTGCTGGCGGACCAAGCGGTTGTTCTCGTCCAGGCTGAACAGCGCGATCCTGCAGTTGGTCTGCTTGCGCATGGCCATCACCAGCTCGTCGTCCGCGTTAAGGATGGCGTAACCGTCCTGGCGTACGCTGCGGGGCACGGTGCTCTTCACATGGGCGAGATCCTCCAACGTGTGGATGTCCTTCAGTCCAAGATGGTCCGCTGCCACGTTGGTGACGATGGCCACGTCGCAATGCTCGAATCCGAGGCCGCTGCGGACCAGACCACCGCGGGCCGTCTCCAGCACGGCCATGTCCACCACCGGTTCCTTCAGCACGAACTGCGCGCTGGCCGGACCGGTGCAATCGCCCTTCATCAGGAGGCGGTTCTGGATGTAGACGCCGTCGCTGCAGGTCATGCCCACCTTGTAGCCCACGCTGCGCATGAGGTGTGCGGTGAGGCGCGTGGTGGTGGTCTTCCCGTTCGTGCCGGTGATGGCGATGATGGGGATACGGCTGGGGGCGCCGGGCGGGAAGAGCATGTCCACCACGGGCTCGGCCACGTTCCGGCCCAGGCCACCGGTGGGATCGAGGTGCATGCGGAAGCCGGGCGCGGCGTTCACCTCCAGCACGGCGCCACCGCTCTCGTTCAGCGGCAGGCTGATGTCGTCCGTCATGATGTCGATGCCGCAGATGTCCAGGTCGATGATGCGGCTGATGCGTTCGGCGAGGAACACGTTGAACGGGTGCACCACCTCGGTGACGTCGTCGGCGGTGCCGCCCGTACTGAGGTTGGCGGTGGCCTTCAGGTAGATCACCTCATCCTTCTTCGGTACGCTGTCCGGCGTAAGGTCCTTCAACGCGAGCAGTTTCAGCGTGTGATCGTCGATGTCGATGCGCGTGAGCACGTTCTCATGTCCGTAGCCCCGGCGCGGATCCTTGTTGACCTCCTCCGCGAGTTGCGCGATGGTGCGCTCGCCATCGCCGACCACACAGGCCGGTGTGCGTTTCGCTGCGCAGATGAAACGGTGGTCGATCACCAGCAGGCGATGGTCCAGTCCGGTGATGTAGCGCTCCACGATGGCGCTGCGGCTGATCTCCTTGGCTTTCGCCAGCGCCGGAACGGCCTCTTCCCAGGTCTTGATGCCGATGGTGGCACCGCGTCCGTGGTTCCCTCCTATGGGCTTGATCACGCAGGGATAACCCACCACTTCCAACGCGTCCTTCAGTCCTTCCTCGGTGCGCACCACGCGGCCCTTGGGCACGGGGATCTCGTAGCTCTCGAGCAGTTGTTTGGTCTCCTCCTTGTCGCAGGCGATCTCCACGCCGATGTTGCTCGTTCGGCTGGTGATGGTGGCGCGGATCCGCTTCTGATGGATGCCATGGCCCAGTTGCACCAGGCTCTGACCGTTCAGGCGCAGGTACGGGATGCCCCGGGAGACGGCTTCCGCCACGATGCTACCGGTGCTGGGTCCGAGGCGGCTCTCCTCGCGCAGTTCGCGCATCTTCTGGAGGTCGTCGGCGAGGTCGTACGGAGCGCCACTGACAAGGGCCTCGGCGATGCGGACCGCGGCCTTGGCGGCATAAAGGCCCACGGGTTCCTCCACGTAGCTGAACACCACGTTGTAGATGCCGGTGTCGCGCGTGCTACGGGTGCGGCCGAAGCCGGTCTCCATGCCGGCCAGCGTCTGGATCTCCAAGGCGATGTGCTCGATCACGTGGCCCATCCAGGTGCCGCGCTTCACCCTTTCCCAGAAGCCGCCCTCATGGTCCTCGCTGCAGCGGTGGCTGTACATGGTGGGCAGCAGCGTGGTGATGCGCTCATAGAAACCCGGGATCTTGTCGGTTGGCTTCTGCTCGAGGTCCTCGATGTCGAGGCGCATAACGATCAGATGATGCCGTTTCACCGACCAGTAGTTGGGGCCTCGCATGGCCTTGAGCTCGAGGATACGCATGATAGGAAGGGATGAGGGTCGGTGGGAATTTAGGAAGGTGCCTCGGATCCGCAAGCCCGAAGGGGGCATCTTTCCTGCGGAGGACCGGGATGAGGCCCCCATCCTCAACACCGGATCGTTGGCGCGGGCTTCATCCGCAGCTCGCGATCCCTTCACGTTCCTCTAATTTCGCCGCACGCGAACGGGCCTTGCCCACAGCGGGTGCCCTTGGGCGCCGGGGGGGACGAACCAACTACCCATGACACCGAAAGGGAAACTGATCGCCATCGGAGGCGCGGAGGACAAAGGCAACACGGAGAAGAAGGACCCCGTTTTCGAGCACAAGTTCATCGAGGACGGCATCCTGAAGCGGGTGGTCGACGAATCCGGCGGCACCGGGGCCCGCATCGCCCTGATCACCGCCGCCAGCAGCATTCCCGAGGAAGTGGCCCAGAACTACCGCGATGCCTTCGGAAAACTCGGGGTGAAGGACCTGGATGTGTTGGAGATCCGCGATCGCAAGGACGTGAAGCCCGACATGATCAAGCGGCTGGCCAAGGCCGATGGGGTGATGATGAGCGGCGGCAACCAGCTGCGCCTCACCACCATCTTCGGCGGCACGGCCTTCCTGGAACTGATGAAGCGCCGTTACCACGAAGAGGATGGCTTCGTGGTGGCCGGTACCAGCGCAGGCGCCATGTGCATGAGCAGCACCATGATCTACCAGGGCCACAGCGCCTCGGGCCTGATCAAGGGCGGGGTGAAGATGACCACCGGCGCCAGCCTGATCCATGATGTGATCATCGACAGCCATTTCGTGGAGCGTGGCCGTTTCAGCCGTCTTACCCAAGCGGTAGCGGGGAACCCCAATGCCATCGGGATCGGCCTTGGTGAGGATACCGGCGTGGTGATCACCGGCGGTGAGATGCTCGAGACCATCGGCAGCGGACAGGTGATGATCTTCGACGGTCACGACATCAGCTACAGCGACTTCGCTGATGTGGAGGAAGGCGAACCCTTCAGCGTGGAGGGCATGATCGTGCACATCATCTCCAAAGGACACAGCTACAGCGTGAAACAGCGGGTGTTCACGGCGGTGCGGGTGCCGGTGAAGAGCTAGTGCTGAGGTGTGAAGTATGAAGGCTGAAATTTGAAGGGTGAAGTGGACGCTCTCCTTCAGTTCTCCGTCTTCACGTCTCACCCTTCAACCCTCCCATGCGCCCCCTCCTGCTCAACCTGGCCGTTACCCTCGACGGCTACATCGAAGGCCCGAAGGGCGAGATCGATTGGTGCCTGACCGACCAGGATTACGGCATCGGCGCTTTCCTGGACCGTTGTGATGCCCTGCTGATGGGCCGCAAGAGCTACGAGGCCATGCTGAAGTACGACCCCCGTGGTATGCCCGGCAAACACAAGTACGTATTCTCGCGCACGCTGTCCGGCCCAAAGCCGGAGACCGAATTCCTGCAAGGGGACCTGTCCGTACAGGTGCAACGCCTGAAACGCACCGAGGGCAAGGCCATCTGGCTCTACGGAGGTGCGGACGTGATCGCGCAATGCCTCGAGGCGGGCCTGGTGGACGAACTCTGCCTCTCCATCCACCCGCTGTTGCTGGGCGATGGTATCCCGCTGTACAGCAAGCTTCCCCGGACACCCTTGCGGCTTCTTGACAGCACCACCTACGATACCGGACTGGTGCAACTGACCTACGCCGTGGAGGGTTGAAGGATCGACGGATGCGCTGACCCGTTCATCCGCGTTCCCGCGCTTCGCCCACGTTCACGGTGCATATGCCCTCGATCCGGGGAACTCCTTCCACATCACGCTGCGGGATCCAGCGCTTCGCCAAGCCTCGGAACTCCCGCCCTTGCTGACGTGTCGGACGATCATGGACGAAGCATGACTTTCGGCATGATCTTCACTCCTTGGTGTGCGTACCTTGAACCATCCCGATACCACACAGACCATGAGCACCCAAAAAGCAATTTTCGGCTTCCTCGGAGGCATCGCCGTCGGAGCAACCCTCGGACTTCTTTTCGCCCCCGCTTCCGGTAAGGAGACGCGCAAGAAGCTGCGCCGCAAGGGAGACCTCGCGAAGGACGAACTGAACGAACTGATCGAACAAGGCCGTGCCGAATGGAGCAAGGCCCGCAACAAGGCCGCCAACGCCGCCACCATGACCAAGGACGAGGTG
>DASWWQ010000110.1:0-4317 GCA_036405935.1 Flavobacteriales bacterium
CTGTACCATACGATGGATGAAGTCCTGCGCATTCGCACCGTACTCGCCGACCAACAGGCCCTTCAAGCCGAGCTCGGGAGAACTGATGGCGTAGACGATGCCCATGTCGGCGGGATCGCTGGGGCCCTCGAAGCGATGGAACGAGTCGATGTGGAACCGCGCCGGATCGAGCGGTTCCGCATTGTTGAAGAGGCCATCCTCGGTCAGGCTCAGCTCGTCGCTGTAGCCTTGGGCACGCAGGTCATCGACGGCTTCGGAAAGGGTGGAATAGAGGCGGTTGGTCAGGTCCATGGCGGAAGTGTTTGCGTTGGTCCTTCCCAGCAAAGCCGCGACCACTTCCCGAAAGCACGCGGCAAGGGGCAGCGTACCCGAAGATCGTCGCGGAACCTCCACGATCGTGTGGAGATCCAAGGCGAAAACGAGGGATGAAGGCGGGCTCCGATAGGCCGATGGATCCGGCACGCGATCCATGGGAGCAGCACCCCACACCACCCTCCCATGCCCCGTTCGCTTCCCCTTCATCGTGTTCCTTCCCCCCAAGCCGCACGCGCCGCTGGACTGCGTTATACGGTATCCAAGGACCTCGACATCCTGCGGGAAGGCCCGCCGGATGCATTCCGCTACCGGAAGGACGGAAAAGCCGTGAAGGACAGGAACACCTTGGAACGGATCCGCGCCTTGGCGATCCCTCCCGCATGGACCGATGTGCGCATCTGCGGCGCCGCGAACGGGCATCTGCAGGCCACGGGGTATGACGTCAAAGGACGCAAGCAGTATCGCTACCATCCGGATTGGAGTGCGGAACGGAGCCGCAGCAAGTTCATCCATACGTTGGCGTTCGGGGAGCAACTGGGCAGCATGCGCCGGAAAGTGGAGCAGCACCTGACCCTTCCCGGATTGCCGGCCGAAAAGGTCCTGGCCACGGTGGTGGCCGTGATGGACAAGACCCAGATCCGCATGGGCAACGATGCCTACGCGAAGGAGAACGGTTCCTTCGGTCTGAGCACCATGAAGGACCGGCATGTGAAGAAGGGGGCGGGAGGACTGCGCTTCGTGTTCAAGGGAAAGACCGGCATCGCGCACGACATCCGGCTGGGCTCCTCACGCCTGTCGCGCTTGGTGATGCGGTGCAGGGAACTGCCCGGTCAGGACCTGTTCCAATACCTCGACGAACACGGTGTTCCGCAGCCGATCGACTCGGGCATGGTGAACGATTACATCCGGAGCATCACCGGAGGCGACTTCACCAGCAAGGACATCCGTACCTGGAAGGGCACGGTACATTGCGCGAAGGCGCTGTTGGGCCAAGCCATCGTGAAAACCGAGACGGCGCGCAAGCAGGTGATCAACTCCGCGCTCGATCAGGTGGCCAAGCAACTGGGCAATACGCGCACGGTGTGCCGCAAGTACTACGTCCACCCCGAGGTGTTGGACGCGTACGGCACCGACCGATTGGAAAATGCGGCCAAGGCGATACGCGCGGCGGGAGGCCTGTCACCGGAGGAGCGGATGGTGATCCGTCTGTTGCGCTCGGCCATGCGCAAACGTCCAGCACACCTGGCCAAAGCGGCCTGAACATCAACGACCATGAACAAGAAAGGAGCACCCATGCCGTGGGGCTATCGCCTGCTGGCGATCGGCCTCGTCGTCCTCTTCATCGCTTGGATGCTGATGATGATGTGACCTTCCGCAGGATTATCTTCGGGCATGTTCCGGGGAAGCGTAGTGGAAGCACCGATCGAGGTGGAAGCACCGATCGCGCCGACCATCGTCGCGCCCATCGCACCTGCACTCCAGCGTGAGCTGTTGGCGGATCTCGACGAACGTGGGCAGGTCACGGTGCGTTGCCGGTTCAACAGCGAAGAGCCGAACCTGATCCGGATCTGGCGCAGCACCTATCTCGTTTGTTCGGGCGGTCATCGCAGCGCGCTGCTGCATGCGGAAGGCATCGCGCTCGCCCCCCGGTGGTCGCCCGTTCTTCCCGGTATGACGTTGGAATTCGTGCTGGTGTTCGAACCCCTTCCGGCCGACTGTCAGGTCTTCGACCTGATGGAGATCATCCCGGAGGCGGGCGGGTTCCACGTTCCGGGCATCCCTCGGAATGAGCGTGACCTCTACGACGTGGAGCTCTGAGCCGATCTTTCGTCCGATCGCTCCTCGATATCCCGACCGATCGGTGCACCTTCCGTGGTGGTCCCCGGGCCGGACTCCGCATTGGGCAATGCGTGACCCCGCCGCTCCTCCTCACGCCCTTGGGGCAGATCGCCCTCCTGGACCGGAGCCTCGGGCTCCGAATTCGCAGGCGCTGGGGTGGTACCGAGCAGTTCGTGCATCACATTCGTTCGGAACTCGGTGTCCAACGCAGCCACTTCTTCGTGGATATCCTCCATTTCCTTGTTCTCCAGATGCGCGAGGATGCGCATGAGCAACCGTTTGTTCACGGCGGCGGCGGTCACCAGGTTGGCGAAGGCCTTGAATTCCGGACTGTGCGTTCTCATGTCGCGGGGAGGATGTCGTCCGATCCCTCCTGCGCGCGGGCCTCTTCCTCGGCCTCGGCACCGATCCGTTCTGGAGAAGCACTCAGTCCGCTCTCTTGGCGGGCCTCCTCCTCCGCGCGTTCATCGATCCGTTGATCGCGATCCACGGCCGGCCCATTGGGGTCCGGCAAGGGACGTTCATCATCGCGCCGTGCGGGCGTGGTCTCGGGGCGGTCCAGGTCTGTGCGGGGGTCCATGATCGAGGTGTTTTGCGTTCAGGTGCGCCGATCGCATGCCAGGGCCGTCCGGGGTCGATTGAGGAGATCCCCGCAACTGTTCTGGGTACGAACATCCCCGCGGTGGGGCGATGTTCAGCGCTGTTGAAGCGGCTCGCAAGGACCGTCCTTTCCCGGTATGCCACTTGCTTCCGTGCGATCGACATGCGCAACGTTACGCTCCTCCTGCTATCGCTCTCCACGTGCATGCTCTTCGCCGAACGCGGTGTGCTGAAGGCGGATTGCAAGCTGGTGATCAAAGGAACCCATACCGGCCGTTCCACGGTCACGGTGATCCCGCGTGATGTGGCGCCGTACCAGTTGATGCCGACGAATGGCCGTTTCACCATCGACCTTCCCTTGGAGGAGACGTACTTGATCCAGTTCGAACACGAGGGATGCGTGTCGAAACAACTCTACTTCGACACCCGCGTTCCGCTGGAACGGCACACCGCTCATTTCGAGTTCCCGCTGCAGGTCACCTTGGAGAAGCACAAGGAGAATTTCTCGTATTCCGGTCCGGTGGGGTTCATCCACTATCAGGCCCATATCGAGGATTTCGGATACGACACGGACTACAGTGTGCGCATGGACCCGACGCTGCAGCAAAGGTTCGACGTGCTGCGAACGAACGGTTCCGAAGGGATCAACACCACGGCCGTTGCAGCCGCGGCTCCCGCCTCACCACGCAGCGAACCCGGACCGGCCACCGTTCCGGAATGGGGTGTGGAAGCACCTACGCTCGCGCACGTTCCACGCAAGGTGCATGTGTTGGGAACTTCGGGGTCGATACCCATTACGGAAGATCCCCGTCCACCCGCACCGTCTCCCAACGTTCCCGAAGCCCCGGCACCCCCACCCGTGGCGGTGCCGGAAGAAGTGACGCGAGAAGCAGCTCCGGCAGCGGAGGTGGATGGAACACGCGAGGAGGAATTGATCGTTGAGCGGAACCGCGTGACAACCATCGTGCGGCTGCATCCACCGAACGGTCCCAACACCGAATTCCGCCGTGTGGTGCACCATTACGGAGCGGTATTCCACTTCCAGGACGGCGCGAGCATCACGGAGACGGTCTATCGGACGCGCACGGGACGCTGATCAGTTCGTCAACACGATCAAGCGCCAACGGATGTCGCCTTCCTTGGGATCATGTTGCGCATGGTTCTGTGGGGGCAACGGTTGATGGTTGTTGCTGGCGACCTCCCAACCGCAACCCATGCACTTGTAGATGCCCGAATGCGGTGCCGGTGTTCCGGGTGCATGCAGTTCCTCGAAGATCGCATCGGCGACCATCCTTACATGGGAGGTATGTTGATAGCGGGCCATGGTATCGGGAGTTGGGTCTTTTCCCTACAACAACCGGCACACGCTTTCGGTGCGGACCTCACGCCAAGAGCGCGAGGCGGATGATGAAAGTGCTGCCTTGGCCCGGCCCATCACTGTGTGCATGAAGGGTTCCACCATGCAGGTGAACGAGTCGTTCGGCGAGCGTGAGGCCGATGCCGAGCCCGCTGCCGGGTCGTTGCAGTGAGGTATCGGCCTGGGTGAAGAGCCCGAATATGGTG
>DASWWQ010000111.1:0-12379 GCA_036405935.1 Flavobacteriales bacterium
CGCCATGGCACTTGGAGGGAATGGTGGCCTTCAGGCCGGGTCCGCTCCACGCAGGAGTGGAGCAACGGCCGGCTCTCGGGCTGGACCCGCATCCATGACGAACAGGGCGCTTTGTTGCGCTCGGAACGCTACCGGCATGGAGTGCTTAAGGAGGTGGAAGTAAATGAGGCGGAGAGCCGGAAAGCGAAGCGCCCGTTCCTCCGCATCGGACACAGGGCACACGCTGGGGATAGCGCGCAAGCATCCGAACCGGAGCGTTCCAAGGCGGGAACCGAAGAGCAGAAAGAAACACCGGAACGGAAGCGGACTTTTTTCCGGTTCGGAAGGGGAGGTGCGGAGACCGATACCACCCGCGTGCCCGAACGGAAAGATTCCAAGGTGCGGAGAGAGGAGGAGAAGGGACCAGCGCAACGGAAGAAGGCCGGCGCGAGCGACCCCGAGGTCCCATCGCCTCCAGCGAAGAAGCTGCAGGAACGACCCAAGGCGAAGGTTTCCCGTGATCCGGAGAAGAAACGCCTCTTCCGCAGGAAACAATGAGGAGGCTGCGCGCATCGGCACTGCTCTATGCGGTCACCGTGGCCCTTCTCCTGGGTTCCATCTCCGGTGCCGTTCTGCTCCTCGTCCATTTCGGGAACGTGGAGTCGGAGCGATGGTTGGCGGGAGAAGCCGCATTGGCCAACGCACGCTCGGCCATCCATGCCTATGCATCGGGTGGGGATGAACCGGTACTGGACGAATGGAGCGACCTTTTCGGGAAGGGACACGATAGCGTGTTCGTTACCGTGGAGCGCGTGGGCATGCTCGATCGCGTGAAGGCCATCGGGCGGAAGGGTGATCAGGAGACCTCCATCGAAGCCTTCCTCTGGCCCGTTCCGGCCGGTGGGCCGATACTGCTGTTGGGACGTGATGCCGGTGCCCTGCATATGTGCGGGGATGCCCGGCTCCGAGGCGATATCAGCATCCCCAATGGCGATGTCCGTCGTGGGCATATCGAAGGCCGCGGTTTCTCCGGTGAACGTCTGGTGGAGGGCAAGGTGGCGGTGGAACACAACGATCATATCGGCGATATCGATGCGGATCGTTACGCCCGCATCCGGGACAATTGCTCCCGTACGCCGCAAACGGACGAATTCGCGTATCGGATGGGAGAGGTGCCGGACCCGCAGGAAGAAGCTTCCCCCGGCACTCCAGTGCTGTCGCTCCACGGCAAACGGACCTTGACCGGAATGGTGCTGCAGGGGCCCCTGGTGTTGCGTTGTGACGATTCGCTCCACCTCGGTGCGGATTGTCGGTTCGATATGGTGGTGGTCCAGGCGCCGTTCATCTCGATCGCACCGGGCGCACGGCTCGTGGTGCAGTGTTTCGCGGATCGAGGGATCCTGGTGGGAAGGGATGTGCGGCTCGAGTACCCCTCCGCATTGGTGCTGTTGGCCGGGAGCGACGCTGCGCCCCCGACGCTGACCATCGATAGCCTAGCCTGCGTCGAAGGCTTGGTCCTCGCTGCGCGCAGGGCTGGAACGACGGGCACTCCACCGGTGGTGCTCACCGCACCCGGGTCCTTGGTCCGGGGTGAAGTGCATGCGGCTGGCCGCTTGCAACATCAAGGTGTGCTGCGCGGTCGCGCTGCTGCCGAGGAGCTGGTGCTGCGCACCCCTTCGGCCATCTACAAAGGACATCTGCTGGATGGCGTCATCGGACCCTATGATGGAGGTCGGGCTTCCGGTAGCGGAGGTGCATCGGAGAACCTGCAGGAGATCGCACGATGGAGCATCCCCGGACATCGCACCAAGGGCGCTTGAAGGCGGCGAGCCTGCTCGAGAGCGTCCTTGCCTTGGGCCTGTTGGCGGGTGTGCTGTCCATGGCGGCATGTATGCAGTTCCATCTTTTGGACGGTGATCGTTCCGGTGTCCGTTTGAAGGCGTGGGCGCTCGTGGAACAGGAACTCGCCCGTTCGGTTCCAAGTGCGCCGCCCGCCGCCGATGGGGCGTGGGAGGTCCGCACAGCGGTGGAGCAGATGGGTCGAGGATACCGGAAGGTGCTCTTCATCTGTGAAAAGGAAGGGGAGGTCGTACTGGAACGCACGGTGATCCTGCCCGCACCATGAAGCGGCTTGCGGCATTCACCTTGATCGAGATGTTGCTCTCGCTGCTCCTCGTGGTGCTCTTGGGTGCGTTCGTGGTGATCGTCCTGCAAGGGTCCGCCATCCAATGGACCAGGCTCGGGTCCGGCCACCGCTTTGCCGCGGAGATGCGTTGGTTCGTGCAACGGATGTCGGCCGATATGGAAAGGGCCCAGCGAGTGCAGGGCCATCCTGGGGGTATACACCTCGCCCTACCGGAGGGTGACATCACCTATGTGCTTTCCACCGATAGCGTGGTGCGCACGAGCGTGATGGGCGATGAGGTCTTCCATCTTCGGTTGGTGCCCGAGGCCGTCATCGAGCATCCGCGTGCGCAAGGACTGATCATCTCCTGGGGCCTCCGTTCGGTGGACCCCTTGCCCATGGGCGCTTGGGTCTTCAACAAGGACTACGACGCCCGCTCCATCCTCCGATACCTGGTCGATCATGGCGATCCGTATACCGATACGCCCTGAGGCCGCCCGTGCTCCACGAAGCGTTGCCTTCCGACCATCGGGAGGCGTGGCGCAGCGTTTCCGAGGCACCCTCCAAGGCTTCTTTCCTGACCGGCTGGACGATGTGCGCAAGGAGAGGCTCTTCCGCGAACTCGCCTTGCTGCTGCGTTCCGGTGTGGATCCGAGGACCGTTCTCGAACTGCTCGCCAAGGCGCAAAGTGGCAAGCAGGCGGTAGCGGTGATCGGTACGCTGCGCTCCCACGTGATGCGGGGCAGCTCCTTGAGCGAGGCCATGGCCAAGGTGCAGGTGTTCTCGCCCTACGAGAGGCAGAGCGTGCGCATCGGGGAGGAGAGCGGCCGCGCGGCCGATGTGTTCGAGGAACTCGCCCAACACCACGCGGATCGCATCGCTCTGCGCCGGATGCTGCGCCAGGCGATGGCCTATCCGTTGTTCGTGATGACGATCACCCTGGCCGTCATCGCCTTCATGATGAACGTGATCGTACCGATGTTCGCGCAGGTGTTCGCGCGTTCGGGTGGTGAGCTCCCCGCGCTCACCCAAGCGGTGATGGAGGCATCACGGCTGTTCCGCGCCGGATGGACGTGGATGTTGCTGGGCGTCGCGTCGATCATCGCCTGCCTTGTGGTGCTTTGGCGCAGGCCGGGTACGCGGATCCGCATGGAATCCCTGATCTGGAGCGTGCCTTTCGTGGGACCCTTGCAGCGTAGCACCCGCCTCTCGCGCTTCTGCCGTTCCATGGCGTTCCTGCTGGGTTCGGGTAGTCCGTTGGACCGCGCGCTGCAATTGAGCGAGGGCATGACCGGTTCGTTGCGCCTGGAGCATGCGCTCGTACGGGTGAGGCTCAAGGTGGTCAAGGGTTCCTCCTTGGCCGATGCGTTGGCGGAACATCGCGAGTTCGAGCCCTCACTTGTGGCCATGATCGCGGTGGCCGAGGAAGTGAAACGACTGGACGTGATGTTCCAACGCTCCGCCGAACGTTATGCGGATGAGGTGAAGCACCGCACCGCCCTGCTCGGCAGTGTGCTTGAGCCGGCGATGATCGTGGTGATCGCCGTGCTCGTGGGCATCGTGCTCGTGGCGATGTACCTGCCGATGTTCAAGTTGAGCACGACGATGTGATCCGGTCACTGCCTCCGAAGCACCCGACGTTCCCCTTGGTGTTCCAGCACCACACTGTCCCGCGCCAAGGAACGCACCCGAAGTCCGTTCATCTCGCGGCCTTTCGGTAGCAGCACGTCCTTGCCGTTCACCGAGAGGAAGGCGATGGACTGCGTGGTGTCACCCGGTTGACGCATCAAGCCCCTGAAGTTCACCTGTGGCCAGGTGGAGGTCGCCGGAGCCTTGGGGGGTGGAGCCGTTCGTGCACGTGCGGCAACGGCACCTTGGGCAGGAACGTGTTGTGCCGGGCGTGGCACCGATCCGTGGAAGGGGTCGCGCTGGAGCAAGGGGATACGCGGATCGAGGCTGTCCGTTCGTTGCTCGGGTCGTGCTGCCGCCGAGGTCGTGGCCAGGTTCCCGGTACCGGCATCCGTCGTGCGGTGGAACACCTTTCCGATCACGGCGCCCCACACGCCGAGGACCAGGAGTCCCAACAGGATGCGCAGCCCGTTGCGTTTCATTGCACGGTAAGGGTCCGGGGAGTCGATCCGGTGGTATTGCCCGCCACATCCCGTGTGCGCACGAACCACTGATAGGTGCCGCTCCCCAACGAATCGGCATAGGAGGTACCGGACGCCAGGATGCTGCGGATCACCACGTCATCGTCCATCACGAAGAAGCTGTCCGTGGTGGTGCTCAGGTCGGTACCGCTCTGCCAGGTGAAGGTGGTGGTGCTGTTCGGTACGGAGGCGTTCGCGTTCGGTGCCAGGAGCACGGGCGCTGCCGGTGCGGTGCGATCGATGTGCAGCGAGCGGTAGTTGAACTGCGAGGACGATCCGCCACTCTGGCCTTGCACACCCCACGTGAGCGCACCTTCCGGGATGTCGTTGATGGTGACCTCCGTGCCGGAGATCAACTGGGCATTGATCAAGGGTCCGGTCTGGCCTCCTTGCCGCAGCTCGAAACGATGGTCCTCGGCACCTTGCACGGCCTGCCATTGGAACAGGACGGACGTCGTGGACAGCACCTGGGCTTGGCCGGGCGCAACGAGGATCGGTGTCAGGTCATCGATCGAATCGCTTTGCAGCACCGTCAGTTGCCGGGTATAGTATCCCGTCCCGCTGTTGGTGTTCCGCGCCTTCACCCGCCACGTGTACGTGCCGGGCGCGAGCGGGAGATCGATACGCGGGACCGTTACCAGCGAATCGGTCACGATGTCAACGGGCGAGGAGAAGTTCGGCGAGGCGACCTGGAACACGTATTCCGAGGCGTAGGGCACTTCCTCCCAACGGAAGGCCACCACGTTGCTGCGGATCTCCTGTCCGTCCAAAGGTGTAAGCAGGACCACGCCATAACCATCGATGTCGCGCTCGATGAGATCGTCGCAGGCCGTGAGCAGGAGGGCGAGGCAGAAGAGGAGGGTCGTTCTCATGGTGCAATGGTGCGGAGCAGCAGGGTGGCTTGAAGGGGCCGGCGGCGTTCGCGGTCACGTTGGTCCACATGGAGGTCCAGCGAGGCGAGGTGCACACCGGGCGTGCGATGTTCGAGGGAATCGGTCAGATGCAGGAGATCCTGAACGCCCCCTTGCACCACGATGGGCAGGGTGCGGATGGTGCGTTCGGCGGATAGCTCCACATGCTCCGGAGCGATCGAGACCAAGGGTGAGTTGCCGGCACCCACACGGGTAAGCACCTCGCTCCATTTCTCCTCGGCGGGTCGTTCATCGCCCCAGGCGCTGTTCAGTTCCTGCAGCCGTTGGCGCAAGCGTTGTTCCTCGAGCACGGGATCGATACCGGCCTGCTGGTCGGCCAGCAGGTGTTCGCAGGCCCGCCACTTGTTCCACGTGGGGAGGATCTTGCGGCGCATCAGCACGGTGCCGAGCACGAGCACCACGGCCACCAACAACCACAGGCGTTGGCGGTTGCTTATCGAGGAGGTGCCGATCGCCTTCATCGGTCCAGTTCCAGTTCGAAGCGGGCAAGGCCTTCCCGCGGTTGCATCGCGTAGTTCAGCAAACGCACACCGCGCACACCCGTGGTGCGGCGCAGCTGCTCCATCCAGCGGTCCAGCTCCGCGCTGTTGGTGCATCGGCCTTCGATCGCGGTAGTGCCCTTGCGCAGGTCCAAGGGCTCGCGCTCCTTCAACGGCCGGACGAGCGGGTCCATCGCCAACCGATCGAGAACGATCCCTGCAGGAACGTCCTTGATCAGGTGGGCCGCCTGCCAAGCCAGACCTTGGCGTTCTCCTTCGCCGAGCGTACGCTGCACCTCTTCCAAGCCTTGCACACGGATCCGCAGTTGCTCCACCGCTTCGAGATCCCGCGAATGTTCCGTGGCGGACACCTGCAGTTGTTGTTGCAAACGGTCCAGACGCGAAGCCGCCCAACGTTCAGCGGCCATCAGTCCCAGCAGCAGGAGCACGGAGGCCACCAGGCCGATCTCGTAACGATACCGCGCCTTCTCCTCCTGCACCGCTGAAGCGACAGCAGGCAAAGCGCGATCGTGCTGGTCCGGTGCACCGAGGAGATGGTCCCATGCCGTGGCGAAGGCCAAGGCGAGACGCTGTGGCAGTTCTTCGCCCCCTGGGTCGAAGGTGGCTTCTTCTTTTTCGGCCGAACGGGCATAGGCACGCAATGCGCCATCGGTAAAGGTGAAGTGATGGCCACCGATGTGCCATTCGTGCGCTTCGGGCGCGAGCATGGCCTGCAAGGACAGCAGGCTCCAAGGACCGATGCTCGTCCGCACCACACGGAAGCCGAGCTCGTGGAAACGTTCGATGATCGTGTTCACCACGGCGATGCGGGCCATGCTCACCGCAGTGGAATCGTTGCCTTCGCGCACGGAGGTGGCGAGTTCGTCCACCGGTGCATTGGCGAAGGCGGTGCGCACAGCCTCGTCGGGCTCCAGACGGCGCGGCAGCACGCGGTGCACGCAGCGATCGGTGTCGATGCACAACGCGATGGGGACGCGTGTACCGAACCGTTCCTTCAGTGCCAGTGGGTCTTCGCCCTCCAGCACACCTCGGACGTGCATGCCCCCGCGCTGGCGTTGCAGATGCACCGCACGGAAGGCGACCGTTCCTTCCGCGACCGCGGTCACCTGTACACCGAGCACCTGGTCCTTGCCGACGATGAGCCCCCCTTTGTCCATCGTTCAGTAGATGATGGTGGGACGGATGAAGATGGTGAGCTTGGTGCGCCGCGTGGTGGCCGAGCGCGAACCGAAGAACCATTTGATCACGGGGATGCGGGAGAGAAAAGGAAGCCCGGATCCGCTGCGGCTGTTCTCGCGTTCCTCCAGTCCGCCGAGCACGATCATGTCGCGATCGCGCGCTCGGATGATGGAGCTGAACTTGCGCTCCACCGATCCGGGCGGTGCGGTCTGCGCGATCCGGGTGGTGAAGTTGCTCTGGTTCACCTCCACTTCCAGGGTCACCATGTCCTCGCTGGACACCACGGGCAGGATCTTCAACGAGAGGTCCGCCTTGATCGGTTTGTAGGTCTGCGAGGTGGTGACGGTGGGATTCTGCGTGCCGATGAGGTCGTTGCGCACTTCCAGGTAGTACTCGGTCTGGCCGATGCTCAGGTTCGCTTCGTGCCCGTTCAGGGTGGACAGTTGCGGGGTCGAACGCAGCTTCAACATACCGTCCGTCTCCAAGGCCTGGATGTTCAGGTAGAAGCCGGGTGTCACGTTGCCCAGGTTGAACACTCCGAAACCGTTGAAGCTGTTGATCAGGTTGTTCAGGGTGGTGCTGTTCATGTTGTAGTCGATGCCGGGCAGGATGGTGCCGCCGCTCTGGGTGGGGGCACTGCCCAGGCCCGCCTTCAGTCCGGTGTTGAGTGTGCGGTTCCGGTTCACGTCCACGATCATCACCTCGATCATCACCACGGGCACCACCTGGTCGATCTGCCGCAGGAAGGCGCTCACCTCCTGGATCCGGCGATCGTCGCCGCTCAGCACCAAGGCGTTCAGCTCCACGAACTCCGCGATGGTGATGTCCTTGCGGATGCCTTCGGGGATCGCGGGCATCACGTCCTTGATCGGCCGGTTCTGCAGACGCACCAGCTCGGTGCGCCGTAGGCCTTCGAGGTCGCGCTTGCCGATCAGGTACACACCCTCCCGTAGGGTGCTGCTGGCCGGGCTGCCGCGCAGCAGGTGGCCGAGCAGTTCATCGAAACCCACCCGCTCCAGGTGGAAGGTGGCCGGTGTGGTGATCGCCTCGTGCAGGTAGTAGTTCTTGCCCAGCAAGGCCGCCGCCTCCTTCACGATCTGGTCCGTGGGCACGTCGCGCGCATCCACCATCACGGTGCCACCCTCGCGCAGCTCGATCTCCAGCACGCCCGGACCACTGGGCGCTGCTGACCTACCGGATCCCCCCGAACGTTCCTTCGTGTTCACCTCCGGCGCGTTGCCACGCAGGAGGAAGGTGCCGTCCTTCGTGCGCTCCAGGATGAGTCCGTTGGCGAAGGCCAACTTGTCCAGCGCATTGGCCAGCGGCATATGCCGCACGAAGACCGACACCGCCTTCTCCTCCAGGCCGGGCGCCAGCACCACGTTGGATCCGCTCATCCGATTGATCGCACGCGCCACGGCCTCGAGCGTGTCCTTGCGCAGGTCCAGGTCGATCAAGCCGCTGTCGGCCGACCAGGTCACCACGAAGGGCCGGATTGTCGGTGCCGGTGCTGGTGGCGCCGGTGGTGCACGATAGGGGACGAGGGAGATGATGCTGCCCATCACCTCCACGTCCAGCTCCAGGCTCTTGCAGAGGTAGAGCAGCACATCGAGCACACGCGCATTGCTGAAGTTGTTCACCACCTCCCCCTTCACGGAAGGATCGATCGTCAGGTTCAACTGATGGCTCACACCCAGCGCACGGACGAACTCCGCCACCGGTGTTCCGCTCACGCTCAACTCCACCTGTCCGTCCAATCCCGGATGGTCCACCACGGCAGCTTCCAAGCGGTTGGCCAAGGCCGCATAGCGGTCCTGCGCCAACGATGGGATGCAAAGGCCGATGAAGAGGAGCAGGGCGAGGAGTACGCGCATGGATCAATGAGTGGTGAGGATCGGATGCGCTTCCTCCAAGCTGGTGCGGCCTTCGCGTAGCAATTCGAAGGCGCTGGAACGTAGGGTGCGTATGCCTTTGCGGGCCAATAGTTCGTCCGCCTGCGGTGCGCCGCTACGGAGCAATTGCGCCAGCTCGTGGTCCATGGGGATCACCTCGTACACGGCATACCGGCCCTTGTAACCGGTGTAGTGGCATTCCGCGCAACCCACGGCGGTGCTCACGCTTTGCAACGGTTCCGGCAAGGACGCCAGCACAGCCGGATCCGTGCAGGGCGCGCTGCGTTTGCAGTGTATGCAGAGCAACCGCACCAAGCGCTGCGCCACGCTCGTGTTCAACGTGGCGGCGATCAGGAAGGGCGGGATGCCCATGTCCACGAGGCGCGAGATGGTTCCCCATGCGGAGTTCGTATGGATCGTGCTCAATACCAAGTGCCCGGTCAAGGAGGCACGGATCGCCATCTGGGCCGTCTCCGCATCACGGATCTCGCCGAGCATGATCACGTCCGGGTCCTGGCGCAGGAAGGTGCGCAACGCCTGGGCGAACGTGAGCCCGATGTGCTCGCGCAACTGCACTTGGTTGATCCCTTCCAAGGTGTACTCCACGGGATCCTCAACCGTCACCACGTTGCGGCGCACCTCGTTCAGGCGTTTGAGCGTGGCGTAGAGCGTGGTCGTCTTCCCGCTGCCGGTGGGACCGCTGATCAGCACCATGCCGTGCGGACGTTGCACGCCTTGCACATAGTCCGCCAGTTGACGTTCGTCCAGTCCCAACTTCTCGATGCGTAGCTCGCCCGCATCCTGGCCGAGCAGACGGAGCACCACCTTTTCACCGTGCAGCGTGGGCAGGATGGAGACCCGGATGTCCGAACGCAGTCCGTCGCGGTCCAGCACCATGCGGCCGTCCTGCGGCAAACGTTTTTCGGAGATGTCCAGTCCAGCGGTCACCTTCACGCGGTTCACCAGTCCGGGATGATCGGCCTTGTCGTACCGGTAACGTTCCACCAGCAGGCCATCGATGCGGATGCGCACGCGTGCCGAGTGGTCGAACACCTCGATGTGGATGTCGCTGCTGCCGAGGCTGCGCGCTTCCTGCACCAGGTCGTGCAGCACATGCTCGCTGCTGCGTTCGGCGAGGTCGACACGCCGCGTCGTTTCACCGGTGCGGCGGTAGTGCGTGCCCAGGGCACGGTCCACCGCTTCCGGGGATGCCGCCTCCAACTCCACATCGCGGCCCAGGAGCACTTCCAGTTCGAAGCGCAAGGTGTCATGCACGTCCGTGCCGCAGTAGAGTACACAGCGGCCGCCGTCCGCGGATTTCGGGATCACGCGGTAATGCCAGGCCTGATCGGTGCTGAGCACGTTGCGCAGCTCCGCCGGCAGTTCGGTGGGGAGCGTATCAGCCATGGGCGTATGCGCTGAAAGGGAGGACCGTGGGCCATTCCGGAAGAACACCGGCATGGGAGAGCAGGAGCCAAACCCCCAAGTGGATCGCCAGCAGACCCGCCAAGGGCACCGAGCGATCGCCTTCGGGACGCAGCCGCAACAAGGCGAAGTGCGCCGGGATGCAGAGCAGGAGGCCGCTCAGGTAGTAGAGGAGGAAGCTCCACGTGGGCAGGGCCAAGGCCACGACCAGGAGGAAGAGCAGATCACCGATGCCGATCCACTGGCGCAAGGGGTTCTCCCAGCGGCCGCGCCGCAGCATCACCAGGGCCAGGGCCGCGCTGCATTGCAACACCAGGAAGCAGAGGTTGAAGGCCGCCGACAGCCCCGTCTCCGTTCCGCTCACCTGTCCCCAAAGGGGGGCGGCCAACAGAAGCAGCAGCACCGGCAACCACCACCAACGGATGCTCCGTTCGCGGAGGTCCTCCCAGGCGATGATGCCCAGCACGGGTAGGGCCAGCAGTTGCAGAAGGGCCATGGATCAGTCCTTCACCACCTCCTTCAGGCTCTTCTGGTGGTCGATCTCCCACACGTTGAACTGGCCGTTCTGGTCGAAGTCCACCACCGCCGTGGCGCGGGCCAGGAAGCTGTTCGGGCTGGCGTTCACGATCTCCACCCGGTAGTTGGCGTTGCCGCCATCGGTCACCAGCGGCGCCTGCTTGAAGCCCAGTTCCTGCAGGTCGGCGGTGTAGGTGGACTGCTGATAGAAGCGGGTGGTCTCCAGCGAATGCACATGCTCCAGCTGGAGTTTGGCCTCGGTGGCCTTGGCATTGCTGATCACCTGGCTGTAGTCCGGTAGGGCCAGATAGACCAGGATGCCGACGATGACCAGCGCGATCAGCAGTTCGGTCAGCGTGAAGGCCGGAAGCCGGCCGGAGGAAGGGCGGGGTGACATGCCGCCAAGGTACTAAACATCTCTGAAGTATGTGATGAAGGGACACCATCGATGAGCCCATCCATGATGATGTTCGCTCTGCATCAGGTGATTAACCTTGGTGAAGGATGTGCAGGTACTCCTGGGCTCCTGGAATGAGTGGCCGAACTTCGGGGAATCCTACATTTAGGAACTCGCGCACCTGATCAGAGGGAGCTTGCAGTGCTTGATGTTCTGCAGGAGTTCCTCGACCAGTTCATTACGGGTGAACACACCCACCCACCCCACGGTGGTCAGTGTAACGAAGTACACGGCACCCTCCACGTTGGCCTTGCGTCGTTCGGTCATGGGATGAATGTAGTGGGATCAGCCAGGGCGCACTCGCCGATCCCGGTTCAAGACCGGGAGGCGAGCGCGTGCGCACTTGGGATTGACGGCACTCGCGACACGCGAGCACCTGCATGGGGGATCGCGCTGGATAGGGTAGGCGAGCATGTAAGGGGGGCAAGGCTACTCGATCGGTGGTGCTTGGCACCAGTTGAAGTCCGGGTAAGTCTTTTTCAACTCATTGAAGAACGCTTCGCACTTGTCGCACGCTAGCCGATCCTCGTTATATCTGATCACCGGTCCGTGGACAATGGATCCAACTATGCGGAAGTACAATGGTTCCGTGGTGTTCTTCTGGTGGATCCAGACCTTTGCAAATCCTGTGTTCTGTCGCAAACCATCAACACCAGCATCGTGGGCGTTGCATAGCGCCCGCCAAAATTGATCGATCAATTTCTCGTCGGCTAATACGTATTCCCTGCTCGCGCAGTCCCCAAAAGTGATGTAGGTTACATCAGATCGGTGCAATTTCGATATGGGGAACTTGGAGATGCAGGACGACCCGAGACCTGTTACTGCGAGAAGGAGTAGAAAGTACCGGAGGGGCATATGTGAAACCCTATGGATTACCTGCCGTCTGTGCTGGATTCTGTTCAAGTGGCTTTGATTCCCATAACTCGATCAATGCCGATTTCGTGAAGTAATAGGATGCGCTCCTTCAACGCTTGCTGGTGCAACACCACCCCCTACGAGCGTGCCATCATGAAAGGTTTTCGCAGTCTTCAATAGGATTGCATGTTTCTCCACCGACGTGGGAGTTGACGGTAGACATGGAAGCAAATCCAATACCCCGCATGCGCTCGCGTGTCGCGAGTGCGCTCCTTTGTTCTTTGTGGCCATGCTCAAACATAACCGTTGAGCATCAACGGGCCATCGGCATGTGCACTGCTGAGCAGGTATGCTCAGCCTCGCTGACCA
>DASWWQ010000112.1:0-18124 GCA_036405935.1 Flavobacteriales bacterium
GGACCAAGCTGAAGTGACCACGGAGGCGAGCTTCACCAACGACCTTGGCGCTGACAGCCTGGATACCGTCGAGCTCATCATGGAGTTCGAGAAGGAGTTCAACATCGCCATCCCCGATGACCAGGCCGAGAAGATCCAGACCGTGGGTCAGGCCGTGGACTACGTGGAGAAGAACGCGAAGTAATTCCCTGCGCGCATGCAGCTCAGACGTGTGGTCGTCACCGGTCTGGGCGCGCTCACTCCCCTCGGTAACACCTTAACGGAGTACTGGGAGGGCCTGGTGAGCGGCCGTAGCGGAGCCGCGCCCATCACGCGCTTCGACGCCTCGAAGTTCAAGACCCGCTTCGCCTGCGAGGTCAAGGGCTTCGACCCCGAACAGTACATGGACCGCAAGGAGGCCCGTAAGATGGACCCCTTCGCCCAGTTCGCCGTGGCGGTGAGCGATGAGGCCATCCGCGATAGCGGGCTGGACATGAAGTCCGTGGACCTCGAGCGCTTCGGTGTGATCTGGGGCTCGGGCATCGGTGGGCTCAAGACCTTCCAGGAGGAATGTGTCGGCTTCGGCCGGGGCGATGGCACCCCCCGATTCAATCCGTTCTTCATCCCCAAGATGATCGCGGACAGCGCTTCGGGGCTCATCAGCATGCGCCATGGCCTGCTCGGGCCCAGCTACGTCACCGTCAGCGCGTGCGCCAGCGGCAACAACGCCCTGATCGACTCCTTCAACTACATCCGCCTCGGCAAGGTGAAGGCCATGGTGAGCGGCGGTAGCGAGGCTTCGATCTACGAGGCCGGGGTGGGGGGCTTCAACGCCCTGCACGCGATGAGCACCCGCAACGACGATCCCGCCACGGCCAGCCGTCCCTACGACAAGGACCGCGACGGCTTCGTGCTCGGTGAAGGAGGCGGCGCCATCATCCTTGAGGAATTGGAGCACGCCTTGGCCCGCGGGGCCAAGATCTATTGCGAGATCGTGGGCGGTGGCATGAGCAGCGATGCCTACCACATCACCGCACCGCATCCCGAAGGGCTCGGCGCCTACCTCTGCATGAAGCATGCGCTGGAGGATGCCGGCATGCAGCCCGGCGAGGTGGACCACATCAACACCCACGGCACCAGCACCCCCATCGGTGATCCGCAGGAGGTGAAGGCCATCCAGCGGTTGTTCGGCGAGCACGCCTACAACCTGAACATCTGCTCCACCAAGAGCATGACCGGACACCTGCTCGGTGCCGCCGGTGCGGTGGAGGCCATCGCCAGCATCATGGCGGTGCACAAGGACATCGTTCCGCCGACCATCAACCATTTCACGGACGATCCCGAGATCGACCCGCGCCTGAACTTCACGTTCAACAAGGCCCAAGCGCGCACGGTGAACGCCGCCATGAGCAACACCTTCGGCTTCGGCGGGCACAACACGTCGGTGATCTTCCGCAAGTACAGCTAGCCGCTTGTTCGCGCGTCTGTTCCGCCGTAGCAGCGATCCCGAGGAGCGCCGCTTGCGCACGTGGTGCCGCAAGGTGCTGGGCTCCGATCCCCGCAACATCGACCTCTATCGCCAGGCCGTCCGCCACAGCAGCGCCATCCCCGAGGATCGGCCCGACCTGCCCGACAACGAACGCCTGGAGTTCCTCGGCGATGCGGTGCTGGATACCATCGTGGGCCAGTTCCTGTTCAACACGTACAAGGACAAGGGTGAAGGCTTCCTGACCCGGATGCGCAGCAAGTTGGTGAGCCGCCATCAGCTCAGCATCCTGGCCAAGCACGTGGGCATCGAACGCGTGGTGGAAAGCAACGTGGGCCGCAACCACGAGACCAGCGTGCCCGGCAACGCCTTGGAAGCCTTGATCGGCGCGCATTTCCTGGACCGCGGTTTCGACCGTACCAGCAAGGCCGTCCTGAAGCTCATGCACGAGCACCTCGATCTGAAGGCCATCGAGCAGGAGGACCGCGACAGCAAGAGCCGCCTGCTGGAGTGGGGCCAGAAGAAGCGCCACCGCATCGAGTTCCATGTCACCGAGGCGTCCGAGCGCAACGGTCGCGGCAAGATCTACAGTGCCGAGGCGAAGGTGGACGGCGTGGTGAAGGGCACCGGAAGAGGTCCCAGCAAGAAGAAGGCGGAGCAGGATGCCGCACAGGCCGCGTACCGCAGCGTGCGTCCGCAAGGCGGTCCTGGCGGCCACTCCGACGAGGCCCGCCATGCACGCAGCAACAAGAACCGATCCGGACGTGAACGTGGCCGGCGGGGGGCATCGGCCATCGCGGCGAAACCACCCCGCGAACTGCCTCCGCATGCGACCGGGGGCGAGGGCACGGGCGACCGTCCGTAGATGGCCCGTGGTTCCGGCGATGTGAAGCGCACATCACTGTGAACCTATGGTTGCTGACAATCGGGAGGGATGCGCCGGAGCGGCCCGGCATGCCGCTCTAACTTTGATCGCTTCCCTTACGCATTGGCCAAGTTCAAGCTCGATATCGCTCCGGAACCGGAACTCACCCTCATCGGCATCAGCAGTCACGTGAACGACTACCGCCTGTGCTGGGCACTGAACCGGCACCTGGGCATCACGCTCCAACGGCGCCGTAACGACATCGAGGAGGAAGGGCCCGAGGCCCGGATGGGCCATTATGCCGTGTTCGATCATCTGGACGAGGAGGAGCAGGTACATTGGACCCTGGTGCAGAACCACTGCGGCGATGGCGTGCTGCTGAAGGAACAGCACCGCGCCGATTTTTTCCTGATGGTGGATGAACCCGGGGTGGGGGGAGACCTGCTGGACCGTGTGCGCACCACCGAATTCGTACTGACGGCCTTCCCCTTGGACATGCGCGATCTGAAGGGAGGCTACAAACTGCTGCAATGAGAGCGAACAATCCGAAGACCAAGATCGTGGCCACCATGGGTCCCGCCAGCGCACCACCGGCCGTGCTCCGCGAACTGCTCCTTACCGGCGTGGACGTGTGCCGGCTCAACTTCAGCCACGGCGGCTACGACTTCTTCACCAAGCTGGTGGAGGACATCCGGGGCATCAGTGCCGAACTGGGCCTGAACACCGCGATCCTCGCCGACCTCCAAGGCCCCAAGCTCCGCACCGGCGAGATGGAGAACGGCGCCATCGACCTCAAGGAGGGCAATGAACTGGTGATCACCACCGAGACCGTGCGCGGCACGGCGGCCCGCATCAGCACCAGCTACGCCCAGTTCCCGCAGGACGTGAAGCCCGGGGAGATGGTGCTGCTGGACGATGGCAAGCTCCGCCTCGAGGTGCTCCGTACCGATGGCCAGAAGAACGTGACCACCCGCGTGATGGTGGGCGGCAAGCTCACCAACAACAAGGGCATCAACCTGCCGAACACCAAGGTGAGCCTGCCTTGCCTCACGGAGAAGGACCGTGCCGACCTGGATTTCGCCCTGTCGCTGGACGTGGATTGGATCGGCCTCAGCTTCGTGCGCAGCGCCCGCGACATCATCGAACTGAAGGAGATCATCCGCGCGCAGGACAGGCATGCCCGAGTGGTGGCCAAGATCGAGAAGCCCGAGGCCCTGGTGGAGATCGACGACATCATCCAGGAGAGCGATGCCCTGATGGTGGCCCGCGGCGATCTCGGCGTGGAGATCCCCATGGAGAAGGTGCCCTTGATCCAGAAGGACATCATCAAGCGCTGCCTGCACCACCGTCGTCCTGTGATCGTGGCCACCCAGATGATGGAGAGCATGATCACCAGCGCCACACCCACCCGCGCCGAGGTGAACGATGTGGCCAATGCCGTACTGGACCATGCCGATGCCGTGATGCTCAGCGCGGAGACCAGCGTGGGCAAATACCCCGTGGAAGTGGTGCGCGTGATGAACCGCATCATCACCGAGATGGAGACCGATGACGGCATGTACGATGTGCCGCAACCCCCCTTGAAGGACGACGAGCGCTCCATCAGCGATGCGGTGAGCATCGCCGCCGTGCTGATGACCAACGCCATGCCCGTGAAGGCCATCGTCACCATGACGCACAGTGGCTACACCGCCTTCAAGATCAGCAGCATGCGCCCGAAGGCCAACATCTTCGCCTTCACCAGCAACCGCAGCATCCTCAACATGCTGAACCTGGTGTGGGGCGTGCGCGCGCAGTACTACGACAAGACGGTGAGCACCGACCACACCATCGCCGACATCAAGCACCTGCTGCGCAAGAAGGGCTTCGTGGAAAAGGGTGGCCTGGTGATCAACATCGCCAGCATGCCGATCGCGGAGAAGGGCATGGCCAACATGCTGAAGCTGAGCCCGGCGTAAGTGCTGCTATCATGAAAGCCATCACGTGTCTCACCTCGCTATTTCTCTTCGCGTGTTCCGGCCCCGAGGAAGGGCCGAAACAAATGACCGTAAAGGAAGAGGCGTATGTGATCCTGAACGCCCTCATCGAGGACGATCAGCTATTCCTCAATCCGCTCTGTGCTGTACCGCTTGGGCAGCTTGAATTAGAGCATGAGGAGTGGACTTCGGAGTTCGATCCACGGGATCGGGAGTTCATGCGGCGGTGTCAAGACTCGTTGACGGAGGAATTGTTCGAAGCGGGCGAGCTGGTGTCTTGGGATATGCGGCATCACGAATGGACACCTCTTCAGATCGTTCCGGAGAATGATACTACGTTCTATGCCGAGGTGTCATGGCCTATGTTCGATGAGAAACGGGAGAAGGCTCTTGTGCATTTCGTGTTCAACGCGAACGGCATGTTGAGCGGATCCGGGCGAACGATGCTCTATGTAAAGACCAAGGGTCGCTGGAAGCCCTGGAAGGTCTATGCTAGTTGGATAAGTTGAATCCCGAATGAGGAAGCTGCTTGTTCTTGTCGCAGCCGTTCCTTTCCTCTGCCTCATTGCCGGCCTCTACGGCGCGCTGCACGATCAACTGAGCTACACCATTTCCCCGGAGTACTTCACCAAGTTCAAGTACGGGCAGTTCGGTTTCGAGCCGCAGTGGTTCGGTGGGCATCGCGCTACAGTGGCGGTCATCGGTTTTCTGGCCACTTGGTGGGTGGGTCTGATCATCGGACTGTTCGTTGCAGGCACCGCGTTGTTCCAACCCGATGCACGGCGGATGCGAACTGCGATCCTGCGGGCGACCCGCATCGTGTTCGGCGTGGCTGTGATCTGTGCCTTGATCGGACTGGCCACGGGCTGGTGGTTCATCCGCGACCTTCCTGCTGGTTGGTACCTCCCCGATGATGTGGTGGATCGCCACGCCTTCCTGAGCGTGGGCAGCATGCACAACTTCAGCTACGGCGGAGGTCTGCTCGGATTGATGCTTGCCTTGATCGACATGGAGTGGCGCCGACAGAAAGCGAAGCAGAAGGAGAGATCCGGTGCCGTGTGATATTCACCGCACAGGCGCCGAGCTCGCAGAGGAGATGCATTGTGTTCATTGCACCGCTGTGGTCCATCTCTCACACGAAGGCACGGAGCCACGGAGGAATTTCTCCGCGCTCTCCGCGACTCTGCGGTGAAAGAACGCTGTGCTCCTCTGTGCTCTCCGTGCCTCTGTGGTGAACAGCTCAGAGATCCTCCGGTCGGTTCAGGTTGCGGAAGAGGTCCGCGGGCCAGCCGTCCTTGCCCGGGGTTAAGGGAAGCGTCTTCATCCGTACTTGGCGCAGCACGTTCGCCATCTTCAGGTCCTGTTCCTCCAGGCACTTGCGGAAGGGGTCGATGCAGCGCTTGTGGTAGGCGGCCATCAAGGGCTCCAGCAGTCCATCGTGTTCGGGTGCCACGACGTCCATGCCGCTGAGGTCGAGTTCGCGTTTCAGCCCGTTCAGCAGGCGATCGTTCACCGCGGGCATGTCGCAACCGGTGACCAACAGGCGCACATACCGCGCATGCCGGAGGGCCGTCACCAGACCACCGAGCGGGCCTTGGTGCGGCGTGTCATCGGGGATCGTCAGGGCGTGCGGCACATCGTACAATGCCGGGTCGCCGATGACGAGGATCTCGCGGGCATGCGGCCGCAATCGCTCCACCGCATGCTCGAGCAGGGTGCCGCCGTTCCACGGCAGCAGGGCCTTGTCGCGCCCCATGCGGCTGCTTCGGCCTCCGGCCAACACCACGCCGGTCCACTGACGGTCCATCATCGGGGCAGGTATAGGAGTTCCACGGGATCGCCCGCTCGCAATTCACGCACCGTGGGCGGGATGTAGGCCAGCGCATCGGCCACCACCAAGGTGCGCAGCATGTGCGATCCTTCGTCGGCCAAGAGCTCGATCCGGCCTTCGTGTACGCGGGCCGCGCGGAACTCGGCGCGATCGCCCTTCACACGGAGGGGCTGTTCGATGGGCAGCGTGTCCTTCCTCGGCCAAGGGTCCGTGGCACCTTGCAGCATGCGCAGGAAGGGCAGCACGTACGTGTGGAAGAGGACGAAAACCGCGCGCGGATTACCGGGCAGTCCGAACACGTACCGGCCCTGCACCTCGGCCAGCAGCATGGGTTTGCCCGGCTTCTGCGCCACGCCATGGAAGAGAATGCGCGCACCGAGCCGCTTCAGCACTTCGGGCACCAGGTCGTGGTCCCCAACGGACACACCGCCGGTGGTGATCACCACTTCCGCTTCCTGCAAGGCGTTCTCCACCGCCTCGGTGATATCGCCCACCGAATCGTTGGCCTTGTGCAGGCTCGTATCCAATAGACCAGCCTGACGAAGTCCGCTCACCAGCAGATCGTCGTTGCTGCTGAAGATGAGTCCCGGCCTGATCGCTCCGTGCTCCACGAACTCATTGCCCGTGCGCACGATGGCCACTGCGGGCGAGCGGCCCACCTCGACTTCGCGCACTCCTACGGAAGCCAGCAGGCCGACCGCAGCGGGAGTGATGCGCGTGCCCTTCTTCAGGAGCACATCACCGGCCCTCACCTGTTCGCCTTGGCGCCGGATGTTGCCTCCGCGCTGCAGCTTCGGATCGTTGATCGTGACGCGTTCGTCCTGCAGGCCGCAGAACTCCTGCATCACCACGGTATCGGCTTCCGGTGGAACCGGAGCGCCGGTGAAGATGCGCACGCAGCATCCCTCCAGCGAGCCGCCGCGATACACTTCCCCCGCCGCGATCGCACCGTTGATCCGCAAGGCTTGGTCGATATCGGCGAAGCGGAAAGCGTAGCCGTCCACCGCGCTGCGGTCGAAGAGGGGGTCATCGTACGGAGCGATCACGTCGCCGGTGAGGTACCGGCCGTCGGCATCGAGCAACGGTTGTTGGACGCCCTGTGCGGCCGGTGCCGCTTCCACCAGGCGCTGACGCGCTTCCTCCACACCGATCATGACGCGAAGAGCTTGATACCGGCCAGCAACAATACCACACCCAGCACCTGCCGCAACCGCAGCTCGGGCAAACGTCGCGCACCGATCCATCCGCCCACGAGTCCACCGGTAACGGCCACGAGGATGAAAGGCCATATCCCGGGATCCAGGGTTTCGCCGCGGCCGAGCGCACCGGCCAGTCCACTGACGCTGTTCACCAGGATGAACGCGGCGGAGATGGCGGCGGTCACCTTCGCATCGCCCCATCGCGCCAGGAGGAACAGTGGGCTGAGCAGGATGCCCCCGCCGATGCCGATCATGCCGGAAAGAAAGCCGAGCACGGCACCGACGAGCAAGGCGGTGGGGAGATGCAATGGACGCTCCTTGCCGAGCGGCTTGCCGAACAGGCCCAGCATCCGTGCCACGGCCACGAGCAGGCAGACCCCCAGGATGCGCTTGTACATCAGGGCATCCAACACCACTTGGGCACCCAGCCAGGCCAAGGGCACGGACGTTATGGCGAAGGGCCAGAAGAGCTTCCAGCGGAAATGCCCGGCGCGCGCGAACTGCAGCACGCCGATGCCGCTGACGAAGAGGTTGAGGCAGAGCGCCGAGGGCCGCATCACGTCCTGCGGGAAACCCCAGAGCGCCATGAGCGCGAGGTAGCCGCTGGCACCGCCGTGTCCCACCAGGGCATAGGACAAGGCCACCAAGGCGAGCAGGAACAGCAGCAGTGGATCCGTTCCCATCAGGCTTCGGGGGGATCCATGCGCTGCCACCGGTGCGTGGCGCGATCGTAGAGGTGGATGCGGCCGTTGACCACCGGCCGACCATGCAGCAGATCGTACACGTTGGCCGCCATGGTCCGGCCGATCTCCTCCAACAACGGGAGGCCTACCCGGCGCATATCGCAACCATCCTGTTCCTGTCCCGTTCTTCCCGGGAACAGCGAGGCGCGGGAAAGCGAGCCGTTGCGGCCGGGCGCATGGAGCACGAGTACCTGTCCCTGTTCACCGTGCACGCCACCGCTGACCAACGGGATGCCCAACGCCGCGCACGTGCGATCGATGAGGTTCTTGGCATGCAGGTCATCGACGCCCTCCACCACGATGTCCTGATCGCGCAACAGCTCTTCCGCATTGTTCGCATCGAGGAAGACATCGTGCGCCACCACGGAACCACCGATCAGCAACTGGCGCATCCAGCCCGCCGCAGTGCGCGCCTTCGGGTGGCCGATGTCCATTGGGCCATACAGGGGCTGGCGTTCCAGGTTGGCCGCTTCCACCCGATCACCGTCGATGATGGTGAGGCGATCAAGGTCCATGCGGGCCAAGGTGGGCAGGATGGCGCAACCCAGGCCGCCCGCACCGACAACCGCGATGCGAAGGTCCGGGGGGAAGGTCCCGCTGCTGTTCGGCATGCGGAACAAAGTAAGTGCTTGCCTCTAGCCGGGCTCCGCGGAAGCCGTGACCTCGAAGGCGATGTGCACGTTGCGCTGCTGATCGCCCACCACGCTGTGCAGTTCCACGTCCAAGGTTCCGGAGAGCCGGCCGGCCGTCACATTGCAGGTGGTGATCTGCAATTGTCCCACAACGCCTTCCGGTACGATATACGTGACCCCGCCTTCCAGGTAGATCACCCCATTGGCATCACCCACGATCGGAGTGGTGCCCACTTCGGTGCGGTCGATGGAAAAGCTGAGGCTGCTGCTGTTGAGGTTGACGGCGGATACCATGGCCGAACTGTCCTCCATCACGGCATGGACGAGCGCATCCGCGCACCAGTCGCTGCCATCGATGGTGGCCGAAACACGTGCCCCATCGGTTCCACAGGCCGGACGTTCACCGGTGACGGCTTCAACGATATCGTCCTTTTGACAGGCCGTGGAAAGGAGCAGCAGGGCGATCCCGAAGGAGAATGTGGTGCGCATGGGGGTGGCCGGGGTCGATCCCGGGCGTGCGCTTCTACGCACACCGCTTGGCCAAGGTTGGCCGGAATGAGAACGGCCCGGAACCATCCGGGCCGTTCTCTTGGTTGTTTTCCGATCAGCGGATCACCACCGGGCGTGTGCTGGTGCCATTGGCGTGTGTCACGCGCAGGGTGTAACCACCCCGGGCGAGCCCCGAGAGATCGAGCTCCACCAGAGCGGATGAGGCAGCTACACCTTGTGTCAGCACCAGGCGGCCCGTGAGGTCGAGCAGTTCCACCTGCGTAGTGCCGGTGATGGTGCCCAGTGCGATCGTCAGGCGATCATCCGCAGGGTTGGGGTAGATGGACCAGCCCTGCAGGCCCGTGCGATCCTCCACGCCCACGGGTCCCACGGTCACTTCCGTAGGGGTGCGTTCGCTGGGGCAGATCACGACATCCGCCGCCACCTCCCAATCGTAGAAATAGTAATACTGGTTGTATTGGTTGCCACCTTGGACAGTGGTACCGGTGATGGCACCCAGCGTTCCCAAGGCGAAGGGGTAGGCCATGGGGCTGTTCTGCGAGTCGCGCCACATGCCGTGGTTCTCCGTGCCGCTGCGCAGTCCGTAGGGACCACCGGCAGGAACCGAGAAGTCCAGATCGATGCGGCTTTCGCCCACGGGCAGGTCGGCATCGGCGGTGGCCAGTACCAGGCCCATCGGGTCCACGAGCTCAACGGTGCGGATGCCTGCGGTTTCCACATAGACCTTCACGCTGCGGATCACGAGGTCCTCGGTGGCCGTGAACACCAGGTTGTAGGTGTTGTTGGTGTGGTAGGCCCCTTGGGAAGTGCGGTTGGTGCGGCCGCCGTGGACCGACGCTCCGGCCTCCGTGTCGATGGCGGCGCACCAGAAGGTGGTGTTCGTGTTCACCGTCGGGGTGGTCCAAGGGCTGCCGGTGCCCAGCAGGTTTCCGCCGGTCTCCGCATCGTACCACTGGTAGTCCACACCGCCGGTGGCAGTCAGTTGAGCGGTACCCGGTACGGGGATGTTCACGTCACTGGTGACGGGTGGGAGCGGTGCAGGTAGCATCGTGATGGTGACCGCGGCGGAGGTGAAGGGGTCGCACAGACCGGGCACGGTCACCGTATAGGTGTCCTCCTCGCTGACGGTGATGCTTTGGGTGGTGGCGCCGGTGCTCCAGAGGTAGCTGTCCGCCGGTGAACTGGTGAGCATCACGCTGCCGTCCGGACAGATGGTGGCCGGGCCCGAAAGCTGCACTTGGGGGGTGGCGTCCGGTGGGCCCACCACGAGGAAGCCCGCCTGACCGGTGCAGTCGCTGCCATCGGAGACCTGCACCCAATACGAACCGCCCACTTCCACGGGAATGGTGGCCGTGGTGGCGCCGGTGTTCCAGAGGTAGGATGAACCACCCGCGGCCGTAAGGGTCATGTCCTCGCACAGCAGCAGGTCGCCGGTGGCCGTCACTTGGGCGTTGGGGGAGATGCAATCGCCTTCCACAACCGTCATCACCTGGTCGGCATGCAGGTCGTTCCAGGTCTCCACCAGGCCGCTGGGCCAGCGCACGGACATGGACAGGACCTCGGTGTTCGGCCCGAGGCCGAAGTGGCAGCTGAAGGCGTTCACGATACCGTAGCTCTCGCCGGAGCGCACCTCGCGGATCTGCGTGCCCAGCGCCGTGGTCAGGGTCACCCGCGCGCCCACCGCATCGCGGTTGCTGATGGTGCCTTCCAATACCACGTTGAACCAATGGTTGCCGTTGGGTTCGTTCAGGAAGAGGCGGTCGCTGTGGCTGTTGTTGGGTTCCACATAGCCTTCGGCGTAGCTGGCGAACACGTCGGGGAACCCATCGTTGTTGAGGTCGCCGATACCGAAGCTGTGCATGGCCTCACCGGCTGTCATGGGGAAGTTCTCCTCGGTGAAGGTCTTGTCCCCGTTGTTGGTGAAATAGTGCTGGATGCCCATGCCGCCGATCAGCAGGTCCAGGAAGCCGTCGTTGTCGAAATCCTCGAAGTGGCTCTGCAGGAAGAAGCCGTTGATCTGGAGTCCGCTACCCTCGGTGATCTCCGTGTAGTGGCCAGCACCATCGTTCTCGAACAGCTGCATGGTGTTGTCGTGGTTGGTGGCCACCAGGTCCAGGTCCCCGTCGTTGTCGATGTCACCGAAGTCCACGCTCCAGGTCTGCCAGCGGTTCTCCACGCCGAACTCCGCTGCACGATCCGAGTAGTTGTTGTCGCCGTCGTTCACGAAAAGGCGGTCCCAGCGTCGCGGGTCGGCGGAGTTGTTCACGCCTTGGCGGCACTTGGCGATATACAGATCGATGTCGCCGTCGTTGTCGAAGTCCGTCCACACCGAGCCGTAGTTCCCGCTCATATCACTGGCCGGGGTGGAGGTGAAGTCCATGAGGTCCGTGTAGGTCAAGGTGCCGTTCTGGGCCGCGTTGGTCCAGATCTTCGGGGCGCCGTCATCGTGGCAGCTGAAGCCGTCCAGCCAGCCGTCGTTGTCGGCGTCCATCATGTTCATGCACTGCGCGTAGAGCTGGCTGTTGTTGAGGTCGCTCACGGGCTCTGCCACGCCTTCCGCACTGATGCGCAGGTGGTGCACATTGTCGTAGTGGCCCCCGGCGATGAGGTCCTTGTGTCCGTCGTTGTCGGTGTCGCCCAAGGCGAAGCCCCACTGGTTGTCGTTGGCGATGGCGCCGTAGGACACCCGGTCGAAGGTGCCGTTGGTGCGCTGGTAGTACACCACCAGCACGCGGCCCTGGTCCAGCGTGGCGATATCGTCCAGGCCATCCCCGTTCATGTCCGTCACCCCCACGCAGTTGCCGCTGTGGGTGATGTCGGCGAGGAGGTCCGTGCGGTCCGTGAAGGTGGGTTGGGCCACCACAGGGACGGAGAGGGTCAGGGCCAAGGCCCCGAGCGCGTAGTGTTTCAGCATGTTCTTCGGGTTCCGGATCGTTGCAGGAACGCCAATGTAGCCGACCGGTCGGGTGCCCTTGGACGCCGCTCGTGCCTATCCGCGGCGATCCTCGCTATCCTGAGCCAGTCGTTGCCCTTCCCAGGCCGCGCTCTGTCTACGGATGCTCTCCTTGTGGACGGCGTTCATGAACTCCTCCACGAAGGCCGGAGAAAGGCCCAGTTCACGCGCCAGCACCAGCTGCCGGTGCATGATGGATGCCCAGCGTTCGGGCTGAAGGATGGCCAAGTTGTGCTCCAGCTTCAACTCCCCGATACGCTCGGAGATGGCCATGCGGGAGCCCAGCTTCTGGACGATCTCCTCATCCAACTGGTCGATCAGGTCGCGCAGTTCACCAAGCTTGTCCGCCTCGGCCCGGTGGGGAACAGCGGCGCGGAAGGCCAAGGAAGCGAAGAGGTCCGCGAGCGCGGCGGGCGTCACTTGTTGGGCCGCATCGCTCAGGGCATTCCAAGGAGCCTCGTGCGTTTCGACCATCAGACCGCTGAAGCCGAGGTCCAAGGCCTGTTGCGCGATCTCGCCCAGCCTGGCTGTGCTCCCGGCGATATGACTGGGGTCGCACATCAGCTCCAAGGCCGGGAAGGTGGCCTTCAGGCGGATGGGGAACTCCCACATGGGACTGTTCCGGTAGGGCGTGCGCTCGAACCAGCTGAAACCGCGGTGCACGGCGGCCAAACGGCGGATCCCCGCGCCCGACAAACGTTCCAAGGCGCCGATCCACAACTGCAGGTCGGGGTTGATGGGGTTCTTCACGAACACCGGCACGTCCACGCCGCGCAAGGCGTCGGCGATGGCCTGCACGGTGAAGGGATTCGGCGTGCTGCGGGCCCCGATCCACAACAGGTCGATGCCGGCCTTCAGCGCAGCCTCCACATGTTCCGGGGTGGCCACTTCCACCATGGTCAAGAGGCCGGTCTCCATCTTCACACGTTGCAGCCAAGGCAGGGCCGCATCCCCACGGCCCTCGAAACCGCCCGGACGCGTGCGCGGCTTCCATACGCCGGCGCGGAACACCTTCACCTGCGGCGTGTGCTCCACAATGCCCTGCGCGGTGGCCAGCACCTGTGTTTCGCTTTCAGCGCTGCACGGCCCGGCGATCAGCAGCGGACGCGTCATGCCAAGCCCCCAGGAGGAGAAAGGCAGCGTGTCCAAGACGAGCTGTTGCATGGGCGGTGCAAAGGTATCGGGTGCGATGCCTCTTCGCCGGGCGGGGACTTGCTGCCCCATTGCACCCGCTCTTCACCTCACTCGAACGGTCCGTTCGTGCCCGATCGGCTTCGGCATGGCGTTGTAAGCTCTCCCTGGAAACCACATTCCCATGATCTCCTTCGACCTCCCCCGCGAAACGCCCGATCCCTTGGCCCCGATCTATCCGCCGCGCATCACGCCCGAGGAAGAGCAAGGCCAGCACATCGATCAGCAGGAGATGGACACCTATCCCGGCACCACCGAGGAGGACGAACCGAAGATCCCGGCGCCGGAGGAATCGCAGGAGGGTTTGAAGCCGGCCTGAACCGGAGTGCTTGCTTGTCCGCGAGGATGGCGAAGCTCGAAGTGCTCTACCACCGCAGCGCCACCTTGCCCGCGGTGGACCCACTACCGAGTTCGGCGATCGCCAGAGGCAGTTCCGAGGCCGGGAAGGTGCGATGCACCTGCGGCCGCAGCATGCCTTCGCGACAGGCCTCCACCGTGGCGGCCAAGCATTCGGCGAGCTGGTCCGGCCGTTGTTCGGCCACGCGCAACATGTTCACGCCGATCAGGCTCCGGCTCTTCATCATCAGCAGGATCGGCACCACCAGGCCCATGTTCCACACGAAGCGCAAGGTTCCGAAAGGTCCGCTGGCCGCACCGCGCTCCGCGCCGCCGAACAGCACCAAGGCGCCGGCCGGGGCCAACAGGCGCAAGTCCTGCTTGAAGGTGGATCCACCGACCGCGTTGAAGCTGACATCGATGCGGTGCCCGTTGAGCAACCGGCGTAGTTCCGCATAGGTTCGGTTCCGGCTGCGATCGATCACGTGGGTTGCACCGGATCGCAACAACAGTTCGCGCTTCTTCGCACCGCTGGCGATCGCGAACACCTCGCATCCGCTCTGCAGGGCGAGCTGCACCAGCAACTGGCCCACGCCTCCGGCCGCGCTATGTACCAGTACGCGTTGGCCTTTGCGTAGGCCCAGGGCCATGCGCGCCATGTACCACGCCGTGCAGCCCTGTGTGGCCAAGGCCAAGGCAACGCCCAGTTCCAGGTCGTCGGGGATCACCGCAAGGGCGGAAGGATCCGTCACCACCAACTCTGCATGGCCACCGAAGCGGCAGATCGCGGTGACCCGTTTCCCCAGCAGATCGGCCGGCACTCCGGCACCGCACCGCTCGACCCGCCCTACCGTTTCATAGCCCAACACACAGGGGGGCGGAGGGGCTTCGCGATACAGGCCTTTCACGGCCATCACATCCGCATAGTTCAGTCCGAACCCTTCGCTGCGGATCAGCACCTGTCCGGCGCCGGGCACGGGATCGGGCACCTCGCGCAGTTCCAACGAACGCTCGGGCGCTCCGTGGCGATGCAGTACCCAGGCTTTCATCAGTGGAGTTGCGGAGATGGGTCACCACAGAGACACGGAGGCACGGAGATGCACGGTGGAAGCCTGATCGCATGGGGGCTCATGACGTGCTGAAGTGTCTTCTTCGTCATTCGGTCTAGCGCTTCTCTTCCACCGACACTTCGTGGTCCACCACGCATTGGCGGATGTGTTCCAACTCGGCACCCGCGCCGATGCAGGTGATCAGGGACTCCAACTCGGGGTGCGCTGCATCGAAGCGCCGGCTGGCCACGGGGATATCCTTGCCACGGAAACGCGCGGGAACGATGGTGCCGTCGAGGTCGGTGCTGAGATAGGCCGCATCACCGAACTCGAAGGTGGCCGCCTCCGTGCGTTCGCGCTGCATGGTGAGGTGCGCCAGTCCGTTCTCGTAGTAGCAGAGCGTATGGTGCGACATCAGTCGCACGGGCAACCCCGAACCGGGTTCGATGCGGAACAGCACGCCTTGGTAGGTGAAACCCCAGAGGTCCTTGCAGGGGACGCGTTCGCGCCCGCCAGGGGTTTCCAGCACCAGCACCAAACGCCCCATCGCGGGCATCACGTCCAGTACGTTGCCGCGCTCCTCCCCTTTGCCTGCCAGATGCTCGGCGCGCGTGCGGTACAGTACGGTCTGCGCCGATCCGTAAAGACCGATCAGCAGGAGGGAGGAGAGCAACACGCCTCGCATGGCGTGAAGGTAGGAGCGGCGCATGATCACCACAGAGGCACAGGGACACAGAGGGTACACCTCACCCCCAACCCCTCTCCCAAGGAGAGGGAGCCCCTATAGGCCTCTGTGGTGAAAAACTACTCCGGGCTTCCCGCCACGCACACCACGAACTCGCCGCGTGGAGCCTGTGCGGTGAAGTGCGCCACGAGTTCGCCCAAGGTGCCGCGGACCGTCTCCTCGTGCAGCTTGCTGATCTCGCGCGATACGCTGGCCCTGCGTTCCGCACCGCAGTGTTCGGCCAATTCGCCCAAGGTGCGCAACAGGCGATGGGGTGATTCATAAAGGACGATGGTGCGTGCTTCCGTGGAGAGCTCCGTCAATCGCGTGCGGCGGCCTTTCTTCACCGGAAGGAAGCCTTCGAAGACGAAACGATCGCAGGGTAGTCCGCTATTGACCAACGCTGGTACGAAGGCCGTGGCGCCGGGCAGACATTCCACGTCGACGCCCAAGGCCACGGCCGCGCGCACGAGCAGGAATCCCGGATCGCTGATGGCGGGCGTGCCGGCATCGCTGACCAGGGCGAAGCGTTCACCGGCGGCCATGCGTTGCGCCAGTTGGTCCACCATCCGATGTTCGTTGTGCGCGTGGAAGGGGATCAGCGGGCGGCTGATGCCGAGCAGCTTCAGCAGGTTGCCGCTGGTGCGGGTGTCCTCCGCGATCACCGCATCGGCCTCTGACAGCACCCGTTTGCCGCGCAGCGTGATGTCCTCCAGGTTGCCGATGGGTGTGGGGACGAGGAAGAGCTTTCCGGCCATCAGAGCTTGTGCATCAGGTCCACCAGGTTGCGGTAGAGTCCGTCGAACCCCGCGAGCGAGAGTCCATCCGGAAGGTCGCGCACATCGTGGTAGTGCGCCGCACCGCCCATCGTGTAGATGAACACGGCCGGCACTCCCTTCTGCACGAACGGGCAGTGGTCGCTGTTGCAGGCGGGCCCACGGGCCTTCACCTGCGGCAGGCGCTTCTTCGCGTCGTTGATCTTCACCAACGTGGAGAAGAGCTTCTTCTGCTCGGTGGCGTTCACCACGGTGATGCCCTCTTCGCCGGTGCCGTTGAGGTCCAGGTTGATCATGGCCTTGATCCGGCGCAGGTCGATCGGGCGGTCCACCACGCACCAACGGCTGCCCTGCAGTCCGGCCTCTTCCCCCGCGAAGGCGATGAAGAGCACGTTCTTCCTCAAGGGCTTCTTCGCGATCTCCTCAGCGAGGCAGAGCAGCATGGCCACGCCGCTGGCATTGTCGTTCGCTCCGGCGAAGAGCGCATCGGGTCCCATCAGGCCGAGGTGGTCGTAGTGCGCGCTGATCACCAGCCAATCCTTGCTGCCGCCCTTGGCCATCACGGTGCCCATCACGTTGCGGGCATGGTGGCGCGGTAGGTAGCGGTTGCGGATGCTCAGCCGTACGGTGGTGGCCGTGTCGGGGATCGCTCCGGGCAGCACCTCGATCAACGCGTTGCGCAAGGGTTTCTCCGCCACGCTCCACGTGAGCTTGCCCGCGCTGCGGCGCAGCACCGGGGCATACCGGACCAGCTCCTGTTCCCATGCGGCGCGGAGGGCCAACGTGTCGTGGTCCTTGGTGGGGGGCAGGTCCAGGTAGATGGCATTGCCGACCACGGCGCCGATGGTCATCGTGCGGCGTTCGGGGGTCAGCAGATCCTCCTGCACCAGGCGGACGAGGTGGAATTCTCCCTCGGCCGGGCCCGACGCGGGATCGGTGATGAAGTCGATGCCGGGCTTCAGCACGGTGCCGTCGATGGATACCCGCACACTGTCCGGAAAGGTGTTCACCGCAAAGGAGAACGGCTCGAAGCGCCGATCGTCCAAACGACCGACCCCGAGGGCATCGAAGCGCGAAGCGATCCAATCCGCCGCGAGACTGTCACCTCCGTTCACATAGCCGCGCCCGAACATCGCAGGGCCCGCGAGCGTGGCGATGTAGCCTTGGGCCTTGGTCTTCACCGAGGGCGGTTCCTGTGCTGCGGCAGGCAGCAACAGGAGGCACAGGGCGGAACACCAGACGAGCCTCCTCATCCTTGGAAGCGGCGTTCCACCAGTTCGTTGAAGCTGCCGAGCACCTCCTCTCCCGGCGGCTTGGGGGCGGCCTCCAGCACTTCGCGCTGCACGATGGACTGCGCCGCGGCCAGGTCGGCTGCGTTGTTGATGGCGGTGATGGTTCGGTCGTAGCGTTCCTTCTGCCCACCGAAGAGCTCGGCCATGAACCAGAACTTCTGGCTCAGGGTGATGGCCTTCTGCAGGTCGGTGACCGGCGCGTGCTCCAGGCGTTCGGCCAGCGAGCCCTGCTTCTTCGCGGGCTTTTCCTTCGGGGTGCGGGCGGGTTCGGGTGGCGCCGGGCTGTCCACCTCGGCGATGGCATCGATCAACGAGGTCTGGCGCAGCGACACGTCCGGACGCGTGTCCAGCCGCATGGCCTCGGGCTCGGATCGGGCGGGTGTCACCTGCGCTGCCGCCTCACGCGCCTTGTGCCGCAGCACCACCAGCCGCTCGTAGAGTGCACGGGCTTCGTCGGTGCAATGGTCCAGACCGGCGAGGTCCAACCGGCCCGCCTCGAGCTCAAGCAGCGCGCGTTGCAGCGAGGCCACCAGCTCGTTCATGCGTTCGTATCCCTTGCTCTGCGGCATCGTACATGGGCCA
>DASWWQ010000113.1:0-9293 GCA_036405935.1 Flavobacteriales bacterium
ACCTGCCTGTGCAGGTGGATTCGCTGCGTGTGCTGGGCCGGAGCCATGCGCCATCGACACCCTGCGTCGTGTACGGACGAAGTCCCGCCCGGCCGGGCCTGCCGCAGGAGGTGCGCTTCGTGGTGCCGCATGCCACGGACAGCTTGTTGCGCGGCGCAGCATCGATCACGGCGCATGTGCCGGGGGCTTCCCGCATGCTCGAGGCGCCCGTATTCCCGCAGGCCCTGCGCCCGTTCGTTGCCGCCGACTTCCCGGTGCGGGCGGAAGCCAATGTGCGGACCTTCCCGTTCCTCCACGTGGACGAAGTGGCACGCACCATCACCACCGCTCCGGGTTCATGGACCGTGGACCGCGATCTGGTGGTGCCGGCGGGCTACGTATGGCGGGCGGCGGCACCGTTGCAGTTGGAGCTTCGGCCCGGTGTGCGCATCATCAGTCGTTCGCCGTTGTTGTGGACGGGTTCGGAAGACCTGCCGATCCGCATCACGGGGTTGCCCGGCACCGGTAGCGGCTTGCTCGTGCTCGATGCGGAGGGCCGTTCGCGCATGGACCAGGTGCATTGCAGCGGACTCTCCGGAGCACTGGGTGCGGAAACTTCCGCAGGGGTGATCTTCCAACGTTCGGCCGTGAGCCTCGAACGTTCCACCTTCACCGGTGATCGCGGCGGATTGGTGCACATCGCGCTCTGCGAAGGCACCGTGCGCAACTGCATGTTCACCGGTGGTAAGGACCAGTTGCGCCTACGCTTCACGAAGGCCCAGGTCTCGGGTACACGTTTCGAGAACGCCGCGGATGATGCGGTGATCGTGGAAGGTGGGGGTGCGAGCCTGGCCCTGTGCATGGTGGTGTCCGCCGGTAGCGTGGGGTTGAAGGCGGATCTGGCGGCACGCGTGGAGATCACGGGATCCTCCATCGAGGCCCGGGGCACGGGGATCGAGGCCGAACAGGCCGCTGCCTTGCGCATGCAAGGGGGATCGCTGGACGCCCCTCGGGCGGCCCATGCCGGAAAGGCCGAGATGCGCTACGGCGCCGTCCGGATCGAGTTGAAGGAGGTGGATTGCCGCCAAGGATGCGAGGCCATGAAGGCCGGCAAGGGCAGTGCCCTCATCGTGGACGGAAAGGCGGTACAGGCACCCTCCAAAGCAGCGGACGAATGAGGTGCGCGGTGATCGCCATCGGGGTGTTGCTGGCCGCTTCCTTGTGTGCGCAGCGCAGCCCGTTCAACGGGATCGAGGTGGCACCGGTGGACAGCAGCGGTCGTTATCGGTTGCTGTTCAGCGGGCATTTCCACGGCGAGAGCTCCAATCGAACCGGTCTGCCGGCACGCACCCTGTTGGCCAACATCGATGTCATCGACGATCTGCATGCCCACGCCCTGTTGAGCACGGGCGATCTGTTCATGATGGCGGCGGACGACCGTGCGCGCTACGAACGGGCCTTCTTCTCGAAGTTGCGAACGCCGCTGTTCAACGCCGTGGGCAACCACGACCTGGATGGAGGCGATTACACCCGTCTTTTCGGTCCGACCCATGCGGTCATCGACCTGGGCAAGGACCGTATCCTGGTGCTCGATACCGAGCGCGATGGGGGAAGCCTCAAGGGTGAACAGCTGGAGTTGTTGGAGGCTGCTGCGACCACCGAGGGCCTGCGCAACCTGTTCATCGTCACCCATCGTCCCATCTGGGCCGAGGACGATCCGCGGTACGGTCCGCTGTTCCGGGGCAACACGCGCTCGGCGCTCGGCACCAACTTCCATGCGGCGGTGGAGCCTGTACTGGAGCGCTTGTCGAAGCAGGTGCACATCTGGTGGATCAGTGGCAGCATGGCCGGTGGAGCACCGAGCAGCATCTTCTTCCAACCGCACGCCCGGAACATCACCTATATCCAGAGTGCCATCCGCGATGAGGCGAAGGATGCCTTGCTGATCGCCGAGGTGTCTTCCGATACCGTGGTCTGGAGCGCCCTGTCACTCACCGGCGCCCGGATGCGGGAACCCCGGGCCTACGATGCGGCCTATTGGGAGGAACGCAAAGGGGTGAAGCCGGGCTTCAACTGGAACCTGGTGCCCTACTGGACCAAGAGCATGCTGACCCACCGCTTCTTCTGGTGGGGGGTCGTTCTGGGTCTCCTCTTCTTCCTGCTTCTTCGAAGGCTCTTGCGCCGCTACCCCTAGCTTCGCCCAGTACCCATGGCACGTATCCTCGTCACCGGTGGCGCCGGTTTCATCGCCAGTGAGATGGCCACCCGTTTGGCCGCCGACCCCAGCAACGAAGTGGTGGTGGTGGACAATCTCCTCACCGGCGACCTCCGCAAGCTGCCCACCGCGCAGTACCCCAACCTCCACTTCATCAAGGGCGATGTGAACCGTACCGAGGATATCGGTCCGGTGTTCTACGCCTATCGGTTCGAGCACGTGTTCCATTACGCCGCCGTGGTGGGGGTGAAGCGCACCACGGACAATCCCGTGATGGTGCTGCGGGACATCGACGGCATCCGCAACGTGCTGGAGCTTGCCAAGAACACGGGCGTGCTGCGCGTCTTCTTCAGCAGCAGCAGCGAGGTGTACGGTGAACCCGTGGAGATCCCCCAGAACGAACACACCACCCCGCTCAACAGCAAGCTGCCCTATGCCATCGTGAAGAACGTGGGCGAAGCCTTCCTCCGCAGCTACCATCGGGAGTACGGGCTGGACTACACCATCTTCCGCTTCTTCAACACCTACGGTCCCAAGCAGAGCAAGGACTTCGTGGTGAGCAAGTTCATCCGGGCCGCACTCGCCGGCGAAGAGCTCACGCTCTACGGCGACGGCCTGCAGACGCGTACCTTCTGCTTCATCGATGATAACGTGGATGCCTGCCTTGCCGCCTACACCTCGTCCACGGCGCTCAACGATGTGATCAACATCGGCAGCAATGTGGAGATCACCATCCGCGACCTGGCCCGCCTGGTGGTGGAGATCACGGGCAGCACCAGCCGCATCGTGCACCTGCCCGCCTTGGCCGAAGGGGACATGACCCGCCGCATGCCGGACAACACGCGCATGCGCCAGCTGTTGGGTCGTGAGCTGCTGCCCTTGCGCGAAGGCCTGCAGCGGGTGCTGGCCGACACGAGCTTCATCCGCTGATGTGCGGCATCGCCGGTCTGCTGGGTGCCACGGCCGAGCCGGCCGTGCCCCGCGTGCAACGGATGACCGATGCCTTGGCGCATCGCGGTCCGGACGCACAAGGGGTCTGGAGCGAAGGAAGCGTATGTCTCGGTCACCGCCGGCTCGGCATCATCGACACCAGCTCCGCGGGCAACCAGCCTTTCCACAGCGCCGACGGTCGGCAGGTGCTGGTGTTCAACGGCGAGATCTACAACTACCGTGAGCTGCATCGTGTGCTCCTTCAGGAACGGCCCGACCTGGTGTTCCGCACGCGATCGGACACCGAGGTGCTGCTGATGGCCTATCGCGTCTGGGGACCCGCCTGCCTCGATCGGTTGGAGGGCATGTTCGCCTTCGCCGTGCACGACCGCGATACGCAGGAGGTGTTCATCGCCCGCGACCGGCTCGGCATCAAACCGCTGTACCTGTACCGCAACGGAGGGGAGCTGCTTTTCGCGAGCGAGCTGCGTGCCTTGTTGGCCAGCGGTTCCGTGCCGCGCCGCATGGACCGCACCGCCCTCGCCGACCACCTCCGCTACCAGACCGTGCATGCCCCGGCCACGCTGGTGGAAGGCGTCCGGATGCTGATGCCCGGGAACTGGATGCGTTGGCGCAATGGCGTGGTGGAGGAACAGGCCTGGTGGAGCCCGTTGCGCGCAGTGGATCCGGCCGCTGCAGGACACGACAAGGCCACCGTGCACCGCGAAGTGCGGGAGCGTCTGGGCCGCGCGGTGGAGAAACGGCTCGTCAGCGATGTGCCGTTCGGGGCCTTCCTCAGCGGCGGCATCGATAGCAGCGCCATCGTGGGGTTGATGGCCCAAGCGAGCACGGCACCGGTGCATACGTTCAGCGTGGTCTTCAACGAGGAACGGTACAGCGAGGAGCGCTACGCCCGTATCGTGGCCGACAAGTTCCGCACGGAGCATACCGTGATCCGCCTGACACCGGGCCAGATGCTGGGCTTCTTGCCCGATGCCCTGGCGGCCATGGACCATCCCAGTGCGGATGGCCCCAATACCTGGGTGGTCAGCAAGGTCACCAAAGAGGCGGGGATCACCATGGCCCTGAGCGGTACGGGAGGCGATGAGGTCTTCGCCGGATACGACGTGTTCCGCCGCAGCTTGGACCTGGAGCGGAAGGCCGGTCTGGCCAACCTTCCTTCCGCCTTCAGAACGTTGGCGGGATGGGGATTGCGCACAGCGAAGGGCACGGCTTCCGCCGAGAAGGCCGCCGGTCTTTTCGCCGCTGGTGACCTGGCCTGGCCGAACTCCTATCCGTGGTCGCGGCTGGCCTTCACCGATGCCGCCATCCGCTCCTTCACCACTTTGTCCGAGTTGCCCACCAATGCCGTGCGCCGCATCGTGGAGGCGTTGGACCAGGGCGGCGCTGCGCGGCTTCCGAAGTTGTCACAAGTGTCGCTGGCGGAACTGAGCACCTACCTGCAGAACGTGTTGCTGCGCGATGCCGACCAGATGAGCATGGCCCATGCCCTCGAAGTGCGCGTGCCCTTCCTCGATCATCACCTCGTTGGATACGTGCTGGGTATTCCCGACACGATCAAGTATCCGCACACTCCGAAGCAGCTTCTGGTGGACAGCCTCGGCGATCTGCTGCCCCGCGCCATCGTGGACCGGCCCAAGATGGGCTTCGTGCTACCGTGGGAGGATTGGCTGAAGAACGACCTGCGGACCTTCGCGCAGGACCGTCTTCGGCAGCTCGGGGGCCGCGAACCTTTCGATGCAAAGGGCTTGGAACAGCTCTGGCAACGGTTCCTCTCGGGTGACCGAAGGGTCACGTGGAGCCGCATCTGGCAACTGGTGGTGCTGGCCGATTGGCTGGAGCGGAACGGGGTGGAGTAGGGCGCGTTTTGTCGGATAGGAACCATCCCGGAGGCCGCGCCTCCCTTGGCGCATCCGGAACGTTGCCGTGGACCGCACCTCCACCTGCACGGATCGGGTATCACTCCGACTTCATTTCCTCCAGGATCGCTTCGATCCGGGCGGAACTGGCTTGGATCGGTCCGCTCAGGCCCTCTTCCCCCTGTAGGACACGGCGGACCAGAGCCGTATGCTCCATCCTTTCCTTGGTGTAGGCGATGATCCGATCCCGGTGCCGTGCCATGGCGGGGGAGAGGTCCATCTCTTTCGTAGTCCCCAACAATACCCAGGCACTGTCCCACGCCGGTGCGCTCTTTTCCTCGAGGATCTTGAGTTGCACGTCACCGGTGGCATCCTCCGGCATATCGAACAGCGCCAGGCCATCCGCTTCAAAATGATCGTACTGCCCGATCCGCTCCAGGAAGGCTGCATCATCACCCGGCAAGGAACCCAGCGCCACCGCTCCACCGCCGAAGAGCACTGCTGCTGGCAGGACCATCGTTCCCCATGCCAAGCCCTGCTGCTCCGGTTTGCGGAGGGCGATGTACATCGTAAAGCCGAGAACGACCCCGCTGAGCAGACCACCCAGATGCGCGGCATTGTCCACGTTGCCCTTCAACCCGTAGATCAGGTTGTACACCACGAAAAGGCCGATGCTGGAGAGCAGTTGCTTCCGCACATCCTTATGGATGATGTCGGTGAAGAGCAGGGCCAGGAAGACCCCATACAGTCCGAAGATGGCCCCTGACGCACCGGCGCTTACGGTGTTGTCATGCCACCACAGGCTGGTGATGCTGGCGCAGATGCCGGTGATCACGTACAGGGCGATCATCCGCCACTTGCCAAGGAGCGGTTCCAAGTGGATGCCGATCATGAGCAGGGCGTACATGTTCAGCAACAGGTGGATGATGCCGATATGCACGAAGCAACAGGTCAGCAGCCGCCACCATTCACCGCCGAGCGTCGCGTTCCTCCAGTTCGCCCCCCACATCACGAGGTCCTCGCTGGTGGGTTGCATGAAATGCACACCGGACAGCACCATGGCGATGTAGACCAGCACACTGATATCGAGCAGAAGGGGTGTGGCGAGGAAGTCCTTGCGGGGGACCAGCATGTGGCCTAGGTCCTTCCAGCGGAACTCGTTGTTCCGTGCAGTGCTGGCATCGAGCAGCATGACCCCGCTCTCGTCCAGTTCCTTGAGTTCCGAGGCCATCAACTCCGGGGACATGGTGTTCCGTGCCTGAGCGAAGGCCACGACCAAGCGATCGAGGTTCTCCTGGTGTCGGGCCTTCTTCGCGAACGGGCTCCACTCGGAGGGTTTGCTGGTCATGGACAGACCGGCATCGTCGATCTCGATGGTCACGTCCTCGCCCTTGGACCAGCGCTGCGGTGGCACCTGGGCCACGGCGCGCATCGGGTGCAGGTATCCCAGCCCCCAACGCAGGTTCCGGATGGCCTCGCAAAGCAGAACGATCACTTCAGGGCGGCTGAGGCCGGTGGTGGGAATATGGATGGTGGGTCTTGGTGTGGCCATGGTGGGAGAGCGGCAAATTATCAAGACCGGCGAAAGGCCAGCCTCCCCCATCCCAAGAACCTGGCTGGTGCACGGGGGGCAAAAGCGAAAAGGGACCATTCGGTCCCTTTTCATAGGTGTGGATACTGCCCTTAGAACTTGGCGCGGCTCTTCCGGCCGATGCGCTTCTTGCCGCGCATCCAGCTGTAGCGTTGGCGGTAGAAGTTGGACTGACCCTTCAGCACGTAGCTGTAAGTGAAGGTCATGGTCATGTAGCTGTCGTTGTGCGTGGGATCGCCACGCTTGGCGCCGTCGAGGTAGTTCCGGTAATCCGGGGTGGTCACCACATCGCCATTGGCGGTTTCCACCTGTACGCCCGTGGTGGCCGGGTCGATGTCCACCAAGTAGGGGTTCTGGTTGGCGAAGGCGATGGATTGATCACTGGGGAGCAGGCTGGGGTCGGCGTACACCGTGCTGGCGTCATCGATGTAGTCCGTGAAGGTGGTGCGCCAGCCGAAGTCCCAGCCGATGCGGTGGCGGCGTTTGAAGGTGAAGTGGAAGCCGATACCCGCAGGAACGGCCATACCGATGTTGCCGTAGTCGGCCAGTTCGGTGTTGAGGTCGCTGAGCTTCACGAATTCGCCCGTGCGGTCGATCTGACCCTTGGGTGTGCTGAGGAAGCCCGCCACACCAGCATAGGCGAACAGGCGGAAGTCCGTACGGTAACGCCCACGGCCACCGAGGTCGTTGTCCTGGAACAAGGTGACCTCCCCACGGAGATAGGCCTCGATCAGGTCATTGCGGAAGTTGAGGTTCCGGCCTACACGGGCGGGGTTCTGGCTCCAGCTGTCCGCCCCTTGAAGGCGCAGGTACATGGCGCCGGCACTGACGGAGAACGTGCGGTTGATCTTGCGGCGGGCGAAGCCACCCACGGCCCAACGGGTCTGGTTCATCTTCAGGTCCCAGATGAAATCGCGGCGGGGCTTCTCCTTGCCGCCGAATTCACCGAGGTAGTTGGCGCCACCGAGGTGGAAACCGACATCCCAAGCGTACTGCGATCGGGCGCTGAGGCTCAGGGCGAGAAAGGCCACAACGGCGGCAGCACCTTTGATCGTTCGGGTCATGGACGGACTGTCTTACGCGCAAACATAGAAAAAGTAGCGTCCCCACTTGACCCGTGGCCTCGGGCATGTTATCCACGATCGCCCGCCGGTGTGCGATCCACCTACTTTTGCCACCCTGCTACCGAACGTTTTGTCCAACCGCCTCACTTCCCTCTTCGGCATACGCTACCCCTTGGTGCAGGCCGGAATGATCTGGTGCTCGGGCTGGCGTTTGGCCTCGGCCGTCAGCAATGCCGGCGGACTGGGCATCATCGGTTCCGGTTCCATGTATCCCGAAGTGCTGCGGGAGCACGTGCGCAAGTGCAAGGCGGCCACCGACAAGCCTTTCGCGGTGAACATCCCCATGTTGTACCCGGCCGTGGAGGAGCATATCGCCACGGTGATCGCCGAGCGGGTGCCCATCGTCTTCACCAGTGCCGGCAACCCGTCCTCTTGGACCAAACACCTCAAGGACCATGGCATCACCGTGGTGCATGTGATCGCCAGCGTGAAGTTCGCCCGTAAGGCGGAGGATGCCGGTGTGGATGCCGTGGTGGCCGAAGGTTTCGAAGCCGGTGGCCATAACGGCCGTGAGGAAACGACCACATTGGTGCTCGTGCCCTTGGTGCGCGATGCCGTGCAGGTGCCGGTGATCGCGGCCGGTGGTATTGCCGATGGCCGTTCCATGCTGGCCGCCATGGTCCTCGGGGCCGATGGTGTACAGATGGGCAGCCGATTCGTGTGTTCGGAGGAATCCAGCGGGCATCCCGCCTTCAAACAACAGGTGCTCGCAGCAGGTGAAGGATCCACCATGCTGACCTTGAAGGAGTTGGCTCCCGTCCGATTGATGCGGAACAAGTTCTTCAACGATGTCCAAGCGGCCTATGCCGCCTGTGCCTCGGTGGACGACCTGAAGACCTTGCTCGGACGTGCCCGGGCCAAACTAGGCATGTTCGAGGGTGATCTGGTGGAGGGCGAACTGGAGATCGGCCAGGTGAGCGCCGCGCTCAAGGACCTGCTGCCTGCCGGCACCATCGTGCAACGGGTGATGGATGAGTACCATGCGTCGCGGAACGCAATCGCCGGTTCCCCGGCTTTCTGACCCCGGATGTCCCACCCACCCTGCGGCAACACCCGCCTTCGTCCCTGCGTCTTCCTTCCGGCAACGATCATGCGAAGCGCACGTTCCTTCACCATGCGGACCCTGCTGGTCTTCCTGGCCGTGATCCTCGGGGTGGGGGTCCGGGCCACCGTGCTCGATCCGCCCAGCCTGCGTTGCGCCGGTGTGCAGCCCGGGGGAGGTGCCTCCTTGGGTTGGACCATTCCCCCCGACCCCACCGGTGAGTTCCTGCAATACGATATCTACACCTCCCTCTCGCCCGGTGGCCCTTTCACGCTGGCCGCCTCGGTACCCAACCACGCCGCAACCGGGACCCTCCTGCCCGGCATCGGTACCGATCTGGGTCCGGTGTATTTCTACGTCACCACCGTGTCCACCTCAGGGGCGCCGAACACCTCCGTGCCCAGCGATACGCTGGCCACCCTGTTCGTGGAAGTGACCCAAAGCACCCCGTTGGGCAGCGCGAACGTGAACTGGAACCTGCCGCACAACCCGCCGCTGCCCACGATGGACTCGTTGGCCATCTTCCTCGAAT
>DASWWQ010000114.1:0-5399 GCA_036405935.1 Flavobacteriales bacterium
CTGCCCGGCCGCGATCAAGGCCAGGGCGAAGAGGGTGGGGGCGAGGCCGCCGAAGAGATCGCCGAGCAGGTGGTGCGCCTGATCGATCTCGGCCACTTCGAAGTAGCCCGAGCGATGGAAGGCCGCAGCGGCGAGGATCAGGATGGCGGCGTTCACGAAGAAGGCCACGTTCAGCGCTACGGCCGTGTCGATGAAGTTGAAGCGGATGGCCTCGCGGATGCCTTGGGCATCACGACCGTGGCGGCGCGTCTGCACCAACGAGGAGTGGAGGTAGAGGTTGTGCGGCATCACGGTGGCCCCGATGATACCGATGGCGATGTACAGCGCTTCCCCGCTCAGGCCGCTGGGGACGAGGCCTTGCAGCACGGAGCCCACCTCGGGGCGAACGATGAACATCTCGCTGAGGAAGGCCAGGCCGATCAGGGACACGATGGAGACGATGAACACCTCCATGATGCGCATGCCCTTGTTCATCAGGAAGAGGATGAGCAGGGTGTCGAACGCCGCGATCAGGACGCCCCAGAGCACGGGAATGTCGAACAGCAGGTGCAGGCCGATGGCCATACCGATGACCTCGGCGAGATCGCACGCCGCGATCGCCACCTCAGCGAGGAGGTAGAGCGGCACATTGATCAGCGGCGGATAGGTATGGCGGGAAGCCTGGGCCAGGTCCAACCCGCGTACGATGCCGAGGCGCGCGCTGAGGCTCTGCAGCAACAAGGCCATCAGGTTGCTCATCAGCAGTACCCACAGCAGGCGATAACCGAAGGCACTTCCGCCTGCGATGTCCGTGGCCCAGTTCCCCGGGTCCATGTAGCCCACGCTCACCAGATAGGCCGGGCCCAGGAAGGCGAGGAAACGGCGCCAGCGACCACGACCCGTGGGAATGGCCACGCTGCCATGGACCTCGCTGAGGGAACGGTTTCCGGAGGTGCTCATCGGACGGCTGCGACCAGGAGTTGAGCGGCCACTTGGGCGGACAAGGCGCGCACGTCACCTTCCGCTGCATGCAGTTCGAGGCTTCCATCGAAGGCCTGTCGTGCTTTCAGTTCGAACACCTGGCCGATGCCGATGCCCTTCTGGTCGAGCAGGTGCAACAGGGCATCACTGGGGTCCTTCACGGCCGCGATGCGGATCCGCTCACCCACGGTGCAATTGCTCAGCGGCTTGATGTTGCGTGTCTGCATGCGTCCATGCCGGTCGGGAATGGGATCGCCATGCGGATCGAACCGGGGATTGCCCAGATAATCGTCGAGGCTGTCGGTGAGCTTATCGCTGCTCACATGCTCCAGTTGTTCGGCCACCTCATGCACCTCGTCCCAGCCGAAGCCGAGCCGATCCACCAGGAAGGATTCCCAGAGCCGGTGTTTGCGGACGAGCTTCAGCGCGGCGGACAGACCCTTCGGGGTGAGCTTCACGCCGTAGTACGGTTCGTGCTTCAGCAGACCTTTCTCGGCCAACTTCTTCAGCATCACCGTAACGCTGCTGGCCTTGATGTTCAGCCGCTCCGCGATGTCCTTGGTCCCGGCCGTGGCACCGTCCTGCAACAGGGTGTGCACCGCCTTGATATGGTCCTCTTCGCTGCGCGTCAGCATGCTCCGCTATTCGATACGGCGAAAGTATGGATTAGTTCCGTCTAAAAATCGGAAGGAGCTTGAAGCCAGGAACCGCCAACCGGAAAACCGGAAACATGGAAGCGTCCCCGATCTTGATTTCCTTTTTCAGCCTTCTGTTTTCTGTTTTCTCTTTTCTCGTGGTCCTATCTCCCCAACATCGGAAGCGGAACGAACCCTGTTTCGCCCTCGATCCTCGGGAAGGTCTGTTCCAGCCATCGCTTTTTGGCGATGTCCAACCGTTCCTGGGTGGTGGCCACGAAATTCCAGTAGATGAAACGCTCCTCCGGGAAAGGTTCGCCGCCGAAGAGGTACACCGTGGTGCCGGGCGCCATGGTGAAGGTGCACAGCGAGGGTTCCTTGGCCACCAGGATCTGTTTCGGGCCCAGCACTTCTTCGCCCTCGTGCACTTCGCCTTCGAGGATGTACATGCCCACCTCGCCGTAGAGGTGCTCGCCGATGCGCACTTCACAACCGTCGTCGGTACGGATCTCCAGCATGTACAGCGGACTGTGCACGGGCACCGGCGAACGATGGCCCATCACTTCACCCGCCACCAGCTTGAAGCGTGCGCCGTCCTGCTCCCAGGCCGGCAGATCCTTCGCCTCGATGTGGTGGAACGAGGGGTCGATATCCTCCAGTTCCTTGGGCAGGGCCACCCAGATCTGCAGGCCGTGCATATGCTTGTCCACGTTCCGCAGGCGTTCGGGTGTGCGCTCGCTGTGCACGATGCCCTTGCCGGCGGTCATCCAGTTCACCGCGCCAGGGGTGATCTCCACGGCGGTACCGAGGCTGTCGCGGTGCATCACGGCGCCTTCGAACAGGAAGGTGAGCGTGCTGAGGCCGATGTGCGGATGCGGTCCGATGTCCATGTTCTGGTGATCGTTCATGGCCACCGGCCCCATGTGGTCGATGAAGATGAAGGGCCCCACCATGCGTTTGGTGTGGAAGGGCAGCAGGCGGCCCACCATGAAGTTGCCGATGTCGCGCGGGCGTTCCGGGACGATGATGCCGATGTTGCTCATGGGTCTTGCGGTGTGAAGGGCGAAGTTCCCCATCCGGACGACTCCCGCAACGCCGGTACCTTCGCGGCGCCCATGTACAGCCTGATCCGCCCTTTGCTCTTCAGCCTTTCACCCGAGAGAGCGCACCGCCTTACTTTTTCGCTGCTCGAGCTGCCCGGAGCCACAGGGTTGAGCGGTGGTGCCCCTCCTCCCAAGGAAGCTGCAGTGGAGGTGATGGGCCTGCGTTTCCCCGGACCTGTGGGGCTGGCGGCGGGCATGGACAAGGATGCCCAGCATGTGGATGCACTGGCCCGCATCGGGTTCGGCTTCGTGGAGATCGGTACGCTGACACCCTTGGCCCAGCCGGGGAACGACAAGCCCCGCCTCTTCCGGCTGAAACCCGATCATGCGTTGATCAACCGCATGGGCTTCAACAACGGTGGTGTTGCGGCGGCGGTGGAAAGGCTGAAGCGCAGGAGCCCCGGTACGATCGTCGGTGGCAACATCGGGAAGAACAAGGTGACGCCGAATGAGCAGGCCATCGACGATTATGTGAAGTGCTTCGAGGCCTTGCATCCCGTGGTGGACTACTTCGTGGTCAATGTGAGCAGTCCCAATACGCCCGGTCTCCGGGCCCTGCAGGAGAAAGGACCTTTGCTCGCCATCCTCAATGAACTGCGCCGCCGTGATGCGGCGAAGGCGGTGCACCGACCCATCCTGCTGAAGATCGCTCCGGACCTGACGACCGAGCAACTGGAGGACATCGTGCAGGTGGTGAAGGAGAGCGGCATCACCGGTGTGATCGCCACCAACACCACGATCTCCCGTGATGGGCTCACGACCCCCAAGGCCGAGGTGGAGGCCATCGGTGCGGGTGGATTGAGCGGCGCCCCCCTTCGTCAGCGCAGCACGGAGGTGGTCCGCTACCTGCGCTCCCGCTTACCGAAGCCGGTGGTGATCATCGGGGTGGGCGGCATCGACAGTGCAGTGTCCGCCATCGAGAAGCTGGAGGCCGGCGCCGATCTGGTGCAGGTCTATTCCGGCTTGGTATATGAAGGTCCGGCGCTGCTGAAGCGCATCAATGAAGCCTATGTGCAATGGAGAAGGGGAGCGAATTCGAACCACGGATCCACACGGATGAACACGGATGGATCCATTTCATAGCAGCGATGTTATGGAAGGAGAGGAGTTGTTGTTCGGAGCGGAGACCATGAGCTCGGGCAGATGTGAACTATCTGCGCCTGACGGGACTTCGCGTGGGAGTGGTCATCAATTTCAAACGCGCGAGATCGGAGTGGCGCAGCGTCGTACTATGAGAAGACCCGCCATCGGTGTTCATCGGTGTCCATCTGTGGTTCCCGTCACTCCATCTTTGATCCATGGTTGAAAAAGTGCAAGTGAAGCTGATCGAATGTCCGCGTGATGCCATGCAAGGCATCCACGGGTTCATTCCCACCGACGTGAAGGTGAAGTACCTCAATGGCCTGTTGCGTGCGGGTTTCGATACGATCGACATCGGCAGTTTCGTCAGCGCCAAGGCGATCCCGCAACTCGCGGATACGGCCGAGGTGCTGGCGCGGATCGATATGGACGGTGTACGCAGCAAGTTGTTGGTTATCGTGGCCAACGAGCGCGGCGCGGAGGAGGCGGTGAAGCACAAGCAGGTGACCTACCTGGGTTATCCCTTCAGCATCAGCGAAACCTTCCAGCAGCGCAACACCAACACCAGCATCGCAGGCAGCTGGGCACGCACCGAACGCATAGCGGAGCTCGCGCGCAGTGCCGGAAAGGAACTCGTGGTCTACATCAGCATGGGCTTCGGCAATCCTTACGGCGATCCCTGGGATACCGACATCGCCCTGCATTGGACCAGGCGCTTGGTGGACGAACTGGGTGTGCGCATCATCTCGCTGGCCGATACGGTGGGTGTGGCGCAGCCCGCCGATATCGCCTACCTCTTCAACGCGCTGATCCCGGCCATGCCGCAGGTGGAGTTCGGGGCACACCTGCATTGCACGCCCGACAACTGGAAGGCCAAGACCGGCGCCGCTTGGGATGCGGGTTGCCGCCGTTTCGATGGCGCGCTCAAGGGCTACGGTGGCTGCCCCATGGCGGAGGATGAGCTGGTGGGCAACCTCGCGATGGAGCAGTTCGTGGCGGACCTGGAGGCGCGCGGTGTGCGGACGGGGATTGATCCGGAGCAGCTGCAGCGGAGCGTGGTGGAGGCGGGGAGGGTGTTTCCCTGAGAGGATGAAGGATCAACTGAACGTCGTCATCGCGAGGGGGCCTTGCGACGAAGCGATCTTCAACTCATACCAAGCGGAGCAGAGATCGCTTCACCGCCGAATGCGCGGTTCGCGTTGACGCTTCAATGGAAGTGCTTGCTCTGCGCCTCCGCGCCTCTGCGGTGAAGGAAATTCACCCTCGCTGCAACTCGAGCACCGTGATCTCCGGCGGCATGCCCACGCGCCCGGGGAAGCCGATGAAGCCGAAGCCGCGGTTCACATAGAGCTTTTGGCCGCCTTCGCGGTAGAGGCCTGCCCAGTGTTTGTAGACCCATTGCGCCGGGCTGTACGTGGTGTGGCCGAGCTTCACGCCCATTTGAGCGCCATGCGTGTGGCCGCTCAGCGTGAGGTCGATCCCCGTCCCGAGCACTTGCTCCTCCCAGTGGGTCGGATCGTGGCTCAGCAGGATGCGGAAGGGGTAGCTCTCCGAGCCGCGTAGGGTCTTGCCCAGATCGCCGTACTGCTGGAAGCGGCGGCCCCAGTTCTGCACCCCGAGA
>DASWWQ010000115.1:0-25266 GCA_036405935.1 Flavobacteriales bacterium
CTTGGTCGTGTGGGTACCCACAGTGTGACTTGCAGCTAACCCGTTATTGAGCCTAATCCTTGCATCCTCTAGGGGGGTAATGTTAGTTGGCTGTTCATAGACCTTACATCCACCTACACCAGCTTCAAGGCGAAGCAGAAGTTGTGCTCCGTAGTTGGTCTTTCCAGTACCACCGCCACCCAGAATCAGAATTGATTTCTCCATGGTGATTGTCAGTGACCACGGTAACTGAAGAACCGATCACCCAACTGATCAAGCTCCAGAGCGGGTCGTATAGGCGGGCCGTTTTGTTGAAGCAACCACTCCAGCACCTGTATGAATTCTTTCTCCGGCCCAGCGCTTTTCACGGATGCGGAGAAAGACCGAGCTGCCGGAAAAATGGTGCTTAACCGCTCGTTGACTTGCTCTTTCATAGCAGCGGAAATCTCAACATCGCTCTTGGTCCACAGAATTGCAACAGGACGCAACCCGAGATGTGGCGCTAGTCTTTGAGCGAGTTTGTAAATCTTGTCTCGAGCCGCGCCCCTTTCCGCTCCATGAAGGGCGTCAGTGTCAACGAAGAAAATGAATCCGTCTGCCCGATCAACTAACCATCGCGCTCCCGTAAACGGGGTCTCTTCATCGACGGCCCAACTTGTGAACCACTCGCCCGGTGCGTCCGCCAGCGCGAGGTCATCAAGACCACCCTGCTTGTGCCTTAGCGACAGGTGAAGTAGGCCAGGAGCGGACGTAGCCGTTAAAGGCGTATGTGGCGGGAAGCTTGGACCGACTCCCGTGGGCTGGTATCTCGCGTAGGCCGCTAGATGCTCCCATCCACCGAGCGTGTATGAGCCCGCGAATTCCAAGTCACCGAAACCGTGTCCTCTACAAATACCGAGATACGCGGCCAGCAAGAATGTCGTTTTCCCTGCATTCTGTGCTCCAATAGGTGCGTAAAGCTTGGGACGTCGACGTGCGCTTACCCAAGAAAGATCATCAGTTCCCAAAGTGTTGCCAGTCCATGGGAAATCGTTCCCCTTAGGCTTGGGGGTCTTGGAATTGACCGGCGCTTGCTGTTGACTCCAATGCGGACATTTGGCAATGTTCGTCTCACCTCTAGCACACTCTGTTTCAGGCCAATTGCAATGGCCTTGCGAGCAGGTTCCACTCATGACTTCTACTTCTTGGCTAAGGATTTCGCCATCAGGTCTCGGTAAAGCCAGACAGCAACCTCAGCTGGTGCCAACTGGAGTTCCGGTTCTATGCCGACCCATGGTTTCATCTCAGCGTTGCTCAATTGAGATTTGCCAGCAAGCGACAAAGCAGTTGCTAGGCTGATACGCCGTGGTTCTGCTGGCAAGTTCGCTTCCGGCAATACCGGCAAGACCTTAGACCCGTTGCGCGAAGCATTGTACAAGTCGGATATGCGGATGTGTGAGCTAGAACCGAGTACCTCTCTCACCGCCTCGCGGAGGAGGTACTCCGTGCTCTCGGGTGCAGGTGCTCCAGCAATGCGTTGAAAATCCACGGCCATTGAAGTGATCGCTTCTTCTTTGGTTAACGACCTATAACTACAGTTGAGAGCAGTTGAATAAAGCGCTTCCTTCCACCAAAGCAGTTCGGCTCGGCGTTGCGAGACGGAGACAGAATTGGACAACCATTGCACTAACGTCCTGTTGACCTCCCTAGAGTACCTCTGAACGGCTTCCTGTAAGTGCTTTGTTTGAGTTGCTGCGTGGCGCCGAAGTGGTTCAGTTGCGTTGTCTATGGCGGAGGAAATTGCTTCACTCGCTCGTGGTGCCCACTCGCCGAAAAGAACGCTAGCATTGTGATGGCCGTTAACTTGAGAGATGGCTTGATTCAACGCGGGACGATCAACTCGTCGATCCTCAACACCGACAATTGTAGCTTCAAGTTCAGGCAACTTCAACGCGGTCACAGAGCCAACGGTCCATTGCGTTCGGGACATTTCCTCGCAGCGGCTGCCCATTTCCAAGAGAATCTGCCCGACAATGACCTGCTCCCCACTAGGTTCTAGATGATTGAACACCGTGCGGCCCGAATACCAAATGGCGGCGGCCATTTTGGGCGAATCCGCGCACGCGGTGGTCAAGGCTTGTAACAGGACAGGGCGAAGGAGATTTACTGGTCGTTCGGCATAGACGTTACGGAGGGACTTCCATTGCTTCATCACTGCAGCCTCCGCCTCACCGAGCACCGGATCGTCAACCGGCGCCTGCGGGTCAATCGCGATAAGCGTATAAGGAATGACTTTCTCAGGTGCCTTCGCAAGGGTCTTCGATAAGTCCTCGGCCGCCTTACCGAATTCATTCAGGCGAGAATCATCAGAACCTATTTGAAAGAGTCCTGCGTTCAGGAAGTTGATGAGAACATCTTTTGCCATGTCGGAAAACTTGTCAAGTGGGTTGTGGCAAGGTATCGCTCATCTCCTCAACAAAACAGCGGGACCGGTCAGCCCCGCATTTCGCGTGAGGGATAGCAGGCCTTCGGCAGGCTCAGGCTGAACTCCAAGCCCGGAGGCATCCTGAGCCTGTCGAAGGGTCGCCGTGGACTACTCCGAATAACCCGCCGACGACTCTTCGAGCCGGCACGCCCACGCGTGGTCCAAGGATGTCCTTTCTTTGAACATCAATGACCGGTGCCATCACAAGGGCGATCGCACTGGTCGCTTATGGAAATGCCTTCTTGCGTCAAAACCTTGGACCTGACGAGTTGACCTTGCATCACCCCGTCTTCCAGTTCGAGAACAAGGTTGATTTCAGAGGCGTCAAGCGCGGATGGTTCGGTCGGCGGAAAGAGGTCATCCTTGCAGGAGATCCGGCTGAGTGGCTGAGGCAGCTCCAGGCGAATGGCGCTCAACGCCTGATCCTTGACTACGCGAGTGACCATACACAAGCCCCCGATCATCAGCTCGCGGGGATGGTCGGAGGCGGCGGGCATTGGTTCATCCATTCCTACGATGGCCGCGGCTCAAGTGTGTGGGTCGGTCGCGAGCATGTAACCCGCAAGGACGACCCCGAACGTCGGATCTGGGAGGTGAACTATTGGTTGCTCAAGCAGCTTCCCCAGGTCGATCTGCGGTCATCCGAACTCACCCACAGGTCACAGCAGCTTCGTGAAGCACTCGGCGCCATTTGTGACTTCTCAAAGGAACACGCTCCAGAATGGTGGAAAAGGAACTTCAAACCAGCTGCGGATGTGCTGGACGGTGCTCCATTCGATTTTGCGAAGGAGCATGTCAGCAAGGCGGTGCCTTTAGCATTCTATCCTGAAGACCTTCAACGTTTGTTCATCGCAGCTTCACGGGCATGGGTCTTCGGGGGAATGGGCTCATGGAACGACATTGGGTTTTCCGAAGAGGAAGTGACACGACGGTATGACCAGGTTAGCGCTGAGCTATTCTCTGCCGTGAATGGGGCCCTCGTTGCTGCAACGAATGAGCCTTGGCAGGGGTGAGGCGTTTCCATATGAGGGACAGTAGCAAGACCCACCCGGACAGGACGCATTCGCGTAAATACCTTGGCACCATGACCCTGCGCCTCGCTTTGTTCTTCCTGCTCAGCGGTACGGTCTTCGCCGCGATGGCGCAGGTGCCGGAGAAGATCCACGGCAAGAACAAGCGGCTGATGCCGAACGCCTATTACGTGGAGCAGGTGGGCCTGTGGCGGGCGGAGGTGGCGAAGGAGCCGCGGAACGCCGAGGCCTGGTACAACTGCTACCGCGCCAGCCGCAATGCCTACATCAAGGGCGATGAGCAGGAGAACAAGGATTCGCGCGGCACGGGACGCTTCGTGCGCCTGCAGGGCATCGTGGACAGCATGGCGGTGCGTGTGCCGGAGAGCTTCGAGTTCCACCATGTGCGCTGGATGAACGGCTACGGCGATGCCGGCCTCCTGCCCTACCTGCAACGCGCGAACGCCATGGCCCCGCAGCGTCCGGAGCCGTACCTGGACCTGGTGGCCCATTACGAGCTGACCGGCGAGGACAGCCTGCGTAGGGCCACGTGTGCCGCCTACCTGAAGTTGAGCGACTACAGTCCGGGGCTCTTGAACTACGGCCGCAACCTGTTGGCCGGGCTGGCGCCGAACGCGATCCTGCTCACCCACGGCGACAAGGACACCGAGGCCGTATGGCTCTTGCAGTGCGGGCCGGGCCTCCGCACCGATGTGCAGTTGCTGAACCTGGACCTGCTGTTGCGCCAGGACTACCGGGAACGCCAGTTCCAGCGCTTGGGCATTGCGCCGTTGGCCGTTGACCCCCTATCGAGCGATGCGGCTTTTGCGGAGTACCAAGCGCATATCATCGCGCACATCGCCGGCAATAGCGCTAATCGTCCGGTGGAGGTATCGCTCTCGGTGGAGGGTCCCTACACCGCGGGTGTGCAGGAGGCCTTGCACGTGACCGGCCTCTCCTACCGCTACAGCACGGCGCCCTTCAACAACTGGCTTGATCTGTACGCGAACTACTACAACCACTACGACCTGGACTACCTGCGTGCTCCCTATACACCTGACATCTCCCAGGGGAACGTACGCGAGTTCAACGCACACTACCTGCCTTCGCTGATGGCACTGTGCGAAGGGCTCAACCGAGCTAGTGCTTGGGACGGCGAATACCGTTTCCGGGAAATGGTGGCGCGGGTGCGGCGGGATGCGGAATGCGAGGCGGAGTTCCAGCGGAGTTATGGGCGGTAGGGCGAAAGCGTTCCGATCGGCAGAACAGGCCGACGGATCACCCTATCCCTAGGGTCGGATCGATCACTCCGCCATGGCCGCGCGGAAGAACATCATCACATCCTTGTAGATCATCCGGTCGGTGGCGTGTCCGATGCCGGGATAGGTGCGGAAGCTGGCGTTCACCTTGTGCTGCACGTACACGTTGCGGCATTGCGTCCAGCGGTCGGGTATGGCGCTGCCGATGGCGGTGTGCACCACCTGCTGTTCCTGCCGGGAGTAGGCATCGTCGAAGCGCACGGCATCGTTGTCGTCCAGCGCACCCAGATAGAGCAACTGCGGAACGCGTTTGAAGGCGGCCGTGTCCGGGGTGGCGCCGAAGAGCTGCTCGGCATCGTGGGTGCCCAACGGATAGTCCAAGGCCGTTCCGTTCAACGAGTCGACGGGCAGGATGGCCAGGCCATTGATGCCGCCGCAGGCCATGGCCGCCACCCGTTCGGGATGCAGCAGCGTGAAGCGGTTGGCGAAGGTGCCGCTGGCCGAGAATCCGTTGAGGAGCACCTTGTCCCGGACCTCGTAGCCCAGCGCCTTCAGCCGGGGGCGGGCATGCTCGATCATGGCGATGAGCTGGAGATCGAGGCGGCGCATGGCTCCCGTGTCGAGCAAGGCGGCATCGCGGTCCAAGGCGTGCGTGTAGAACTGCCAAGCCGTTTGCGGGCGGGGGAAGGCGGGCATGAGGAAGGGCACCTTCAGTCCCCAGCTCAGGCTGTTGCCCAGCGAGGCGTTGGTGACCTGCTCGGATGCGCCCCGCACGTGGTAGGCCAGCGTGTCGTTGGTGCCGGTGTTGTTCGTTTCCACCAGCAAGTGTTGCGCTCCGCTCACCGTTCCTTCCGGGATGTAGAGGTAGTACGGGAACCGGAACCCGGCCGCGGTGTCGGCCTCCACGAGGATCAACGTATCGCGGGCGAGGGTGTCGCGCTGCTCGGCGACCGGTTCCTTGGGCGTTGCATCGCCGCGGCCGCAGGCGCAAAAGGCCGCAGCAGCGAACAGGAGACCGAAATGCTTCATGGGATAAAAATAGAAGGCGGCCCCTACCCTGTTCTCCAGGACATCTGGAGTTGGCCCAACGCCGCCCAAGATCCCAACCGCAGGCACCGATCCGTCCGAGGCCCCTTCGTAGCGCAACTACATTTAGGCACTCACCATCGCAAAGCTCCGTGCCCATGAAAACACCTTACGCCGTCAAGGTCCTGCTCTTCGCCGCTTGCGCCTTCCCCACCGCTGCCTCCGCGCAGATGGACTACTACATCGCCAGCTCGTTCGGTAGCCGCTTCAACGACATCAACGACAACGGCACCGGCATCAGCGGAGGTGCCTACTTCGACTTCGCCACCGAGACGTGGACCCTCGAGGACGAAGCGACCAGCCTGGCCTCGATCAACAACAACGGTGATGTGGCCGGTTCGATGTTCCTCGATGAGCCGAACTTCATCCTCCAACCCGCCTACAAGCACGACGGCGTGTGGCATCCCATTGGATGGTTCCCCGAGTCGAACCCGGCGGAGTCGTCCTTCACCACCTATGGCATTTCGCCCAATGGCGTGTGGGTCACCGGCCAGATGTCCGTGGGTTGCTGTGATTTCCGGACCTTCCGGTACAACACGGAGACCGACGAGCTCACGTCCATCTCCAGCCCGGATTATGTGGCCGTGGCCGGTTATGTGATCACCGACGATGGCACGATCGGAGGCTGGGCGGACGATGAGCCGGCCAGTGGCACGCGCCGCATCCCGGTGTACATCACACCCGATCTGGAGATCATCCCCGTGAGCCCGCAGCTGCCGCAGTTCGCCACGAACGCGGTGAACGACATCAACGCTTCCTCCCTGATGGTGGGCGACCTCGACAACCAGCCCTTCGTGTTCGACCCCAGCACGAACACGTTCACCTCCTTCGCCGTGCCTGCCGGGTATGAGACGGCCACCTTCACCAGTGTGTCGGACAACGGCGTTGCCGTGGGGTATGCGCAGCGTTTCGGTGACTTCGGGGCCTTGGAACGCGAGGCGCTCGTGTACCACCCGGAGCTCGGCTCCCAACCGGTGTTCCTGAAGGACGTGCTGTTGGACAACGGGGTGGACATCGATTCCCCTACCGACCGTATGGGCACGGCCTACGCCATCTCCCCGAACGGCGAATACGTGGCCGGCTGGGATGATCAGCCCCCGTTCTCCGCCAATGGCTGGCTGGTGTACTTCGATGGGTTGTTGCTGAGCACCGGCATTGCCACGAACGCCAACGAAGGACCTATCGTCACGGTCTTCCCGAACCCGGCCCAGGACCTCCTCACGATCACCTCCGCATCGGACATCGACGGCGTCACGCTCTTCAATGCCCAAGGACAACTGGTGGCGCAACACCCGCTACGCAATCGTACCGGGGTGGTGGACATCTCCACGCTGAGCAGCGGGGTGTACACGGTGCGGGTGACCGGCCGGAATTCGAGCTCGGTGGTGAGCTTGGTGAAGGACTAAGGCGGGCAGTTCGAGCATTAGCTGGTCAGGGTTCGGCCTCACGAACCAACTGGTTCCGGGCGTGGAACCGGATGGGTATCGTACGGGCTACCTTGGCGCAACCGTGGATCGTTTTCTCGCATCGGATCATTACATCGTACTGCTGCTGTTCCTGGGACTGGTATTCCTGTCCGCTGCGGTATTGCCGCGTCTGCTGCGCAACGTGTTCGTGTCGATGCCGCTGGTGCATATCGCATTCGGTGCGCTGCTGGGCTGGCTCACTTCCGGGCGATTCGTTGCGGACCCGGTGGAACATGGCACCTGGGTGGAACGGCTGGCGGAGATGGCCGTGATCATTTCGCTGATGAGCGCCGGGCTGAAACTGGACCGGCCCATCGGCTTGGCCCGTTGGGCCAGCACTTGGCGGCTGTTGATCATCACCATGCCCCTGTGCATCGCCTTGCTCGTGGTGGGCGGGCATTGGTTGCTGGGGCTCCCGCTGGCAGCGGCCGTACTGTTGGGTGCCGTGCTGGCACCCACCGACCCGGTGCTGGCGAGCGATGTGCAGGTGGGGCCTCCCGGTGAAGGCGGAGAGGATGAAGCCCGTTTCGCGCTCACCAGTGAAGCCGGACTGAATGATGGGCTCGCCTTCCCGTTCGTGAACCTGGCCCTGGTGCTTGCCGCGACCGGCTTGGCCGGAGCGGGGCTGGGGGAATGGCTGCTCGTGGATGTGCTGTGGAAGATCGTCGCCGGCACAGGGATGGGAATTGCCATCGGCCACGTCGTTGCGAAGCTGGTGTTCCGCTTCCGCGCTTGGGATGCGATCTCCGATGGATTCGTGGCCATCGCCCTCACGTTCGTGGCGTATGCCGCCACGGAGCTGGTGCACGGCTACGGTTTCCTTGCGGTGTTCGCGGCGGCGGTGATGTTCCGGCGCAACGAACGCAACAAGGTCGATCACAAGGAGCTGCACGATTTCAGCGAACAGGTGGAACGCATGCTGATGTCGGTACTGCTGATCCTGTTCGGCATGGCGCTCGTGCATGGCCTGCTGGATCCGTTGGGCTGGAAAGGCCTGGTGCTGGGCTCCTTCTTCCTGCTGGTAGCGCGGCCCGTAGCCGGTTGGCTCGGCCTGATCGGCACCACCATGCCGGGTCGGTTCCGTGCGGTGATCGCCGTCTACGGCATCCGCGGCATCGGTACGTTCTACTACTTGGCGTACGGGCTGAACCATACGGAACTGGCCGACGGCACGGCACGCGAAGTGTGGGCCGTGGCCGCTTGGGTGGTGCTCCTCTCCGTGCTGCTGCATGGTACCACGGCCAACTTCGTTCTCGAACGCGTGGACCGGGCCGCCGGACGGTGATGAGCTTCATCCAGGAGCAGAAGCGGGTTCAAGGCTTCACGAGCGGCATCGCAACGATACCGGCGCCCCGCACTCAACGGAGCACGAAGCGCTGTGTCGGCCAATTCCTGTTCTCCGAACACAGCAGGTAAGTGCCTTTGCTGGACCCGCCCAGATCCACGCTCGCTCGGGTGCCCAAGCTGCTCAGGCGATGTACGGTACGGCCGAGTGCATCGATCACCGTCAGGTTCCCGAGCGGCGCGTTGGAAGTGATGTGGAGCATGGACCCGTCCACGATCAGCGTGGGGGCCTCCATCGTCGATGGAACAATGCTCTGGGTGCCATCCGCACAAAGCAGGTAGTAGTCGAACGGCAGGTCCACGCTGCCGCCGATGGGCAGAGGAACGGTGAGGCCATCGGTGTAGGCGAAGCCCAGTTGTGTCATGCCGACTTGGATGCTGGTGCCCGCGGGTTCGGGTTGCGTCATGTGCAGGGTGTAAGCGCCCGGCAACAGGCAGATGCCGGTGGTAGCGAAGCCGAAGCCGGAGCCATCCATCTGCAGCACTCCGCTGGCCATTACCGTTTTGTCGGTATCGGTCACGCTCCAAGGCAGGTCCATCGCCACAGGGTTGCCGCCTTGCTGGTAGGCGAAGACCTCCACCGGCACACAACCGGCGGGCGGACAGAGGTCCAGTGCATCCACGGACAACTCGCATTGCGCTTCACCCTCGCCATCGTTATAGTGCAGCACCACCGTACCCGTGAACGGCGACGGCGGCTGCGGGGTGAAATGCACCTGGTGCAGGCTGGGTCCCTCGAACAGGACGAAGAACTCCAGGTAGCCCTGCCCGAGGGTGTCACCGTTGGCGTTCCATACATCCACGGTGGGGCCGCTCAGGAAATGGGTGTTCTGGTTGAAGAGGCTGATCTGCAGGCCATCGCCGAAGGGTGCGTAGCGGATGCTATCCACGCGAACGCTGTCGCAATCGACCTGCGCGGATGCGGTGCCGCAGAGAAGCAGGACGGGAAGGGTGAGCAGGTGTCGCATGACCGTTGTATTGGAGCATCAAAGCTCCTGGACGAACACACGGCCACCAATGGACAGGACCGGGAAGCTCTTGGACAATTCGGGGAAGAAGTGGTCAGTGATCAGTGGACAGTGGATAGTAGACAGTGGCCCAAGACCGGCCGCCGATCGGGGTCAACGAAGATCCAGCTCCCCCTTCGTCATCGCGAGGCCGCATTCGGGCCGAAGCGATCTTTCATTCGCTCCGTCAAAGGCTCGAAGCTCCCGGCCTCAGCAACGATCAGCGACAACCGAGCCAGTGGCTAAAGGCCAGGAGCTTGAGGCGGGATCATCGCAGCTTCAGATCTTTGCGCCATGCCCATCATCGACTACGCACCACGGTACCAATCGGACTGGAAGCGCATCAACGTGGACTGGATCTCCAAGGATTTCGTGGTGGAAGAGGTCGATCTGGAGGTGTTGGATCATCCGCAGGAGAACCTCATCGATCGCGGTGGATGCATTCTATTGGCGATGGAAGGCGACACGGTGGTAGGCACCTGCGCACTCCTGTTGGCCGCGCCGGGCGCGTACCAGATGGTGAAGATGGCGGTGGATGAAGCGTGGCGGGGCCATGGCATCGGCCGCAAACTGGGCGAAGCGATCATCGAAAAAGCCCGCGAGCTCGGTGGACACACCCTGATGCTCTACTCGAACCGAAGCGGTTCAGCCGCAGCGGTGGCCTTGTACAGGGACCTGGGCTTCCAGGAACGGCCGCTGCCCACCCAAGCTTATGCGCGGGCCGACATCTACATGGAGCTGCCTTTGGTGTGAAGATGCAGTGAAGAAGCGCTGCCCTTTCAGCCGCGACCGTCATTCATACATCCCTTCCTCATCCTCCTTCGCTCGGAGCGGTTGTTCGATGCTGTCCTGATAGAGGTAGGCGAGATAATCGGCCAGGTCCTGGTCGCGGTCGTCGCGTTGGGGGTGTTCGAAGGGGAGCATGGCGTGTAGGATTGGTTCGGCATCACCCATCCAAGGGCTGGACCAAATGCCGGATGTGGTACGGGAGCACCTTATCGCCCGAAGAAGTGTAGCACCCGCTACCCAATTCGGGGAAAGTCGGCCTGTGCCGGTGCGATGGATGCAGGCATCCACCCAAGGGCGCGTCCTCCGACAGCGGCGGGGATCAGGACGGTTCCGCGATGGCGAACTTCAAGCGGGCCTCCCGTGCACCGGTGCATTCCACATCCTGCCCGCGCAGGTCATAGAGGATGCCGAGGCCGGTGACCGAATAGACCTTGGTGACCATCCACACCGTGAGGACCCCGAAGGAGGAACGGCGCGGAAAGGTGACACGGTCCCCGATCTTGAAGGCGGCGAGGGGGATCGGGTCTTGGGTGTCCATGCGCTGAAGGTACCGCGATCCGGGCCAACGCGCCTCAGCTGCTGGCCATCGACAGCCGGAACGTGGTGCCCGCCGCATCGGAATGCACCGTCAAGGTGCCACCGTGGGCACGGGCGATCTCCGAGGCGATGTACAGACCGAGGCCCAGACCCTCCTTCTCCTTCCCCCGGGTGAAGGGCTTGAAGAGCTGGGCCATGAGGTGCATGGGTATGGGAGCGCCACCATTGGTAACGGTGAGCTCAAAACGGCCCTGGCCACTGGTGGCCTCGATCAGCACCGGCTGCCGGGGATCACCGTAGCTGAGCGCATTGCTGAGCAGGTTGGAGAGCAATTGCCCCATGCGGTTGCCATCGGAGGCCACCGGTTCCTGCAGTTCGAAACGGGTGTCGATGCGGCGGTCCGGCCATACCGAACGCAGCTCGCCGATCACCTGCTCCAGGATGCCCGCGATGGGCCGGTCCATGGTGCTGTGGACCCGCAGCCCTTCGCCGAGGCGGCCCTTGGCCAGGTCCAGCGTGTTCTCGATCAGGCGGGTCATCCGTTGTGCACCGCGCTGGATCATGCGCAGCAATTGGTCGTCCTCTTCGTTCCGGGGGGTCTCCAGCAACAGGCCGGAGGCATTGGTGATGGCACCGAGGGGGTTGCGCAGGTCATGCCCCAGCACGGCCACGAATTGTTCCCGCAGTTCACCGATGCGGACATGCTCCTGCAAGGCGGCCCGGTCGCGCTCCTCATTGTCCATCACATCGAGATGCATGCCGATGAGCTGGGCGAACAAGGTGAAGGTGCCGATCACCGCCGGGTCATTCACCTTGGCGGGCCGGGGATCGATGGCGCAGAGCGTGCCGAAGAAGCTGCCGTCCTTGCGGAAGATGGGCATGCTGATGTAGCTCTGGAAGCCGTACATCGCCGGCGTATGGTGCGAACAGAACACCGGATCCGTGGCCACCTCATCGATCACCACGCTGTTGTGGCTCTGGCGGATCTCGTTGCAGATGGTGGTCTCCAGCACCAGCTCACCGCCGGGCTTCAGTCCGAAACCGATCGCGTCGCGGACACTGCAGGCGATCCACTTGTCCTCGGTGACGCGTGCCACAGCGGCGAAACCCATGCCCGTGGTGCGACAGACCACTTCGAGGATATGCGGAACGATGGGGATCCGGCCGACCGCCTCGATATCCTTGTCGATCGCGGTCAAGGGGGCTGACAATTCCATGCTTCAGCGAGCAGGGAAAGTGCCCACGGGTACAAGGTAAGGTGCCCCTATGCCGACAGATACCGCAACCGGCGAACGATCCGTTCCCGGGATCCTTGAAAGGAGGACCTGGCGACCTGGATCGTGGGGGCATGATCACCACGCCGGCCTGCGTCGAGGACTCATCCACACCGTCATCGCGAGGAGGCTCGGCGACGAAGCGATCTGCAATTCAACCGAATGGAGCCGATCAAGGATCGCTTCGCGGTCAAAAGCACCGCTCGCGATGACGGAAGAAGTCAGGCTCCCTACGGGACGAACACCCTATCCGGTGGATTCGCTCTGCGCTCTGCCTTCCTCTGCGGTTAGAGCAGTAGAGCAGTGCATCGCGTGCTCCGCGCTCTCTGCGGTCTCCGCGGTCTGCGGTTGATGGATCCCCTGCACTCCGTGTCCCCGTGCCTCCGTGCGGGACGAACACCCCACCGGTGGCTTCGCTCTGCGCTCTCTCTTCCTCTCCGGTTAGAGCATTGCATCGCGTGCTCTGCGCTCTCCCCTCCTCTGCGGTTGAACATGGCACCGCGCCTCAGCACTCCTCGCCGTCGCGAAGCGCTTTGGCGTAGCACGGTCTGCGGTGACCTATCCCCGCGTCTCCGAATCGTCCTTCGGCCCCCGCGCTGCCGCATCGATCTGGCGGATGGCGCCCAGGTGGTACGCCAAATGGGCCACGCTGCCGACCATGCCGCTGAGCTCGATCTCCACCACCTCACGCGGCTGCTGCAAGGCCTTCTGCCATTGCTCCACCTCCTGCCGCAGGCCTTGTCGGATCTCCTTCCAACGGGCATCGTCCACCGCGCCGGTCTTCCAGGCCGCATACCATTCGGCGCCGGCGAAGGGATTGCCGCCCTCGGTGGCCCAGCGGTTCATCAGCGAAAGGCCGAAACGCAGGTGCTCGGCATGCGCGGCGATGGTGGCTCCCTGATGCGAGGCCTGCGAGGCCTCCTGGGCGCTCAGCTTGTCCAACGAAGCCAGCAGTCCCGCATCCCCACCATTGAGGACGAAGCCTCCCGCGTGGGTGCTTCCGGTGGTGAGCTCGGCGAAGATCTTGGCCAGTACAGGCGTGAAGGAGGCGGTGTTCATGGACAGGTATTTTGGATCTACGGATGGAACATGCAGGACCACCGGTTGTTCTCAAGGTGCGGGATCCACCACCCGCCCGAAATGGACGGAATCGTGGAAGGCCCCGTTCCAAAGAATGTTGTGCCGGAGGTAGCCTTCGCGCACGAAGCCGTTCTTCTCCAGCACGCGCATGGAAGCGAGGTTCCCGGGCCGGGTGATCGCTTCGACCCGATGCAGGCCGAGTTGGAAGGCCAGCTCCACCACGGACGCGATGGCCTCGCTCGCATAACCCTGCCCCCAATACTCCTTCATCATGGTATAGCCCAGTTCGCCGTAGTGGTGCTCCTTCACCAAGCGCCAGATGCCGATGAGCCCCATGAAGGCATCCTCCCCTTTCAAGGTCATCGCCCAGTGCAGCGATTCCCCATCGGCGATAAGACCGTTGATCCGATCGATGAGCGCCGTAGCATCCTCCACCGTGCGGGCCATCGGCCGGTTCACGTGCTCCATCACCACCGGGTCCGAACGCATGGCGAACATCCGCTCGGCATCCGATGCCCTCAGCTGGCGCAACACCATTCGCTTCGTGGTGAGTACCGGGAAGGTGGGGAGGTCAAGAGCAAGCATGGGGCAAAGGTCGCTTCGGGGATCCAGCCAAAGCTCGATCCTCGGAGATCAGGACAGACCACCGATCGACGACCGCTGACCACCGGTACTTGCTGCTGTCCTGTACCAAGCGCCTGCTCAACAACGATCCTTCGGCAAGCTCAGGATGACATCGTGCAGGGCTTTACCCCATGTCACGCTGAGCTTGCCGAAGCGGCTGATCAAGTGTAGCGCACTCGCAGAAGAGGCGAGCGCGCAAGTCGGAACACCGATCGATCAGGAATGATCATACTGCATACCTCCCTTTCCTCTCCGGGTCGATCGGATCTCAGAGCGGCGGCACCACAAAAGCCTCATCGCGGGGAAGGTTGAGCGCTTCGGCATGAGGAGGAAGGGGAATGGTCCCGGACGGAATGACCAGGACCTTGTACCCTTTCGCCATCAGCTTTCGAACGAGTTCGTCATTCGGGACGAACGGAAGGGCCTCGTGCCCGGTGAAAAAGCTGAATTCGACATTCGCAGGGAAGGGTATGTTGAAAAGGATGACCGGACCGTCGGTTGGCAACAACTCCTTTGTCCGCGCTATCAGGTCCATGTTGTGCAGGTGCTTGCTCCTGTACTCCTCGAAGAAAGGCTCACCGGACACTTGGTCACCATGGGTACGGCGATATCTGCCGAATTGAAGCAAGGCGACAGCTGCGGAACCGAAGGCGAGCACATGCACGATCCTTCGGTCGAAGGATCGCGGCAGGAGCGTGATGAGAGCCATCACCAGTTGCACCAGACCGATCACGAAGAAGGGTAAGGTGAACATGACATAGCTGGTCATCTTCGTGCTCGCCAAGGTGTAGAAAGCGAAGGTCAGCACCACCGTCAGGATGATGGACCAGCGCCATCCGCGGTCTTCGATGAAGAGGCAGAGCGCTAGGAGCGATAGCGCCCAGATCCATGACGGAAAAGGCCGAAGCACCTCTCCCAAAGCCTTCCAATAGAAATACCGGTCGCCGGTATGGCCCTCCACCGCTTCATTCCAATGGAGAGCGGCCTGATGGTTCTCGTGGGCCATTTCAACGGGGAAGGAAGTCCATGCATGGACATACCAGGCCGACGCGATCACGAGCGCGATGGTGCCGGCCAAAGCGAAATGCCTCACTGCCAATGGTCTACGGGCCGTGTCCAAGAGGACGCATTGGACGAACCATGGGAATAGAATGACGAACCCTGGTAACCACTTCGTCAGTACGGCCGCTCCGGTGAACAGCCCGACCACGATCACGCGCGATGGGCCTTGCAGCGTAAGAACCGCCCAAAAGCCACCGGTCACCAAGGCCAGGAAGATCGCATCATTGTGATCGGTCATCACCGAGCCCCCGACCAACCCGAGCAACCAGTGCGAACAAGCCAAGAGCAGGGCAGCGGCATTTCCGCTACCCGGCCGGAGTTTGTTTGCGATACCATGGGTGAAGTACACCATGGCGGTGCCCGCTATGATGCTGGGTAAACGGACCGCAAAGACGGTTGTGCCCAGGATCTTCAGGCTCAACGCCATAAGCCATAGGAAGAACGGGGGCTTATGCACCCAGACATGGTTCTGCGTCCAGTTCTCGTGTCCCAGTTCCAAGGCCTCCTCCTTGAACAGCATGGGCCTGAAGGGGTCTTCGCAAACATGCTTGGCCACCAAGGCATGGATACACTCATCCCATGTATTCAGGTATGGATCCCATTGAGCGGACCATACCCGCAACGAAAGAGCAAGAAGAACGATACCTATGATCGGCCAATGGATCCTCCTAACCATGAAGCCGACCCTGTTGTCAGAGGACCTCAGCGCCATCGATCCGCATTTGTGACCATGGATGGCGCCCTCTCCAACTGCATTCCTTCAAGAAATTCCGTGTGGGTGCCATCGCGGGCTGTGGACGCATTCAAACATAGCCGTTCAGGATCACACGGTGCTGCGACACTCGACGATCGTTCTACATTGATCACCCGATGGAGCCCTACCCCAAGGCCTACCTCTACAAGCGCATCGTGCAGGCCAAGCTGCTGATGGACGAGCGATTCTCTGAGCCGATCGATGGGGAACTCATCTGCGGTGAGGCCGCCTTCTCGCAGTCGCACTTCATCCGGCTGTTCAAACAGGTTTACGGCGTGGTGCCGCGGGTGTACCTGAGCAACCTGCGACTGGAGCGGGCCAAACAGCTATTGGAGCAAGGCATGGGCGTGACCGACGCCTGTTCCAGCGTGGGGTTCCGCAGCCTGCCCACCTTCAGCCGGGCCTTCAAGCGCTACACGGGCAGCGCTCCGACGGTGTTCCAGCAGGTCCGGGCGGAACGCGCCAAGCACATCGTGGAGCAGCCGATGGACCATATCCCTTCCTGCTACGCCCAATGGTTGGGGTGGCCGCAAATCCGCGATCCGGGATAAGTGGCGATCGGGGCGAGGCCTTTTCCTTTGTCCGCATGATCGCACGCATCACCCACCTCTCGGTCTACGTGCTGGACCAGGACGAGGCCCTCGCCTTCTACGTGGACAAGCTGGGCTTCAAGAAGCACACGGACATCCCCATGCACGGCGGAGGGCGCTGGCTCACGGTGACCGCCCCCGAACAACCCGACCTGGAAGTGGCCCTGATGCCCACCGCACCGTGGGGCGCTTGGAACGCGGAGAACGCCGCCACCATGCGGAACCTGGTGCAGCAAGGCCTCTTCGGCTTCGCCGCCTTCAAGTGCAAGGACGTGCGGGCCACCTACGAGGAGTTGCACGCCAAGGGTGTGGAGTTCACCATGCCCCCCACCGAACAGCCCTTCGGCATCATCGCGGTGCTGAAGGACAACAGCGGGAACTCGTTCAGCCTCTCCGAGCTGGAGCCGCGGAGGGGGAAGCGGTAGATCCTTCACCACAGAGGCACGGAGCACACAGAGAAATACACAGTTTGAGTGGTTCACCGGAGAGGAAAGGAATACACGGAGAAATGCACTGTTCGAAAGTGATCACCACAGAGGCACAGGGCACACAGAGGCATGCGCGGTCCGGAAGTGTTCGTTACGACAGCAAGCACCACACGACTCCCCTGCCTCCTTGGTGAAGAACAACCCAATGAAATGCGCTGTGCCCACTGTGCCTCTGTGGTAAAAAAAACCGACCATGACCAAACGCAACCGTATCCTCTACTGGATCGCCACGGGCTGGCTGGCCCTCGGCATGCTCTCCACCGGCATCGTACAACTGATGCGCATGGAAGAGGAGGTCATCAGCATCAGGCACCTCGGCTATCCCGTTCACCTCCTCACCATCCTCGGTACTTGGAAGCTCCTGGGAGTGATCGCCGTGCTGGTACCTCGCATGCCCTTGCTGAAGGAGTGGGCCTACGCGGGTTTCTTCTTCGCCATGTCCGGCGCCACCCTTTCACGACTGCTCGCAGGTAACGGCTTCAGCGTGGCCCCCTCCCTCCTCTTGTTGGTGTTGACCATCCTCTCCTGGTACCTCCGCCCGCCCGACCGACGCCTGCCCACCACTGTTTGAATTCGTATCCGCATTTCCTCTGCGCACTCAGCGCGCTCAGCGGTTCAACACATCCCCACTTCCTCTGCGCTCTCTGTGCCTCCGTGCCTCTGTGGTGAAAAAACACACCTGATCCTAACTTCCCGACATGAATCCCAAGGTCGATTGGTTCTTCGACAAGCCCACCGCCTGGCAGGAGGAGTTCAAGCTGCTGCGCACCATCCTGCTCGACTGCGGTCTGGAGGAGGAACTGAAATGGGGCCATCCCTGCTACACGGTCCGCAAGAAGAACGTGGTATTGATCCACGGCTTCAAGGACTACTGTGCCCTGCTCTTCCACAAGGGCGCGTTGTTGAAGGACGATCACGGCATCCTGGTGCAGCAGACGCCCACGGTGCAATCGGCCCGGCAGATCCGCTTCACCGGGAAGAAGCAGATCCAGAAGCTGGCACCGGTGCTGAAGGCCTACGTGCATGAGGCCACCGAGGTGGAGAAGGCCGGACTGCAGGTGCCACTGAAGCAAACGGCCGACTTCGATATGCCCGAGGAGTTGCGCGCCAAGCTGAAGGAGATGCCCGCCTTGAAGAAGGCCTTCAACGCACTGACACCCGGACGCCAGCGCGGCTACCTGTTGTTCTTCGCCTCCGCCAAGCAGGCGAAAACGCGCGAGGCCCGCATCGAGAAGAACGTGGAGCGCATCCTGGAAGGAAAGGGATTGGACGACTGACCAGCTCTCTTCATCACCGAACGACATGCCCGCCAACAAGTCCCCGAAACCGAAGACCGTCGCGAAGGCCGTCCGCAAGGCCCGAAAAGCGCCGGCGAAGACGACCAAGGTGAAGCTGCTCTCCGGCGGCAATCCGCAGATCCCATTGGGCTACGGCGACCAACCCGTGCAGGACTACATCAACGCGATGCCCGAGTGGAAGCAGGACATCGGTCGCTGGTTGGACCGCGTGATCACCCGCACCCTGCCCGAAGTGCAGAAGGCCGTGAAGTGGAACACGCCGTTCTACGGCATCGAAGGACAGGGCTGGTTCCTCGGTTTCCACTGCCTCACCAAGTACGTGAAGGTGGCCTTCTTCAAGGGTGCGCACCTGGACCCCAAGCCGCCCGGCACCAGCAAACAGAAGGACGTGCGGTACCTCGACATCCACGAGAACGAGAAGATCGACGAAAAGCAGTTCGTCCGTTGGGTGAAGCAGGCGGCGATTCTGCCGGGCGAGAAGCTGTAGCGGATCATAGGCCCCTTGTGCCTTCCGGCTGGCGGAGCGCGGACGGTACTTCCAAAAGAGTTCCTTGCCGAGGACGCTCAGGACATCCTGATGCAGCAGGGTTCCATGGTGCGGCCGGCATGACAGGTCCGTTCCACCGGCCGCAAGGAGATGCTGAAGCCGGACCGGCCCTGAAGACCGAGGACCGGACGACCGATCACGTTCGCGCTTCGGGCCCGAGCACCCGACCGAGCACTTCCCGCAGGGCCGTCAACGGATAAGGCTTCTCGAGGGCTTCCACACAGCCCAGTGCTTTCGCCTGCTCGTGGAGATCCACCGCACCGGAGATCAGCACCACCGGTACCTGAACACCACGCCGATCCAGCAATTCGCGGAAATCCGCTGCGTGATGGGCGCCTACGTGCAGGTCCAGCAGGATGGCGTCCGGCCGATCGCATTCCAAGGCTTGCTCGAAGGTGCTCAAGGACACGCAGCCGGTGATGGCATACATGGCACGCAAAGCCAATACCATCAGCTCCAATTGGTCGGGATTGTCGTCCACCACCAGTACCTTCCTCACGGCACGGGATGTTGGGCGGAGGAGATCGCATCACAGCTCTCCGCTGCCAATTGGAAGGTGCGTCGTGCACCATGGACCAGACCTTCGCGGGTTTGACTCCCTTGCAGGGTGGCGAGGTGGGCCAGGAAATTGCGCCATACGGCCAATGCCTGTTGGTCCAAGGCATAGAAACGCTGCCCGGCAGGCAGCCCGGGCACACCCTTGAGCTTGGACGCGATGACGGAGCCTCCCAACAACGAACCCAGCGCCACATAGAGCCCACCACGCACCTGATCCATATCCCAAGCATCCAGCTCATGCGTTCGGGGCAAAGGTCCGGCCCCCATGTTCCGGAGGTCCTCCACGGCCAATGCGGACCTCGGTACCACGAAGGGCACCAGTTGGGCGAAGCGCAGGGCATTGCGTTCCACCGCCTCGAGGAAGTGGGCGTTCACTTGCAACAACTGCACAAGCTGCCCTGGTTCCAGTGTTCCGGCCATGATCCGGTCCACGTGCATCTTCTTCTCCAAGGTCTCATGGGCCTCACGGGTGTGCTGGCGCACCAGTTCCAAGGGGGTCAGTTCCATTTGTCGCGGTCCACATGGTGTTCGAGCCAGAAACGGCAGGTGCTCTCGAGGAGGCTCCGCAATTCGGCCAAGGTGGACGGTTTGCTGAGGTAGGCGTTGGCTCCCATCATATGGGCCAGTTCGATGTCCCGCGGATCGCTGCTGCTGGTGAGCACCACCACGGGAATGTGGCGCCAACGGCTGTTGGCCCGGATCTCCTTGAGCACATCGAAGCCGCTGAGGCCGGGCAGGTTCAGGTCGAGCAGGATCATCCGCGGAATTCCGGCGCTGCCTTGGCCGCCGTTCAGCGCCTGCAAGGCCTCCTGCCCACTGCGCTTCAGGTCGTAGCGCACGGGTTGTTCGAGCTTGTTGAACGAGTGCGATAGGAAGCGGAGGAAATCCTCGTTGTCCTCCACACAGAGCACATCAACCTTGGTTGCCATGGTCATGAGCTGGGAAATAGAGCCGCACGCACGTGCCCTTGTTGAGATCCGAATCGATCTGGATACGCCCTTCATGGCGCTCCATGGCCCGTTTCACGATGGCCAGTCCCACACCGGTGCCTTCGAAGCCGGACACGTTGTCCAACCTCTGGAAAAGATCGAAGGCCTTGTGTGCATGCATGGGATCCATACCGATTCCGTTGTCCTTGCATTCCACAACCAGATCCGTGCCCTCGGGATAGGCGCGCACCACCACCTCGGGACGGGCCGCTTTCCGGGAATATTTCACCGCATTGTCCAGCACGTTGCACAGCACCTGCTGCACCAAGGTGCGTTTGCCGTGGAGGTTCAGACCGGCGGGCACCTCCATCCGTACCCCGTCCGTGTTCCTTGCCGAACGGATCTGCGCCAGCGCTTCCTTCAGCAGGGCATGCAACTCGATGGATTCCATCTCCATCTCCATGCGGCCCACCTTGGAGTACTCCAGGATGTCCTTGATCATGGACAGCATGCGGTCGGTGTTCACCATGGCCTGCTCCAGCAACCCGCGGTGCTCGGGAGCCACTTCGCCGGCCTCTTCCAGGTACAATTCGAGGTAGCCGCGGACCGTGTTCAACGGGGTCTTGAGGTCGTGCGAGATGCTGAAGCTGAAGGTGTCCAGTTCGCTGTAGGCGATGCGCAGCTTCTCGTTGAGGCGGCGGATCTCGTTCGCCTTGTTGTTGAGCAACGAGGTGATGCTGTCGCGCAAGGCCACGACGGCGCTCACTTCAGCGGGTTTCCAGGGAGCGCTGGTGGCATGCACCTCCTGGCTCCACTTCTCGAACGACTTTCGGGGCGACAGGCGCACGCCGCCGTCGTCGGTCCTTGACTCGAGTTTCCCGGGCTTGCCGGCCCAATCCACGATCTGCACCAGCTCGGGCTTGAACCAGAGGACGAACTCCCCCATCTCATTGCTCAGTGTGGCACAGAGCAGTCCACTGGCGACATCGGCGTAGTCCGCCGCGGAAGGCAGAACGGCGCTGAGGTTGGAGGTCTGGAAAACGGCGTCGGGGTCGCGTCGCATCAACCACTCACGGATCTGCTGCACCTGTTCCCTGGTGGGGGTTTGCCCCACCAGATGGATGACGCCACCGAAACAAAGGGCCGCACCATGCGCATCGGTGATCTCCAGCAGGCTGGTGCGCCGGCCGATCAGGCCTTCGATCACATCCATCTGGGTGAAGAGCTGTTCCTTCAACTGCGCGTTGGCGGTCCGGAAACGCACCTCGCGCTGGCGCATCTCCTCTTCGGCCTTCAGCTCGATGGTGGCGGAGAGGAACTGGGCGATGAGATTGCAGGCCGCACGGGAAGCGAAATCGATGAAGCGGGGCCCTTCGTAGTGGTGACAGGCGATCAATCCCCACAACCGGCCCTTGTTGAGGATGGAGATGCTGAAGCTGGCGTTCACCCCCATGTTGCCGAGGTATTCCAGATGGATGGGCGACACCGCCCGCAGCTGGGCGTGTGTGAGGTCCAAGGGATCCTTCTCCCGGCTCAGCAAGGGCACCACTTCACTTCGGATGGCGCGGATCAAGCGGGTCGGATTGATCTCGTAGAGGCGACGGGCCTGCACGGGGATGTCGGTGGCGGGGTAGTGCAGTCCGAGGTAGGGCTCCAAATGGTCCACCTTGGCCTCGGCCACCACCTCTCCATGCCAATCCTCCCAGAAGCGGTACACCATCACGCGGTCGAAGCCGATGAGCTCCTTCACCTGCTCGGCCACCCGTTGGAGCAAAGCGGGGATGTCGACGCTGCGCTGCATGCTGAGCATGGTATCACCCAACAGGCCCTGTACGTTGAGGGTGCCGTCCGGCTGATCGCGGCGTTCGAATTCCACGATGATGCGGCGGCCGTTGTGGTGCAGCACCAGGTCCACATCCATGCCGGCGATGCGGGCATGGGTGGGATTGTTGTTGGTGTAGTTGCCGTTGCGGCGTGCGAAACCGATCAGATCGCGGAGCAGGCCACCTTGCGGATCACCCTGGAAAGCCTGGTCCAGATCGGCCGGTCCCAGGCCCAGCAACTGTTCCTTCCCGAAAAGCTCCGCGGCATTGGCACTGGCATGCGTCACCAACAGCGTGGTGGGATCCAAGGCGATCAGATATCCATGGTCCTGGATATGTCCGGCGAACTGGATCGGCTCGCGATCGCAATTGTTGAGGTCCACTTCACTCCGCTCCATGCTTCTGCATCCGGCAACAAGCGGCGGCAAAGTAGGAACACGGAAGCTCCAGGATACCGCTTGTTCGCACGACCACGGCGCGAACATGTCCCATGCCATCGACATCCCGGTGGTCATCCCTGACCACCCGGTAACAGTGGATATCCCACGCCAGCCGCTGAAGAGCTCGACGGTGGAACATCACGGAGCACCCGCTCCAGGCCCTCCGAACGGGGCGGAAATTCCACAGCTTGTCACAGAATATCGGCCATGCTCTTGGACAAACAAGAGGGCCGGCCTCAGCCACCGGCTAGCGTCGCAGCGAGCGCACATAGGCCCCGATCGCGAACACCTGTTCATCGGTCAGCTGTTTCCGGAACGCGGGCATGATACCCCCACCCTTACGGATCCGATCGGCCAGGGCCGCATCGCTGAGCCGGCTGAGCTGAAGGTCCTTCGCGCCCCATTTGCCCTTGGCTCCATCGTCCCCATGGCAGCGTGAGCATTTGGCGGTGTAGAGCGATCGGCCTTCCTGCGGATCGGCACCGGAACGGAGGGCCAGGGCGATCACCGCGCAACCCAGGCAAACCAGCACCCGGAAGCGTTGGAGGATCGAGCGGTTCATGGCATCATCGCATGTTGGTCCACCACGCTCTGCGGACGCACGACATACCAGAGCAGCAGCACCAAGGCCAGCACGGAAGCCACGGTGCGCAGCGAATGCAGCCTGACCCACGGCTGTTCAAAGGCGGCACGCACGCTGGCGATCCGCTCAGGCGAGGCCAACGCGGGATCCACCTGATCGAGCATGTTGTTGAGCGGGACATTGCCGAGCATTGTCACCCCGAACGTGCCGAGCAGGTACAGGGCCGTTGCGGCCAGCACGGGAACCGACCGGAAGGCACCGACCGCACGGAACTCCTGCCCGGCCGCAAGGGGCAGCACCACGGCCGCTCCTACGAAGACCAGCAGGAACAACGGGTTCTGGATCGCACGGTTGATGGACCACATGGTGTGCACATACACCGGATCGGGAACCCGGGCCAGGCCGGGGATCACGGAACAGGACCAGCCGAAGAACAGACCGGCGTTCAAGGCGGTGAGGAGGATGGCGAGGAAGAGCATGCGGCGCATCGGAGGTGTTTCGATGCCCAAAGCACGCTCGGTGCCCGTGCCGGAAATAGAACGGTTCCGACAAAGCACCCCTCCTATTCCGGAGGCAGCTCCACCAGGTTCTCCACCACCTCCCGGCCATCACGCCGGAACTCCAAGGGCGAGATCCCCGTGAACTCCTTGAACGAACGGATGTAGTGGGATTGATCCGCGTAGTCGGCAGCGTAGGCGATGTCCGACAGCTTGCGGTGATCGCCCACGCGCAACAGGTGCAGCGTATGTTGGAAGCGCCGGATCCGCGCGAAGAGCCGGGGGGATATGCCCACGCTCCGCTTGAAACGACGTTCGAAGGTCCGCTCCTCCAAGGCCAATTTGCCGCACAGCTCCGGCAGCTTGATATCGCCGCGGGCTTGCAGGATCAGCTGGGCCGCTTGACCGATCGAAGCATCGATCAGGTCGGCATTCGCCTTCAGCCTCTCCGTGAGGTATGTGCTCCAGATGGCCATGCAGGCCTCGGCGGAAGAGGCGCGACGCAAGGCTTGGACCAGCGCCGGTCCATCCACCGTCAGCTCCAGATCGAGGCAGGCATCGGTCAGCGGATCCGCCTTCAGTCCGAAAAGGGTACGCAACGCAGGGGGCTGGAAGAAGAGACCCATGGCGCGCAAGGTGCCCTGCGCACTGAGCGTTCGGCAGGTGGTGGCTTGCCCATAGAGGAAGGCGAACGGCATCTCGCCTTTCACGCCATCGATGAGCGTGGATCCGCCGGGCAGCACCACCAAGGCCCCGGGGAAGCCATCGGCCACGGTGTTGAACGACCGTGGTACTCCGGCATCGGACCCGCTGTCCACCGTCCAGAAGCAACGCACGTGTTCCGTGAGTTCCGGTGGCGGAGGAAATTGGGAGAAGCGCATCGCTGTCGCGCGAAACTACCGCCCGCAATACACGCCTCGGCGCATCGTTACCGGCGGCATGGGGTTCGCCAAGCTCGTCCGGATGCTCTTCACCATCGCCCTGGTGGGAGGCTTCGCGCTCTGGTGGCAACTGGACCATGTAGGCCTCGGGCATCAGCCCGCCCCTGGCTTCCTGCGTTGGTGGTACGGCCTGGAAGGGCAACCCGAGTTCGACCTGCTCACCGGGCAGTTGCTGTTCCCCCTCTTCTGGTGGGTGGGCCGGAAATGGCCTTGGTCCTCGTTCTGGCGGACCTGGAGCACCGTGCATCTGGTGGCCGTAGGCCTGCTGATCCTGGTCACGCTGATCATGCTTCTTGCCACGCCGGACATCGGTGGGCATTGGGGTTGATCGAATTAATGATACACCAACCTTTCGTCACGGGAATACGTAGAGAGCGTCTCTTATAACCACCGCGGCCTTCGGCCACGGACAAAAACCCGCTCTCTCCCATGTTCCACTTTACTTCCTTACGCTCCCTTCTCTTCGGTGGGATCTCCGTGCTGGCCGTCGGCAGCACCCGGGCCCAGGCCTTCACCGAACCGTTCAACGACATCACCACGTTGGCGGGTAGTGGTTGGTACATCCAGAACAACAGCGCACCCTTGGGCCAGAACAGCTGGTTCCAGGGCACGCCCACCACGGCCACCCCATCTCCCGGCCCCTTCAATGCCTACGACGGAGCGGTGAACGCCTACATCGCCGCCAACTACGCCAGTACCAGCGGCTCGGGCACCATCAGCAACTGGCTGGTGACCCCCAACCGCACCTTCCGGAACGGCGACGTCCTCACCTTCTTCACCCGCAAACCGACGATCGTGTCGGGCCAAACGGACTATCCGGACCGCTTGGAAGTGCGC
>DASWWQ010000116.1:0-10734 GCA_036405935.1 Flavobacteriales bacterium
GTAGATGGCGATGCGGGTGTCGAAGTCCGTACCGGGCAATCCGCAGGTGGTCACCGTCACGAGGGTATCGGAGGTGGCCGAGTAGCGCCAGTAGTTCTGGCCGCCCGTGCTGGGGTCCCCGTTGAAGCCGCAGCTGTTGGCAGGAAGGCTGTTCGGGATGTCCGTGGTGAAGCCGCTGTACAGACCGTCGCAACCCACCTCATAGGCGTTCGCGCAAGTGTTGTTCGGTGTGAAGCAGGTGGTGGTGGCCACGAATCCGTCGAAAACATCGGCACCATCGGAAACGAATGCGAACGTGAGACAGCCGGAGGCGTTGTTGGCCAGGAACGGGCCGGGCAAGGAAGCGTTCAGGTCGCCCCACCAGCCGCCATCACCGTAGATATTCGTGCCATTGCCCAAACCATTGCCGCTGGAGAACTTCGGAGCGGTAGTGGTGTTGCCGTCGAAGATGAAGAGCTTGTCCCAAGTGGCTTCGGTGTTGAACGATGTGAAGGTCACGCGGACCAGGTCGCCCGGAGTGGCGGGGCAATAGGTCGTAATGAGATTCTCATTGTTGCTGTACGGTGCGGAAGGGCCACCGCTGTCGCTGAGGCCCTCGCCGCAGGGAAGCGCGGTCCGGAAGTTGACGATGGCCCCCCAGAAGCTCGGGTCGTTTCCTCCGTCGCACACGCCTCGCACATAGGCGGTATAGGCGGTTGCTTGCACCAGGCCACCCACCTCCACAGGACCATCGGCCACCAAGCCGGTAGCGGCCAATCCAGCAGGTCCGGAACCCGGTGTTCCGCTCGTACGTACCTCATACTCGTACATCGGGGCTGCACTGTTGGTCCAATCCAGTGTCACCGTAGTGATGTTCGGCCCGGCCGTCAGCGCCGTTGGCGGCAAGCAGGTCGGCACCGGCACCACGATCATGGTATAGTCCTCGGCTTCACCGTAGGCCCAAGTTCCGCAGGGACCTACGACTCCGAGCCAGCTATTCCGCACGCGCATCCGGTAGTTGCCCGTTGCTGTTCCGGCCGGAATGATGAAGGAGCCGGAGGTTGAAGCTTGGTAGGTGGTGGAGGCGAAAACGGTTTCACCGGCATCGGCGAAGTCCAGGTCGTTGTTCCAATCCACCCATACATACACGTAGTTCGTGCCGGTCGCGAAGTTGGCCGTGAAGTTCACCGTGCCTTCAGGACTTTGGCTAACGCTCTGGGCCGTGAAGTCACCATAACCTCCCGCGGAAAGTCCCGTAGGGTTGGTGATGTTCGTATACCCGCCCGTGGTGCTGAAGTTGGTGAGGTAGTAGGTGGTGCTTGTGCCAGGTGCTGTACAATAGCCCGTGAAGAACGATCCGGAAGTCCAGGTGCTTAGATCCCCACTGCCACAATTGGCCCGCACGTAGGCTTGGTAGGTCGTATTGGGCGTCAATGTCACGCCGACAGGTGCGGTCAACACGCCGGCGCCGGTGGTGCCCGTGGCGACCAGTCCGGTGGAACCGCTACCCGGAGTGCCTGCGGTACGCACCTCCCATTCATAACCCATGGAGGGGCCGGTGGGGCTTGCGGTCCAGACCAAGGTGGCTTCCGTGGTGGTCAGGGTGCTGGTGCTCACTGAGGGAGGAGCCAAACAAGTGGGTGGAGCGCTCACGATGAAGGTGTAATCCTCCGCTTCGCCGTACGTGGCCACGCCGCAGGCGCCAACAGCACCGATGTAGCTGTTCCGGATGCGCATGCGGTAGCTGCCGTTGGCGGTGCCTGCGGGAACGTTGATCGTGCCGGAATGCGTGGTCTGATAAGTGCCACCCACGTAGGCGGCTTCATCGGCATCATCGAAGTCCAGGTCGTTGTTCCAGTCCACCCAGACGTAGAAGTAGTTGGTGCCGGTGGCGAAGGATGCCGTGAAGTCGACGCCCGATCCAGCGGACTGGCTCGTACTCATGGCCAAGAAGTCACCATAACCTCCGGATGAGAGACCGGACCCGCTGTTGGTGATGTTCGTATAGCCACCGGTGGTGCCGAAGTTGGTGATGTAGTACGTGGTGCTGGTGCCCGACGCAGCGCAATAGCCGTTGAAGAAGCTCGCGCTTTCCCAATCGCTCATGTCCGCACCCGCGTTGCAGATGCCACGCACATAGGCGGTGTGGTTCGTGCTGGGCGTCAGACCGCTCAGGTTGATGGGGCCACCCGCCACGGTGCCTGAGGTCACGAGTCCCGTAACGCCCGATCCAGGTGCTCCGCTGGTACGCACCTCGTACTCATAGGAGGGCGCGCTGCTGTTCGTCCATTGGATCGTTGCTCCATTGAGCGTGACGTTGGTGGCGACCAGGGCCAAGGGACCCGGGCATACCACCGGTACGCAAGGGGCGATGGTCGTGAGTCCCTGTACCCAGTTCGAGGAAGCTCCGGTCAGAGCGAAGCCGGTCAGCGTACCATCGTTACCGTAGGCCGTCAGGTCTTCCAGCACGGTTTCCGTGGCGTTGCTTCCACCGGCCACACCTTGGTTGAAGCGGTAGTAGGCGCGCAGTCCGCTTTCATTCCCGCAGTAGGCGGTGTTCATGTTGGCCAGGATGGTTGCACCCGGGATGGCCTTGTTCCAGATCCGCACCTCATCGATGCTACCCGGGAAGAAGCGTCCGCTCCCGGGAACCGCCCAATCACCGATCACCAAGGGATTGGGTGACGCCGCGATCGTGGTGGTCACCGGCAGGTTGCCCACCTCCACACCGTTCACATAGAGACGCATGGTGGAGCCGTCATAGGTGCCGGCCACATGCTGCCACGTATTGAGGGTCAGGACACCGGAAGCCGAGTTGAGCTCGTTCCAAGCCGTTCCGTTGCCCAGGTTGAAGTTCAACGTGCCGTTGGCGCCGCAGCGGAGCATGTAGCCCTGCATCGAGGCTCCTTCCTTGTTGATGATGTTACCCTCGTAGACATTGGTCCGCCACGAGGTCGGGTAGATCCATGCTTCGAGCGTGATCGCGTTGCCGGTGATGTTGAGCGAAGGAGCATTTCCGCAGGAAACGCGATCGTTGGTGCCATCGAAGTTCAGCGCATTCATGCCGAAGGTGGAGCAGTCCACGTTCACGGGCAGCATCACCAAGCTGCACTCGGGGAAGTCATCGTGGGTCACCGTGATGGTGACGTCCGTATCCACAGCGAAGGGGCCCATGGGATAGGAGCCGAGGCCCACATTGCTCACCGCTCCGGGATCGCCGGGTTGGTCGCTACCGATCGAAACGCTCGTGGCGCCGGAGAGGTCCGTGACCTCCACGGTCATCGTGAACGTGCCGTTGCCGCAATCCGGAGTCACATCGCCCACGGATGCCAACGGCTGGAAGCAGTACGGGGTCGGCGCGATCGCGAGGTCGTCCAAGTAGCAGTTGTAACCGTAGCCCGAGTGGAACAGCAGACCCACGAAGACCTGGGCCTGTTCGCCAACGTCCTCCGGAAGGGTCACGGTCTTGTGCGCCCATTGCGATGCGCTGGCGGCCAATGCCGGATTGTGGCGCGGGATGAACTGCACATCCGTCCACGTCATCCCATCCAAGGAGTACTGCACGGTGACACCCTCCAGAAGATACTGGTCGGTCGTGTAGTTGGGGCCGTTGTTCTCGAACCATTCGAAATCCACGTCCACGCTCGTGTCACCAACGGTCGTGAAGGCCGGGCTCATCAAACGGTTCTGCGTGTTGTTGGTGTAGGGCGTGCTGAAGGAGTTCCATTGCACCATGTGGCTGCCTTCGAAAGGTGTGGCCGTCAGGTTGGTTCCTGCCGTGATGAACTTCATCACCACACCGGTTCCGGAAAGGATCTGTTCCGTCCAGCATGCGGGGCGGCTGATCCCGTTGAAGCCCTCGGTGATCGGCAGCGCCGCTACGTTGCACAAGGTGGTGAAGCTGGTGGCGCTGGTGTTCTCGCTCACCAGCCCCGAACAATCCTGGCGTACCACTACGGCATGGGTCGTTTGGTCATCCAGGCCGTCGATCATCACGGAATTCGTGGCACTGGTCAGTACCGTCCCGCCACCGGCCGCAGTGCCCGTGCCCGGAACGAACCCGGGAGCCCCGTACTCGACGATGTAGCTGCCCACGCAGTCCGTGCAGGTCCAGCTCACCGTGGCGCCGGAACTGGTCACTCCGGAAACCGTTACGGCTGTGGGTTCCGAACAGCTTGGAGTGATGTTCACCGACCAGTCGTCGGTGCAGAGGTACCAAGGAGTGGTGTTCGGGGCGATCGCCTGTACCCCGAAGAAGTAGATGCCGTCCGCCGGGGCAACGAAGGTGTACTTGCCTTCCTGATAGACGTTCTGGGGGTTCGTGATGGTGCCGAGCACGGTCATTCCCGCGGCCGTGGCCGTGGTGCCCACCCCTGCGTTCACCGTATAGCCGTTGACCGCATCGGTGTGGATGATGTGGAAGCTGAAGTCATAGGAGGTGCCCGCCATCAGCTGGATCGCGGGGGTGAACAGCCAGCTGTTCGCGCTCCAGTTGTGCGCCATGTAATCCGTACCTGTGCGGGGTCCGATGCCGTTGCGGATCGGTGTGGTCCGTGTGCGCCATGTGGTGGCGGCGGTACCGGTGATGATCTCCTTCGCGTAGCAGTCCAGCGGGGCGGCGTCGTTCACCGTGGCCGCTTCGAAGCTGTCGCTCCAAGGCACGGTGGCCACATCACAGAGGGTCCGGAATCCGCCGGCGAAACTGTTGAAGCTGTGGTCGGTCGCGCCGCACTCCTGGCGCACATACACCTGATAGGGGGTGTTGGCCAGCAGTCCGTACAGGCTTACGCTGGTGGTCCCCGAGGTCACGATCTGCCCCCCACCTGCATTGCCATCGGTACCCGGGGTGAATCCGGTGGGACCGTACTCGATCACATAGGTTCCCGCACAGCCATCACAGGTCCAAGCGACATCCGCCGAGAATGTTCCGATGTTGGTTACAACAGGTGTTCCGGTCTCCGGGCAAGTGATCGGTGAACAAGCGCTGAAGCCGGTCCTGCCGGGGATCCAGTTGCTGTTCGTGCCGGTAAGCGCGAAGCCTGCAAGTGTTCCGGTGTTGCCGTTCGGAGTCAGGTCCGTCAGCAGGTTCTCCGCGGTATTCTCTCCGAACGGGACGCCTTGGTCGAAGCGATAATAGGCACGCAATCCGGCCTCATCGCCACAGGCCGCTTCCGTCATTCCGCTGGTGATGGCCCCGGGTGTAAGGGCCTTGCTCCAGATCCGCACTTCGTCGATGGAACCGGGGAAGCAACGCTCATTGGCCGGGGGAACCGCCCAATCACCGATCGTGGCGTTGTTGGGGCTGGAAGCGATGTTGAATGCGGCGTTGGCACTGGCCACCTGCACTCCGTTCCTGTAGAGTCGTAGCGTGCTGCCGTCATAGGATCCGGCCACGTGCTGCCAAGTGTTCAAGGTCAACGTACCTGCGGGGGAAAGGACCTCCTGCCAAGCGGTACCGCTTCCGAGGTTGAAGCTCAAGGTTCCTCCCGCACCGCAGCGGAGCATGTAGCCTTGGGAAGCGGCTCCTTCCTTGTTGATGATGTTCCCGCGCCAGGATTCAGTGCGCCACGCCGTGGGCCGGATCCAAGCCTCCAAGGTGATCTGGTTGCCGGTGATGTCCAAGGACGAACCCGCACCGAGATCGATCCGATCATTGACACCATCGAACCGTAGCGCGTTCATGCCCAGCTCCGAGCAATTGAACGTTTGGTCGCTGAAGACCACATTATGGGCGGGCACCGTGGGATGTTCCACCGTGATGTCCACCGAGGACATGTCAGCGAAAGGGCCAAGGTCATATTGGCCAACGCCCACCGCGGTCTGACCACCGGGGTTGCCTGGTTGATCGCTGAGGATGTTCACCGTGGGCGAACTGCCCGTTGCGGTCACGTTCACGCGCACCAGGAATCCTCCGTTGCTGCAGTCGGGGATCACTGTGCCGGTGGCCACTACGGGTGGGCTGAAGGTGTAGATCGTGCCGGTGGCGGGTCGGGTGTTGAGCGTCGTGGTGTTCGTGGTGCTGCTCACCGTCGGCGTACTCACGCTCGTAAGGCTCGAATAGGAGCCCGCTCCACTGCCCGTGGCCGAGCCGATGCCGATGGAGCCGGATACGGTCCCGGTAACGGGAGTGCTTTCCTGACGGTAGATGTACTCGATCACGTTCGTGGTCTCGTACAACTTCACCTGGAAGCTGATCACGGGGGTCACCGCACTGAAGTTCCACTCCCAGTTCCGCCATTCCACCGTGAGCACCCGGTTGGGTGCTGATCCGGTGAGTTCATAGTACGCCCGCGAATTGCTCGCTGCACTGCCGGCCAGATCGTCCCAAAGCGGAGCGATCACCGGTCTTGAGGTGGCGTTCGCGGCGGAGAGGTCGTTGGTGGTGAGGGTCGCCGCCGACGTATTGAAACTGATGAAGCCATTGGACGACATCCGGAACTGGGTGTACGTCACTCCTTCGTATACGAAGTTGAAACCGATGGCTTGTGCGGCTCCGATACCACTGTCCGCCTCCACCGCGGTCAGGCGTGTAGCGGTTGCATCGTTCACCTGCACATAGGTGCCGGAGCCCACGCTGAAGAAGTACGTGCTAGCGTGCTGCGCCCATGCGGAGCACTGTAACAGAACGCCTACGCACAAGGCCAGCCATGGCTTGTGGCGCTTCATGGTCACACAAAGCTTTTTCATCGGTAGCAAAGGGGTTGGGGTTGGGGGCGGCTTGCCGTAGCCATCCTCGGAAGGAGGGATAACAGGCATGGAGCTGGACAAATGTGTACGATGCGCAATGCCGTGGCAAGCACAATAAATCTTTTGCGCGGAGGCAACCTTCAGCTCATCATGCGTACCGATGCGGCCTTCCTGGAACGGAAAGCAGAAGGCCGCCAACCCTTGCGGGTGGCGGCCTTGCCTTGATGGTGCTTGTCGTCTACTTCTTCTCGTCCTTCACTTCCTCGAAGTCCACATCGGTGACCTCCTGGTCGGTGTTACCGGATGCGTTCGGAGCATCCCCACTGTTGGACTGCGCTTGCTGAGCGGCGTTGTACATGTCCTGGCTGGCGGCTTGGAACACGTTGTTCAACTCGGCCATGGCGCTGTCGATGGCGGCGATGTCCTGCGCTTGGTGCGCGTTCTTCAGTTTGGTGAGTGCGGCGTCGATGGGCTCGCGTTTATCCGCGGGGATCTTATCGCCGAACTCCTTCAGTTGCTTCTCGGTCTGGAACACGAGGCTGTCCGCTTGGTTCAGCTTGTCGGCCTTTTCGCGCGCGGCATTGTCGCTGCTGGCGTTGGCCTCCGCCTCCTTGCGCATCTTCTCGATCTCCTCCTTGCTCAGCCCGCTGCTGGCCTCGATCCGGATGCTCTGTTCCTTGCCGGTTGCCTTGTCCTTGGCGCCCACGTGCAGGATACCGTTGGCATCGATGTCGAAGGTCACCTCGATCTGCGGTACGCCGCGCGGTGCGGGCGGGATGCCATCGAGGTGGAAGCGACCGATGGTGCGGTTGCCGGCGGCCATCGGGCGTTCGCCCTGCAGCACGTGGATCTCCACGCTCGGCTGGCTGTCGCTGGCGGTGCTGAAGGTCTCGCTCTTCTTCGTGGGGATGGTGGTGTTGGATTCGATGAGGCGCGTCATCACACCGCCCATGGTCTCGATACCGAGGCTCAGGGGGGTCACGTCCAGCAACAGCACATCCTTCACTTCACCGGTAAGCACACCGCCTTGGATGGCGGCACCCACGGCCACCACTTCGTCGGGGTTCACGCCCTTGCTGGGCTCCTTGCCACCGAAGAATTTCTTCACCGCTTCCTGGATCGCGGGGATGCGCGTGCTGCCACCCACGAGGATCACCTCATCGATGTCCGAGATCTTCAGGCCGGCATTCTTCAGCGCGCTCTCGCAAGGGGCGATGGTGCGTTTGATCAGGCTGTCGGCGAGCTGTTCGAACTTGGCACGGGTGAGGCTTCGCACCAAGTGCTTCGGGATGCCGTTCACCGGCATGATGTAGGGCAGATTGATCTCGCTGCTCGTGGTGGAGCTCAGTTCGATCTTGGCTTTCTCCGCGGCGTCCTTCAAGCGTTGAAGGGCCATGGGGTCCTGGCGGAGGTCGATGCCTTCGTCCTTCTTGAACTCTTCGGCCAGCCAATCGATGATCACCTGGTCGAAATCGTCACCACCGAGGTGCGTATCCCCGTCCGTGCTCTTCACTTCGAAGACGCCATCACCGAGTTCCAGCACGCTCACGTCATGGGTGCCCCCACCGCAGTCGAACACCACGATCTTCTGGTCCTTGTTCTTCTTGTCGAGACCATATGCGAGTGCAGCGGCCGTGGGTTCGTTGATGATGCGGCGCACCTTCAGACCGGCGATCTCACCCGCCTCCTTGGTGGCCTGGCGTTGCGCATCGTTGAAGTAGGCCGGAACGGTGATCACCGCTTCGGACACCGTGGTGCCCAGGTAATCCTCGGCCGTCTTCTTCATCTTCTGCAGGATCATCGCGCTGATCTCCTGGGGGGTGTATTCGCGATCGTTGATCTTCACCCGCGGCATGCCGTTGCTGCTGCGCACCACGTTGTAGGGCACACGTGCGATCTCCTTGGCATCCTCCTCATAGGTGTTGCCCATGAAGCGCTTGATGGAATAGATCGTGTTCTTCGGGTTGGTGATCGATTGGCGCTTGGCCGGGTCGCCCACCTTACGCTCGCCGCCTTCCACGAATGCCACCACGCTCGGTGTGGTGCGTTTGCCCTCGCTGTTGGCGATCACGACCGGCTCGTTGCCTTCCATCACGGCTACGCAGCTGTTCGTGGTCCCCAGGTCTATGCCGATGATCTTGCTCATTGTTCTGTTGGTTCGTCCTGCGCGCCGTTGTCAACCACCATGCCACTGCCCCGAAGCCGTCCGCAGGTGGCAGATAAAAGCCGGAAGCCACGTCCAACGCGGCTTCCGGCTTTCTGTCAAAAGGTCAGTAAGAGGTCTACGGAATGAAGAAATTCAATCCGCTGGTGTACTGCCCGTTCAACAGTTCCGCCCGGGAGTTGTCCGTGATGGTCTTCTTCTTCCGCTCGCGGAACCGGCGGCTGCTGACCAGGCCATAGGCATCCTCGCCGGTCACATTGCTGTACTCGGGGCGATCCTCCACCAGGCCGGAGATGGGGTTGGCCAATTGCATGTAGATGTGCAGGTCCGGACCCGCAACGGCCCACATCAGGTCCACACCATCGGCCACATCCGGATCTGCGGCGTCGAACAGCCGGCGCACCACGGCCGGGTCGTTCGGAATGGCCGATGCGATGGATCGGTAGAAGTCCTCCCCGTTCAGGAAGACGGAGAGGTCCTCTCCTCCGTTCTGAGAGATGGAGATGGCCGTTCCCACCCGGCGCTCGATGCTGCGCGCCACGGTGTCCCCGGTATTGCGGACCTCACGGTAGTTGAAGCGATAGCCGAATTCGTGACGTTTGCCGTTCACGGCGCTCCTCCATTTGATCTCCGGTGTGGAATAGCCGGTGGGGGTGGCCAGACCCAATGAGGTACTGCTCAGCAGCACGGAGCTGGGGATGGCTACACCGGTGACCGGGGACACACTTTCCACCACATGCCCCTTGGCTTCCACATGCACCCGGTATCGGCGGGTGCTGTCCAGCTGGGCCGTGAAGTAGTACATCTTGTGTTCAGGACCGGCGAAGACGCCTGGATCACGCTCGTCCAGAACCACGCTACGCAGGTGGAAGGTGTCGGTGACCTGTCCATCGGCGCCCAGCTCCTCCACATAACTGCGTTGGGCCGCTGGATCATCGGGATGGATGCCGAGTTGCTCGTCCGTGAACGTGGTGGAGTCCGGGATCTGGGCATAGAGGAAAGCATCCCCTTCACCCAGGAAGGCCTTGTTGATCTTGACGTAGTGCACCGCGTCGTTCTCCCCCTTGTCGAACAAGGCGTACACCACGGTGATGTCCCTGTAGGGAGCATTGATGTCCAGGTCGGTACTGCAGGCGGCCAAGGTGCCGATCGCGGCGGCCAAGGCCAAAGGGCGATGAAGGAAGGACGTGTTCATGGAAGGGCGCCAAGATAGTCCGGGGTCCGGGTCGGGTGTTCCGCATCCGTCCCATTTCCTTGCGGGCCTATACAGGTCCGAAACGCCCTGCAACGGCCTGTTAGCTTTGCGCCGGCCTGATCAACAGGGCCTCCGAAGCCATGAGCGTGACCAAGGAAGTGAAGCGCGTGACCACACGCACCCTGATCGATATGAAAGGCAGGGGTGAACGGATCGCCATGCTCACCGCCTACGATTTCTCCTTGGCGCGCTTGGTGGATACCGCCGGTATCGACGTGATCCTCGTGGGCGACAGTGCCAGCAATGTGATGGCCGGACACGAGACCACACTGCCCATCACCCTGGACCAGATGATCTACCATGCCCAAAGCGTGGTGCGGGGGTGCTCCCGTTGCCTGGTGGTGGTGGATCTTCCGTTCGGCACCTACCAGGGCAATTCGAAAGGGGCCTTGAATTCGGCCATCCGGATCATGAAGGAGAGCGGTGCCCATGCGGTGAAACTCGAGGGTGGATCGGAAGTGCTCGATAGTGTGGAGCGCATCCTCTCCGCCGGCATTCCGGTGATGGGACATCTGGGGCTGACTCCGCAGAGCATCTACAAGTTCGGGAGCTATGTGGTCCGTGCCAAGGAGGAAGCCGAAGCCGAGCGCCTGAAGCGTGATGCCAAGTTGCTGGAACAGGCGGGTTGCTTCGCTTTGGTGCTGGAGAA
>DASWWQ010000117.1:0-8147 GCA_036405935.1 Flavobacteriales bacterium
GACCCCGTGACGCTGATGAAGGAGATCGACGGCCTCATCGCTGCCGGCGTGGACGTGAAGGAACGCCTGTACATCGGTCGCCGCGCACACCTCATCGTACCCAGCCATCGCGCCTTGGACGCCGCCAGCGAAGCGGAAAAAGGCAAGGAGAAGATCGGCAGCACGCTGAAGGGCATCGGCCCCACCTACATGGACAAGACCGGCCGCAACGGCTTCCGGGTGGGCGACCTGGAGCGCAGCGATATGCGGGAGCGGTACAACACCTTGGTGCGCAAGCACGAACGCCTGCTGGACCAGTTCCAGGAGGTGATCGACTGGAAGGCCGCCGAGAACGAATGGCACGATGCCGTGGCCCGCTTGAAGGACCTGCACCTGGTGGACAGCGAACACTGGATGGACGAACGCCTGCGCAAGGGCCAGCGCGTGCTGGCGGAAGGTGCCCAAGGCACGTTGCTCGACATCGACTTCGGCACCTACCCCTTCGTCACCAGCAGCAACACCATCAGCGCCGGTGCATGCACGGGCCTGGGCGTGGCCCCTTCGCGTATCGGCAAGGTCATCGGCATCTTCAAGGCCTACTCCACCCGCGTGGGCAGCGGTCCCTTCCCCACCGAGCTCGATGACTCTGTGGGCGAACACATCCGTCAGGTGGGCCGGGAGTTCGGTGCCACCACCGGCCGTTCACGCCGCTGCGGCTGGCTCGATCTGCCCGCGCTGCGCTACGCCGTGATGATCAACGGCGTCACCGAACTGGCCATGATGAAATCCGACGTGCTCGGCGGCATGGACACGGTCCGCATCTGCACCAAGTACCGCATCAACGGACAGGAGACCGACCGGCTGCCCTACGACATCACCACCGGTATCACGCCCATCTACGAGGACCTTCCCGGATGGGGGGCGCTCACCGCGAACGGCGGCATCCCCGATACGCTCCAGGCCTACATCACCCGCATCGAGCGCGAGACCGGCGTACCGATCCGCATCGTCAGCGTGGGTCCCGATCGGGCGGAGACCATCGTGCGTTCGGCCGAGGCCGTGATCGGCTGATCCGCCCCGGCGATGCGGAAGCGCAACGCAGGGCACCCAAGGCGGATCGATGCCCCCATCACCCTTCCTCCTTCACTGGAAGTGCTGTTGGGCGAAGAAGCACCGCTGCTGAAAGCCGCTCTGGAAAGCCCTTCACCGGTCAGCATCCGGAACAATCCGCTCAAGGGTGGTCATCTCCCGGGCGTCGTGGTGCCGTGGTGCGCGCACGGCCGGTACCTCGATGAGCGCCCGGTATTCACCCTCGATCCACACTTGCACGGCGGAGGCTATTACGTGCAGGAGGCCGGCAGCATGTTGCTGGAGCAGGCCTTGTTGGCTTCGGGTCTGCTGGAGCACGACATCCTCGCCCTCGACCTCTGTGCCGCGCCGGGTGGAAAAAGCACGCACCTCGCGTCGCTGATGTCACCCGGATCGATGCTGATCGCGAACGAGACCGTGCCGCAACGCCGGCTCGTCCTGGCGGAGAACCTCTGGAAACACGGTCGTGCGGCAACGGCCATCGGACGGGGGCAACCCGAACGCTTCGCGGAACTGGACGGGATGTTCGACCTGATCGTGGTGGATGCACCATGCTCCGGTGAAGGCATGTTCCGCAAGGACCCTTTCGCCCGCCAACAATGGTCGGAGGGGTTGGTGCGCAACTGCGCCCTGTTGCAGAGCTCCATCCTTGCCTCCGCTTGGCAGGCGCTCGAACCGGGTGGCGTGCTCATCTACAGCACCTGCACTTGGGAACGCCGGGAGAACGAGGAACAGGTGCTCCGCCTGATCGCGGACCGGGAGGCCCGTCCCATCCATCTCCCCATCCGCCCGGAGTGGGGCGTGCAGGCCACCGATGCCGGTTACCGGTGTTATCCGCACCGGGTGAAGGGTGAAGGCTTCTTCCTGTCCGTGCTGCGCAAGCCCGGTGAACGCGTGGGACACCTCGGAACGTCCTCCGCTGCCGCACCGCTGCCGGCCGAACTCGCCGGTCTCGTGCATCGCCCGGAGGAATTCGCCCTGATGATGCATCAGGATCTGCCGCATGTGGTGCCCCTGCGTTGGATCAACGCGGTGGATCGCTTGTTCGGAGCGGGCCTCCTGCAACATCCGGGCATCCCGCTGGCCGAGCGGAAGGGCGATGCTTGGCGTCCGCATGCCGCGTGGGCGCTTTCCACGGCCCTTCGCAACGAGGCCTTCCCCACCCTGGACCTCGATCGCAAGGCTGCCTTGGACTACCTCCGGGGTGCGGCACTGAACGCCAGCGATGCCCAAGGTGTACGACTGGTGCGGCATGAGGGATCCGCCTTGGGCTGGGTGCAAGGCGCCGGTAACCGGTGGAACAATCGCTGGCCCGAAGCTTGGCGGATCCGCATGCGCTGAACCGCGATTACCTTTCCGCACGCCCATGATGGATGCTTTCCTCGACTGGTTCGAGCGCCACAAATTCGGCGTGGTGGGCACCTTGATGCTGCACACCTTCCTGATGTTCTCCTTCGCCATGGGCAAGCTCCATAGCGTTACGGAGAAACCGGTGGAGGAGACCCTCGAACTGCAACTTGCCGAACCCGCGGAACTGCCGGACCAGGAGCTGGTGGAGTCTCCGCAGATGCAGGCCACCGAAGTGAAGAACCTCAGTAGCAACTCGGCTGCGGAGACCTCCCCTGCCCAAGCCTCCATGAGCCGGGGTGCGCAGGAAAGGATATCGCAGAGCGTGGAAGAGGATCTGCTCAACTTCGAGAAGGCCGAATTCGATCGATTGGCGGCCGAACGCACGGCGCGCGGAGAGGATGTGGTGATCCCGCAGCTCGATACCACCAAATGGGCGAAGGAGCGTTACATGGCCCCCAAGCGCCAAGCGGTGAAGGTGGAAGGGAACGTGACCGTGGAGTTCAAGCAATTGTCCCCCACGCGCTACAACGAGTACGTGAAGGTGCCGGCCTACCTCTGTACCGGAAGCGGGCGGGTGGTGGTGCGCATCACGTTGGACCGGGACGGCCGGGTTCAGAAGACCGAACTCGATGCGAGTGCTTCCACCACCGATGCCTGCATGATTGAGCATGCCGTGGCCTCCGCCGAAGGGGCCAAGTTCGCCACTGGTGATCAGGAGAAGGGCCTCGTCATCTACACCTACGTGGGGCAATAGGCCATTTTGTCGCTTCCCGGCATCCATAAGCGCCTAAATGACACTTGCACGGATGGATCCAAGCACGTTTTGACGTATTCCGAGCCGCGGCATTCCGATCGATGTGCGGTTGGCGCAAATGCGACCAACAACCTCAAACCGCAACATCATGACGATCGTGAAACATCGCCCCCATCCTTCGCTCGTCACTCCTTTCGACGGGTTCTTCAACAATTTCTGGAGCCGTGACCTGTCGCAATTCGTCGGCAGCGATGAGCTACCCCGGATGATGGTCCGTACGAACGTGATCGAAACCCAGGACGGCTTCAAGCTGGAACTCCAAGTACCGGGTTTCAGCAAGGAGGACCTGAAGCTCAACTTGGAGAAGGACGAACTGACCGTCAGCGCCGAAAAGAAGAACGAGGCGCTGTCCGAAGGGGTCCGCTATACGCGCCGGGAGTTCCAGAGCGCATCGTTCAAACGCAGCTTCCGAGTGCCGGAGAACATCGCAGTGGAGCGCATCGTGGCGGACTACAGCAACGGCATCCTTACGGTGACGCTGCCCAAGTCGGAACCCTCAAAGCCCGAAGTGCGCAACATCAACATCAACTAGGGAGCACGACCAAAAATGAAGAAGGGCCACCTCGGTGGCCCTTTTTCCTGGTACGGATCGGTTCAGAACAACTTACGGCCGTTCCAGCCATCACCGTTGAAACGACCCCGAAAGGCGAACCAGCAGAAGGAAATGACCGCGGCGGTGAGCGCTCCGGCCCATAGTCCGGCCAACAGGCGGTGCATACCCCACCATCCGGCATCCGTGGCTGCGCCGATCCAAGTACCCGGCACCCCGGCGGCCAGCATGGTGGCCAGCACCAACGCTCCGGCCAGGAGGTGCAAAGGGCTACGCAAGGGCCAGTACCGCAAGGTGCGCCAAGCCATGTTGCTCGGGCCCCAATCATGAACGATGTAGAAGCGCTGTTCACCCAAGGGGATCAACAACCAATTGTGGCCGCGTGCACCGGACCGCCGGAAGGCGGAGGTGGGCGCAAGGATGCGGAAACTGCGCAAGGGCTTGCCCGTGACCTTTTCCAGCCGCCTCAGCGCGTGCACGGCCTGGTTGGGCACCACCCCCTTATAGTGACAGGCCTCCAGGAAGCGCAGACGATGTCCCACACAAAGGGCCTTGATGTCCGGGAGATGCATCACCCGCTCCGGCTCGGGATCGGGCACATGATTGAGGCCGCGTGCACGCGAACCCAGCAGCAGCGAGGCGGCCAAGCGGTCACGCCGTTCGTTCTCGGCGAGGATGCCCCGGGCTTCGGCCAGTACCTGGGCCTGTCCGATCAGGACCTGGTGCAGTTGTTCCTCGTTCGCAGGTATCATATGTCGATTCAGCCTTCGCTACGTCCGGCTTGGCTCAAGGCGTTCACTTCGTCCTCATCCACGCTCATCTGCAGACGCAGGTGTTCGGGGGCGTCAACGGCGATGCTGCTGAGATAGTTGCGGTCCGGCGGAAGCAATTTCACGCCGGCGACGATGTCCACGGGCGAACGGTAGCTTCCCTTTTCGATCACCACGCACCACACGCTGTCGAAAGGCACCACGAAACGGACCGGGGTCTCCTCGAACGTTCCACCATAGAAGGAATGCGTGCGGGCGTTCTTGTAGCGCTTGAACTCCGAGGCGGTCATGAACTTGACCTTGGCGGGCCGGTCGATCTCCACCTCGAACACTTCCTTTTTCTTGGCTTGGGTCTGCTTGTAGAGGAAACGCATCGGTATCTCCTTGTTCGGCGCAAGATAGGCGGTCGTTCAGTAGCCGGGAGGCATCAAAGTTTAACGCTCAACACTGGAAAACTCGTATGGTTCACGATGTCCTCGGTCACACTTCCGTTCACCACTTGGAAAAAGCCGGTCCGGCCGTGCGTGGCCATGGCGATCATGTCCGCATCGATGCTGCGCGCGAAGTTGAGGATGCCCTCCTCGATGCTCAGGTCGTTGTAGATGGTGGTGGTGAACCGTTTGATCTCGTACTGCTGCAGGAACCGATCGATGGCCCGGTAGGTATCATCGCTGCGTTCGAAGGAGCGCGGGGTGTTGATGCGCACCAGATGCACCTTGGGATCGAAGACCTCCACGATGGGTAGCAGGGCGTTGAACTTGGCGACGTCCTTCACCGAGAAGTTCGAGGCGTACACCAGGTCCTTCACATCGATGTCCTCCATGGTGCTCTTCACCACCAGCACCGGCATGGGCGCCAACCGCACCACACGCTGGGTATTGGACCCCACCATGCCGCGCAGGCCACGCGCTCCGTTCGTGCCCATCACCACCAGATCGGCCTGGGCCAGGCGTTCATTGTTGAAGATCTGGCGCAGACCCACCTGGCGCAACATGAACTTCCGCAGCTCCAAGCCGCTCAGGAAAGGCAGGTGGGGTATGCGTTCCAACCGTTCCTCGATGCCCTCGCGCACCTTCATGTTGCTGGTGTGGAAGTCGGTCATGGTCTCGTACACATGCACCACTTCGATGCAGGCACCGGTCCGGCCGGCGATCTTGGCCGCTACCCGCAGGGCGGCGGTGGCGCAATCCGAGAAGTCGTAGGGCACCAGGATGTTCTTGATGGCCATGGGAGCAGGGCTTGACGATGGTATACGGTGCTGAAGTTACGCCTCGGTCCCCTTCGGCGAAAGCGACGGGCAACAGGACCTGCATTTCATACTTTCGCCGCATCCGCATGGAGCGTTTGCAGCTGGCCGCCACCGACAAGACCCCTTCCGTATTGTTCGACCCTGCCCAAGGCATCATCGAACTCACGGGTTGCTCCATCCACGAGAATGCGGATCGCTTCTTCCGCCCGCTCATTGAAATGGCCGAGCGGTACGCCTTGGCACCCGCCTCCCAGACCACCATCCGGCTGTCCCTTTCCTACTTCAACTCCAGCAGTGCCAAGTACGTGCTGGACCTGCTGAAGATCCTCGATGAGGTGCATGTCGCCGAACAGGGTAAGGTGCGCTTGGACTGGCTGTACGAGGAGGACGACCTGGACATGGAGGAGGCCGGTAACGATTACCGGGCCCTGCTTTCGATGCCGGTGAAGCTGCTACGCACCAGCTGAACGGCTCACGGCCGATCGAAGCGCTCCTTCCACACCCGCTCGTCCACCGAGCGACCGTCCTGGAAGTAGAAGGTCTGCCCGGCCGGATGGATCACCCGCTTGTAAACGGTGGCCTCCCCTTGGTGCATCACGGTCCGCTCCACCACATAGGCCCTTCCCTGCTGGTATTGCCGTTCATGGATCCCATCGGGTAGCAACTCCGCGTCCTGAACGGCCGAGGACGCGGGAACGGGGTCCGCCGCCACAGGAGCGGAACGAAGTGCCGGGGTCGGGGCCGGAGGCTTGTTCGTTGCAGGCCTCCCGGGTGTATCGACCACGGGTACAGGCACGGAAGCAGGTGGGGGCATGGGGGCTGGCTCGGGTACAGCGGCAGGAACCTCCACCGCAGGCTCGGGGATCACGGCCGGCGTGGGCTCCGCCGACCTGGGTACCTGCTTCAACAGCACCCGGAGGTCCTCGATCTTCACCTTTGGGTAAACATTGTAAGGACGCAGGGCTCGCGCGCGTTCGTAACCGGCCAAGGCCTCTTCATAGTGCTTGGCCTGGAACGCCGCTTCGGCCTGCTGCATTTCCTGCTGATAGGCGGCGTCCTCCTGCGCCTCCCGGTTCTCCTTGTTGGCGATGCGCGAACGCTCCTTGGACGAGAGCTTCGGGAAATCGTCCGTAAGGCTCTCTCCCTTACCCTGCGCAAAGGCAGCCGGAGCGAGCAAACCCCAGAGCAGAGCGAGCATCACTTGAACCGAACGGTGGAGGAAGGCGTTCACGCGGTAGTGGTGGACCTATGGACAACGGATCATCTCCGGCACGATCCCTCGGGAGCACAAAGTATGGCCACCCCGTCTACGTAGATTCGCGGCAATCGTTGCTTGCGACGAACACAACCAGAACCATCCCAAGATCATGAAACACCTGTTCACGGCCGCCATGGCCATCGGCCTGCTGCTTCAAGCCTGCCAAACCGACCCGAAGACCACGGAGGAATACAAGCAGCTGGAAGGGGACAAGCAGGCGCTGGCCCAGGAAGGCGGCATGAAGGACTCCACCATCAACGAGATGTTCGGTGCCTTCAACCGGGTAAGTGAGAACCTGCGGGCCATCCGTGAGAAGCAAGGCCTGCTGGCCAAGGGAGGCGGAGTGGAGGGCGGTGCCAACATGGAGGAGGGCATCGTGTCCGATCTGCGCGCCATCGACTCCCTGCTCGCCGAGAACAAGAAGATCATCGCCCGCATGCGCAAGAACTCCAAGGAGCAGGGCAACAAACTGTCCGAGTTGGAGAAGACCATCCTCGAACTGGAGCGGTCCATGGGCGAGAAGGATGTGGAGATCGGTGCATTGAAGGAACAGCTCACCAGCACCAACGCCTCCTTGGCCAGCATGATCACCATGTACCAGGACAAGGAGCAGTTGGCCGAGATGCAGAAGAACGAACTGAACACCGCCTACTACGCCGTAGGTAGCCAGAAGGAACTGCGCGACAACGGTATCCTTACGAAGGAAGGCGGCTTCATCGGCATCGGTAAAGTGTCCAAACTGAACACCGCCGGCATGAGCATGGAATACTTCAAGAAGGTGGATATCACGCAGGTACAGACCATCCCGGTGGGTACCAGGAAGGCCAAACTCATCACCAGCCACCCCGAGGGCAGCTATAAGCTGGTGGGAGAAGGCAAGGTGGACAACATCAGCATCACGGACCCGGCCAAGTTCTGGAGCGTGTCCAAGTACATGGTGGTGCAGGCCGACTGATCACCCGCACCTCAACGAAGAAGGGCCGCGGTATCCGCGGCCCTTCTTCGTTGCTGTAAGTGGATCGATCAATGTGCTGCGGCCGCGCGGGACGCCGGAGCCGGCTGCTCCTTCTTCGCCTCGGCATGCTTGC
>DASWWQ010000118.1:0-1545 GCA_036405935.1 Flavobacteriales bacterium
CAACGAGCACCAGTGCGATGAGGATGCCCAGTGCGATGAACAGACGTTTGATCCACTTGCCCATGTTGTCGTCTTTGATGGATGAAGAAGTGATGGACTACTACTTGTGATGCGGTCGAAGTACGGAAAGGCGTTGACGGAGCAGATGATCGGCCAGCACCAGACAGGTCATGGCCTCCACCACGGGCACGGCGCGCGGCACCACGCAAGGATCATGCCTGCCCTTGCCCTCCAGCACCACCTCCCGGCCGGTGCGATCGATGGAGGTCCGGTCGCGCATGAGGGTGCTCACGGGCTTGAAGGCGATGTCGAAGAGGAGGTCCTCCCCGTTGCTGATGCCGCCCTGCACACCGCCGCTGCGATTGGTGGCGAGTGAATGCGAGCTGATCCCCGTGCCCTCTCCCGGGGAGAGGGGGGATGGGACGTAGGCGTCGTTGTGCTGTGATCCGCGCAGTATGATGGCGTCGAAGCCCGAACCGAACTGGATCCCCTTCACGGCATTGATGCTGAGCATGGCCTTGCCGAGGTCGGCGTGCAGCTTGTCGAAGACCGGCTCGCCCAATCCCGGCGGAACACCACGCACCACGCAGCTGATCCGGCCACCGATGGTATCGCCTTCGCCGCGCACCTGTTCGATCAAGGTGATCATCCGCGCGGCGGCTTCGGGATCGGGGCAACGGACATCGCTGCGGAAAACGGAGGAAAGGTCCAGATCGGTGTACGGGACATGGCTACGGATCTCGCCGACCTGGCTGACCCAAGCGTTCACTTCGATGCTCGCCTCGTTCAGCAAGGCCCGCGCGATGGCCCCGCCGACAACGCGCACGGCGGTCTCCCGAGCACTGGCCCGTCCTCCGCCCCGATGATCACGAAGGCCGAACTTCTGCTCCCAGGTCAGGTCGGCGTGGCCCGGACGGAAGGTGTCCTTCAGGTGTTCGTAGTCGGCGCTCCGTGCGTCGGCGTTGCGGATGATGAAGCCGATCGGTGTGCCCAACGTACGGCCTTCGAAGAGTCCGCTGAGGACCTCCACGGTGTCGCTCTCCTTGCGGGTAGTGCCGAGCGGCGTGCTACCGGGGCGGCGGCGATCCAGCTCCTCCTGGATGGAGGACACATCCAACGCCAGGCCGGCCGGACAGCCTTCCACCACCCCACCGATGGCCGGGCCATGGCTTTCGCCGAAGCCGACCAACCGGAACGCGGTGCCGAAAATGCTGCCTGCCATCTGAAGGGGCGAAATTACCCGGTGCGCAGCGTTGGCCGGGTCGAGCATGCCCTACGATCCAACACCGCGCCGTGGATCGTTGTTCCTTTGGGCATCACCATGATGACCGAAGCCCAGACCCTTGCCACGGCCATGGCCCGCGCCCGTGAGGCCACGCACTACTATTTCGACCGCCTGAAGGATACCGACCTGCACTTCGCGCCGCAGGCCAACGGGGTCACGCTCCATTCAGCGTTCTGGCTGATCGCGCACTTGGCGGTGAGCGAGAACGGACTGCTGCTCTTCGCAGCGGGCGGACCGGGTATCAAGTTCTCCTGGGCGAA
>DASWWQ010000119.1:0-35583 GCA_036405935.1 Flavobacteriales bacterium
TTCACCTTGCGTTGCAACAGGTCCTGCGCGTACGACCGAACTGGTGCGCACAACACGATCAGCAACAGCACGATGCGATCAACAGCCATCACCTTGCAGGATGTACCGATCACCGGTGGGGGCCTCCACCTGCAGGCCGAAGGTGGCCGCGATCACCTGGAGGACCTGTCCGATGGGTTCGTTCTCGAAGTTGGCCGTGAGCATGCAGCGCCCGATGGCCTCGTTGCCCAATTCGATGCGCACCCCATAGAGCTCCTGGAGGCGTTGCGCCACTTGCGCCAAGGAGGCCTTCTCGAACTGCAGGATGCGATCGCCCCAGACCTCCATGGCCATGTTGGGCGTGCGCAGCAGCTCCCGTGTCACCTTGTCGAACTGCACATGCTGTCCGGCCGTGAGGTCCACATGGCGGCCCGCCCCGGCCACGCGCACCTTGCCATGGCGCACCCGCACGGTAACCGTTCGTGCCGTATCGAAGGCCGTGACCTCGAAGGCGGTGCCCAGCACCTTCACCTCCACCTCACCGGCGTCCACGATGAAGGGACGTTGTTCATCGCGCTTCACCTCGAAGTAGGCCTGCCCTTCCAAGCGGATGTTGCGTTCATCGCCGAAGCGTGCCGCCAACTTGGAATGCGGGGAGAGGGTGATGCGGCTGCTGTCCTCCAACACCGCGTTACGCATCGTGCTTTCCGCCACGTAGGAGCGGGATGCGGGGCGCATCAGCAACTGCACGGCGATCACCAGTCCGGCGAGCATGGCCGCTGCCGCGATCCACTTGCGCACGGCGGTGTTCAAGGTGCGGACCACGGGCGTTCTCCGGTCCAAGCGTTGTTCCAACTTCCGCCAGGCCGCATCCACATCCACTTCGGGTGCGGCATCACCTTCACCGCTGAGCCGCCACAACGCGCGCATGCGCTCCAGCTCCCGGGCGTTCGCGGGATCGCCGGCGGCCCACTGCTCCACGCGCAAGCGCGCTTCCGGGTCGGCCTCGCCGGATAGGTAACCGGCCAGCAGTTCGCTGGGGATATGTGCGCCTTCGTCCACGGTGCTTCGTGTTATGACATTCGACCCTTCAAATACCCCTATCGGTCCCCTCCAACAACCAAGCGAGCCAGGCCAGGACCGGCACCAGATCGGACAGCTCCTCACGCAAGGTCTTCAACGCCTTGCCCATCTGGTTCTCCACGGTCTTCACGGAGATGCCCAGCCTTTCGGCGATCTCGTGGTACTTCAATCCTTCGTAGCGGCTCAAGCGGAACACCTTCCGGCGCTCCTCGGGCAGGGAAGCGATGGCGGCCTGCACCCGCGCGATGCGCTCGGTATGTTCATCCTCCGTCCGTTGTTCCTCCTGCCCGAACTCGTCCACCTCTTCGTTGAGCGGGCGCACCCGGGCCTTCACCTTCAGCTCGTTGAGGCAGCGGTTTCGGACAGCGGTGAAGAGGTACGACTTCAATGAGACGTTCACCTCCAGGCGATCGCGATCGTTCCACAGGCGGAAGAACAGGTCCTGCACCAGGTCCTCCGCGCGGTCCGTGTCCTTCAAGTAACCGGTAGCGAAGGCGCACAAGGGCCGATAGTGCTGTCGGAACAGCGCCTCGAAGGCCGGGCGATCGGTGATGGTCGATGGGGCCATGGGTCCGGAGAGCGGCGGCCAAAAGTAGCCGCAGCCCTGCAGGCTCAACGCACCAATTGGATGTGGCCCGAACGCTCCTCCACCTGCCCGCGCGATCCGTTGAGCCGCACGGAGTAGAAGTACACGCCTTCGGAGCAGGGTGCGTTGTTGCGCTGATGGCGGCCATCCCACGGCCGGGCCAGCACATCCCCCTCGTGCACCAGTGTACCCCACCGGTCGTGGATGCGGGCCACGATGCCCACCGCACCGGCGAAAGGACGCCACGTATCGTTCACCCCATCCCCGTTCGGGGAGAACACGTTGGGCAGCACCACTTCGCAAACGATACCGACCACGTTGATCACGGTCTCCGAGGAACATCCGTTGGCGTCAACGGCCTGCAGACCGATCGGTCCTTCATCCTGCAGCGATACCGATGGCGCGTTGCTTCCGTTGGACCAGAGCGGCTGCGTGAAACCATCGGGCAACTGGAGGTCCAACGTTCCTCCGATGCAGAGGAGAACCGTATCCCCGATCCCGATCGGCAAGGGGTCCAACACCGTCACTTGGACGGCCATGGCCGGACCCGGACATCCTTCCTGCAGGCCCACCACGGAATAGGTGCCGCCATCCGCAGCGGAGACTTCAGGCACCGTGAAGGTGTAGGAGGAGGAAGATCCTTGCGGGGTGGACCAAGACACCTGCACCCCGTCGGGCACGGTGGCCTGCAAAGCGAGTTCCGCACCGGGACAGAGCACCGTGGTGCCCGTGATCACAGGCGCGTCCGGAACAGGCAAGGTGGAGATCAGCACAGGCACCGCCGGTCCGGCGCAACCCTGCTCGGATTGCGACACGTAGATGGTGACCGTGGACGGCGTGGTGAAGGATAAGGTGCTACCGATGCCGAGCACACCTGTGCCATCGGGTGCGGTGTGCCATTGCAACTGACCCGAACCGGTGGCGATGAGCTCCACCGTTGCGCCGGGACATAGCGTGGCATCGTTGGCGGACACGGGCACATCGAACTGCGGGGGCATCACCACCACTGCGGGTGCCGTGGCCAGGCAGCCGTGGACATCCTCCACCATGTAGACGTAGGCGCCCGGTGTGTGCACCCACCAGTCGTCCGCCAGCACCGGACCGGGGAACCAATAGCCGGAGCCTGCGGTGGGCACGCCTTGCAGCAGCACGCTATCGCCCAGACAGATCCCGTAGGGTCCGGCCGTCGTCACGGCAGCCGCCACTTCGGTGAGGGTCACCGTAACGCTGAGGTCCGATCGGAGGCCGCATGCTTCCACGCTGCAGGTGTAGGTGCCCGGCATGGACACCACCTGCTCCAGCGCGGGTCCCGTGAACGGCGCATCCCACTCCACCACCGATCCCGGCGTGGCCACTACTTGCAGCAGCAGCGAGTCACCGATCGCGCAGAGCACCGAGGAGGGCAACACCTGGAGGAACGGCGTGCCGTAGTTCGAGAGGTGGATACCGGCGCTGGTCAAGAGACAACCCTCCACCTCCATCATCAGGAAGTACTCACCGGCCTGATCGGCCACCAGCACCTCCCCTGTTCCCGTTACGGGACCTTGCGGTCCGAACCATTGGTGGCCCGTGCCCGATGCATCCGCGGAAATGGAAGCCGATGCACCTGGACAGAGGATGCCGTCGGCGGGGTCGGTGGACAGGTTCGGTGCGGAGGGTGTGAACAGGTCGAACGGCTCGACATGGAGACAGCCCAAGGTGTCCACCGCGTAGAGAACGTAGTATCCGGCCTCCACGATGATGGCCCCGTTGGGGGGCACGGTCCCCAGCACGCCGCCCCCCCACGTGATGTTGTTGCAGGCCGGACAGTCGGCGGTGACCAGCACGGTGTCGCCATCGCAGATCGTTGCCGGTGCATTGAGCTGCACCTCGAGTTGCTCCGTGTACAGGATGTAGACGCTGTCCGTCACGGCGAATTCCAGGAAGGTGTCATCGCAGTCGTTCCGCACCCGTACCATCAACTCGGCCACGCTCCACCCCTCCTCCCAGGTCGTCATCGGGATGTACTGCGGTCCGTCATCGACCAAGTGGTACGGTCCGAAGTCCATGTACCATTCCACCAACAGGCCCTCGGGAAGGTCGGCGATCGCACCGTCGATGATCCACGTCGGGGTGTAGATCATCTCGTAGTTCGTATAGGGACAGATGCTGATGGTATCGTTGCCATCGGTGTCCAGGGGATAGCCCAGTTCGATGTCGGCCTGCAGCGCGGGCAGGGGCACATCGAGCGCATCGGTGACGAAGAAGGCGTTCTGCACCATGCAGCCATCGGCGGAAAAGGTGCGGGCGTAATAGAAGCCGGTGGTGTCGACCACCACGGAATCCCCGGGCACCACGGTGTTGTTGGGCGGAACGAGCCAGCTCACCTCCGCCGCTTCGGACGCATTGGCGATCCAGAACCAATGCGCATCGGGCTCGCAGATCTGCATCGCTTGCACACCGATCGCCGACTCGTTCACCACGATATCATCGGAGATGAGCGCTATCGGCGGCACCTCGAGGTGGATCAGCTCCATGGTATCGCGCCAGGCCCAGCAGCCGTTCGTGGCGTTCGCTTCCACCCCGTAGGGACCCTCCGCCCAGTAGCTCGTCATCGGTTCCACGGACCCGGTGGACCATGCCCATTGCGTGCTTGGACCGATGCCGTAACCCTCGGTAGGAATGAAGACATGTCCGTGCACGAAATCCGGATAGGCCCCCATGAAGATCGGAAGGCCTGAATTCGGGCACCAATGGAACGTATCCGTACCCCAGATCTGCATATCCCCGGTGATGCGATCACAGCCGGCTCCGCTCCGCTTCCACCAATCGTAAGGCGCCCGTGCGGGCACATAGCCCCTCGTCACGAAACCATCGCGCCCGCCTGCGGCAACGTTGGCCGCGTACGTGCCATACTCGGGATCGCCACAATAGGTGTCCGCACCATTGCCTCCCAGACCAGCACCGGTGAGGATGTCCGCTGCGAAACCTGCAGTGGCCGGAAAGATGAGGCTCTCTGCATATGATCCGCAGAACACCAAGGCTCCATCGGGGAAAACGGCGGCCGTCCCCAAGGTCTTCATCCCGTGTCCACCGATCTGCTGCGCCCGGATGAAGGCCATGTCGCCCAGGGCATGTTCGATGATGAAGAGATCGTCGTTGCCCACGGCCATGAACACGCCTTCATCGTAGAGTGCACTCAGGCCCGTGAACCGGCACTTGAAGGTGCCGAGCACCACCAGCTTATCACCCGCCACCACCACCCTCCGGGCCGACACCTCACTGTCGGAGCCCATCGACGCATAACGCACCAGTTCGCCCGAGGCTTCCAGTTCCAGCAGGTAGTAGGCGCGTGCACCATTCCCGGGTACGCTTTCCTGCGGCGTATCGAAGTAGAGCATGGTGCCCTGCACGTCGCCCACCACGAAGATCCTTCCGTCGGGCGTGATGGTGAGGTCGCGCACCTGGTTGTAGAGTGCGCCCCCCATCCGTTTGAACCACACTTCGTTGCCCGATGGATCGAGCTTGAGCACGAAGGAGGCGTTCATCAGCGCGTTGGGGTGCGGCACATCGAAGGTGATGGTGTCGCTGAACTGGCCGGTGAGGAAGAGGTTGCCCGCGGCATCGTGCACCAGGTCCACCGAACGGTCGGCGTATTTCGCCCGGCCCTGCTGCAACCAGTTCAGATCACCGCCGGGAGCGTACGAAGCGACGAACACATCGGTGTCCAGCAGCCCGGTGTCGGGATCGGGCGTGCTGATGAGACTGCTCCCGCTCCACTGCGCCACGCCCCGGAATTCACCCGCCACGGTCACTTGCCCGTTGGGCGCCACCGTAAGACCGGACGGATGTTCGTTGCCGGCGGATCCTCCACCGGTACGCAGCCATTGCAGGGAGCCGTCGGTCTTGTTGAGCAAGGCCACGTACATATCCGCCGTGCCGCCGGCGCTCGCCACAGGTTCACCCAGCACGTTGGCGCTGCCCATGAATTCCCCCGCAACGGCCAAGGTGTTGCCGGGACCCAAGGCCACGCGAAGCCCCCGATCGATCCCCGCTCCACCACCCGTGCGGAACCAGATCACCTCACCTGCAGCATCGAGCCGCGCAACGAACAGATCCAGCCCACCAACGGGCAGGTAACCTTGTCCATCCACCTGCATGGAGCCACCGAACTCACCGGTGACATAGATCGAACCATCGGTGTCCACCACGAGGTCCGACACCTGGTCCTGCCCTGCACCACCGATGTCCTTGGCCCAGTACTGCGCGTTGGTCGGCACGGTCATCCACAGACCGCACCAGGCGGAGAGCGTGTACCGCAGGATGGACCGAGGGTCGGGAGCAGCCATCGGAGTGGGGCGATGGAGAGGCCGGCGGTCATCGCCGGTCGTCCAACACCAAGGTAGCAGGAAATGGATACCTGCTCCTTCCAGCCCCCGCTCAGCGGTTCAGCTGGACGTATCCCGAGCGCTCGATGCTGGAACCATCGGAGCGGACGAAGGAGAGCACGTAGAAGTAGACGCCTTCGCTGCACGCCTCACCCGACGTGTAATGCTTCCCGCGCCAAGGCGCACGCACCATGTCACCCTCGTGGACCAGTCCACCCCAACGGTTGTAGATCTGGGCATTGGCCGAAACGAAGCCACCCCGCGGCAACCAGCTTTCGTTGCTGCCATCGCCATTGGGGGTGAAGATGTTCGGCACCACCAGTTCGCAATCGTCCTCCACCACCACCAGGTCCATCCGCACAGCGCAGCCATGGATGTCCAAGGCATCCAACTGGACGGTCATGCCACTGGTGACCCCGATGCTGTAGCCTGTACTTCCAGTGGACCATTGCGGAGCGGTGAAACCGGCGGGCAACGTGAAGTGGACGATACCACCGGTGCACAAGAGGCTTTCCTGCGGCAGGCCCGGTTCCTCAGGCTGCATCACCTCGATCCACAACAGGTCGGACGTGCTGCTGCAACCGTTATACGTGGTGGAGCAGGTGTAGAGTCCGGAATCGTCCAACGCAGCGACCGGGATGGTGATTGTGGGGGTGGTGAAAGTTCCGCCGGGCGTGCTCCACTGCACCCCCACGCTGTCGGGCACCGTCACCTGCACCACGAGCGGAAGGCCCGCACAAAGGCTGTCCGGGCCTTGGATGATGGGTGCGGGGGGCAAAGGCAATGCGATCACCGGCACCGCCACGCTGCCGCCGCTGCATCCACCTTCCTCCTGGACCACATGCACGACGGTGGACACCTGTACGACGTAGGCGAACAGTTCTCCCGAACCCAAGGGCTGCGTGCCCCCAGCGTCGGCGTACCACATCATGTTCCCCGACCCGCTCGCGGTAAGCTGCGCTGCTTGTCCCGCACAGACCGTATCGCCCGATGCCACCACCGGATCGGGGAAGGAGATGGCGGTGACCAGTACCGCTGCGGACGTGTCCGCACATCCCGCCTCGTCCACCGCAACGAACGTATAGCTGCCGCTGGTGCTCACCATGATCGCCGGCGTGGCCTGTTCACCGGGTAGCCAGAAGAACTCCTCGGCCGTGGTGTTTCCCTGCAGCAGCACACTGTCACCGTTGCACAAGGTGTAAGGTCCCCCGGTGCCGACCGCCGCCGACACATCCGATAAGGTGATCTCGATGCTCAACTGCGTGGTGATGCCACAAGCCGAAACCTCGCAGGTATAGATGCCCGGTGTGCCGATGGTCTGCGAAACGCCCGAACCCGACAAGGGCGGCCCCCACACCACCGAGGAACCCGTGGTGGCCACCACCTGCAGGGTGACCTCGTCGTCCAACGAGCACAAGGCTGCAAGAGGTGCGGCATCCAGGTAAGGCGTGCCGTAGTTGACCAAGGTGACACTGTTGCTGGTGACGGGACAACCCGACACGTTCATGATGAGGTAGTAATCGCCCGGCACACTGATGACCAAGGTGTTGTCCTCACCGGTGATGGGGCCGGATGGACCATACCACACATGATCGGTGCCCACCATGGTGGTGGAGAGCGAAGCGGTCTGCCCGGGACAGATGATCCCGTTCGCCGGAAGCACATCCAAGAGCGGACCGATGGGAATGGTGATGCCCAAGGAGGCCGTTGCGGAATAGGAACAGCCGTGTTCATCCTCGATGGAGGTCTGCACGGATACGCCACCCGCAGTGGCCACGAACATGCTATCGATGCCGGCCGGTATCAGGCCGGTGCCCGACCAATCGATCTGGTCGCAGCCCGTGCAACCCGCCACCAACAGAGCAGTATCACCGTCGCAGATCGCCGAGGGTCCATCGATCCAGATGTCGAGATCGAGCTGGGGATAGCCATCCACATAGATACTGTCCACGGCGTGGAAGTAGATGCTGTCCTGGCCACAGGGCTTGTTGGTGACACGCACCACCAGTTCATGCACGTACCACCCGGACCCCGATTGCATCAACTGGGTGATCTCCATGCCGCCGTCGCCGAGCTGCATGGGCGGTTCGATGAAGTCCCAATGCATGGTCAGGCCGTCGGGTAGCGGCGCGGGCACACCGTTCACGGTCCAGGTGGGTACGAACTGGAAAGCGATGGGGTTGTTGTAACAGAGCTGGAGCGTGTCGTTGCCGTCCTCGTCCTGCGGATAGGTGATCTGCAGGTCCACATCCAGGTCGGGAAGCTCCGGTGAAGGATGGTCGATCACCTGCACATCGTTCTGCCGTGTGCATCCATCGGGACTCACGGTATAGACGGTGTAGATGCCCGTGGTGTCCACGATGATCGAGTCATTGAACACCTGTGCACCCCCACCCTCGGGTGCCACCCAATACACCTGGTTGCCCGGTGCAAGGTTTCCGGCCCAGACCCAATGCGTCTCGGGATGACAGAGCTCGATGAGTTCCGGATTGACGGCATTGACGTTCACCACCACATCATCGGACACCACCGGCAAGGGTGGAAGCGGATCGATGATCACCTGGATGGTGTCGGTCCATTCGTAGCAGGCATTGCGCGAGCGGATGCGTACCCAATAGGCGCCGGTGGTCGGTGCGGAGATGGTGGCCGCGGTGCTTCCGGTGGACCAGAGGTAGTCCACTTCGGGTCCGAGGAAATGCGCCGTGGACGAGGCCGAATTGGAGAATTCGAGCCGCACGTTGAGCAGCACGGCGCCACAGGCCCGCACGGTGTCCTGGCACTCCCCGGCACCTTGGCGGATGCACGGCTCCAGCTCCACGCGATCACATCCGGCACCGGTCCGGCGCCACCAATCGTAGGGCTCGCGGCCGGGCACATAACCTCGCGCGAGGAAGCCGTCGTTGAGGGCTTCGGCCGAAATGCCCGCATAGACCCCGTAGGCGTTGTCGTTGCAGTAGGTGCTCGCGGCGTTGCCTTGGATGCTTCCGAGCCAGGTGCCGATCTCCGCCGTGAAGCCCATCACCGCAGGGAAGATGAGGTTGCGCTCGTAGGAACCGCAGAACACCACATCACCGTTCAACAGGGAGGCGATCTGTCCGGGCGTTTTCGCGGAACGGCCACCGAACTGCTGTCCCTCGATCAACGCCAATCCGTTGCCCGCGTGCTTGGTGACGAAGAGATCCTCATCGCCCACGGCCATGAACACCCCCGAACCGTAGAGCGCCGCCAGATCGGTGAACTGGCAGTTGAACTGACCGAGCACGGAGATCATGCCGCCCCTTTCATCCACGCCGCCCACGCTCACACCATCCAACGACCCCACGGTGGACTGGGCCAACAGCTGTCCGCCGGCATCCACCTCGATGAGGTAGTAGGCATAGGGATCGCCGCCGACCACGTTCACCTGCGGCGTACCGAAGTAGATCATGGTGCCTTGCAGGTCGCCCACCAGCAGCAATCTGCCGTCGGGCTTGCACAGCATGTCGCGCACCTGGTTCAGTCCGGCACCGGTCATCCGCCGGAACCAGACCTCGCTGCCCACGGCATCGAACTTCACCAGGAAAGTGGCATTGAACTGCACGTTGGCGTGCGACTGGTCGAAGACGATGGTATCGCTGAACTGGCCCGTTACATAGAGCTCACCGGCGGCATTGTGCACCACGTCGATCGCGCGGTCGGCGTATTTCGCCCGTCCATGTTTCAACCATTGCAGGCCTCCACCCGCCGTGTACGAGACCACGAACACATCGCTGTTGGGCTGTCCGGTATCCGGATCCACCGCGCTGGAGAGCGAGCTACCCTCCCACTGCGCCGTTCCACGGAATTCACCCGCCACCGCCACGCGACCATCAGCGGCCATGCTCACCCCATAGGGACGATCGGTACCCGTTGCGCCCCCACCCTGACGCATCCATTGCAGCGCACCATCGCTCTTCTGGAGCACGGCCACGAACATGTCGGCCGTGCCGCCCGTGCTGGTGATCGTCTGTGCCTGGAAGGTGGCGGTTCCAAGGAACTCACCGGTGAAGACCAAGTTGGTACCGGTTCCCAGGCCCACCTTCAGCCCACGGTCGATACCTGTTCCTCCGCCGGTGCGGAACCAGATGAGATCACCCGAGCCGTTGAGCTTGGCCACGAAAAAATCCAGGCTCCCCGCACTGCTGAAGGTCTGTCCCCCGAAGGTCATGGTACCCCCGAACTCGCCCGTCATGTAGATGGATCCGTCCGCATCCACCTTCACATCCGCCACATGGTCGTTCCCGATGCCGCCCACATCCTTTGCCCAAAAAGGCTGTGCGCCCAGCCAGGAAGCGGCCATGCAGAAGGCCAAGGAAAGGAGGGCACGCGGGCGGTTCTTGGAGGGAAGGACCGGGGTGGAGGACATGGGCGGAAGAGGAGATGGTGGGATCGACGACCGGGTGGACGGCAAAGGGACTGTTTCCGGGCTTTCCCCGGTGCCCACATCCCTAAATTCCTGAAAATTTGTCGTTCCGCTCACTTCCCGCGCGCCGCTATGGCCTGAACCTTGGGCGCGAAATGCCGATCCGTCCGGGCCTTGCCCCCTTTCCGCTTCGGAGCGGTGCTTGATGGGCCGGTAACGTTCGAGAACGAACCTGTACACCATGGACCTGAACAAATTCACCATCCGATCGCAACAGGCGATCCAGCAGGCGCAGACCATCGCCGCCGGACTGGGCCAGCAGCAACTGGAGACCGGTCACCTGTTGAAGGGACTGCTGGAGGCCGACGCCGATGTGGTGCCCTTCCTGTTGAAGAAGCTCAATGTGAACACACCCAACCTGCAACTGGCGTTGGACCGTATCGTGAACGGTTACCCTCGCGTGCAGGGCGGCAATGCGGTGCTTTCGCGCACCAGCGCCGAAGTGCTGAACAAAGCGCTGGCCTCCACCAAGGAGTTCGGCGATGAGTTCGCCAGTGTGGAGCACCTGCTGCTGGGACTGCTGGCCGGCAACGACAACATCGCACAGCTGTTGAAGGACAGCGGAGCGAACCATAAGGACCTCGTTGCCGCGATCAAGGAATTGCGCAAGGGAAGCCGGGTGACGAGCCAGAGCCAGGAAGAGACGTACAACGCGCTGAACAAGTACGCGAAGAACCTCAACCTGCTGGCCCGCGAGAACAAGCTCGATCCCGTCATCGGCCGCGATGAGGAGATCCGCCGCGTGCTGCAGATCCTCAGCCGCCGCACCAAGAACAACCCCATCCTCATCGGTGAACCCGGCGTGGGTAAAACGGCCATCGCCGAAGGCATCGCCCAGCGCATCGTGAACGGTGACGTGCCCGATGACCTCAAGAACAAACAGGTCTTCAGCCTCGACATGGGTGCCCTGGTGGCCGGTGCGAAGTACAAGGGCGAGTTCGAGGAGCGCCTCAAGGCCGTGGTGAAGGAGGTGATCGGCGCCGATGGCAACATCGTGCTCTTCATCGACGAGATCCATACCCTGGTGGGTGCCGGCGGTGGTGAAGGCGCGATGGATGCGGCCAATATCCTGAAGCCCGCCCTGGCACGCGGTGAGCTGCGCGCCATCGGTGCCACCACCCTGAACGAGTACCAGAAGTACTTCGAGAAGGACAAGGCCTTGGAACGCCGCTTCCAGAAGGTGCTCGTGGACGAACCCGGGCGCGAGGACGCCATCAGCATCCTGCGCGGCCTGAAGGAGAAGTACGAGAACCATCACAAGGTGCAGATCAAGGACAGCGCCATCATCGCTGCCGTGGAGTTGAGCACGCGCTACATCGCCGACCGTTTCCTGCCCGACAAGGCCATCGACCTCATCGATGAGGCCGCGAGCAAACTGCGGATGGAGATCAACTCCAAGCCCGAGGAGCTGGACGAAGTGGACCGCCGCGTGATGCAGCTGGAGATCGAGCGCGAGGCCATCAAACGCGAGAACGACACCGCCAAGCTCGAGGACCTGAACAAGGAACTCGCCGAACTCACCGACCGCCGCGATGCCTTGAAGGCCCGTTGGCAGAGCGAGCGGGAGCTGGTGGAACGCATCAATGCGGCCAAGGAACGCGCCGAGCAACTGAAGTTCGATGCCGCACAGGCCGAACGCGAAGGCGACTTCGGCAAGGTGGCGGAGATCCGCTACGGCCGCATGAAGGAGACCGAGGATGAACTGCACAAGGCCAAGGCCGACCTCGCCGCCATGCAGAGCACCTCGAAGATGATCAAGGAGGAAGTGGATGTGGAGGAGATCGCCGACGTGGTGAGCCGATGGACGGGCATTCCCGTGACGCGGATGCTCGAGGCCGAGCGTGTGAAGCTGCTGAAGCTCGAGGACGAACTGCACCAGCGCGTGGTGGGACAGGACCTGGCCGTGCGCGCCGTGGCCGACGCCGTGCGCCGCAGCCGTGCGGGCATGGGCGATGAGAAACGCCCCATCGGTTCCTTCATCTTCCTGGGCACCACCGGTGTGGGCAAGACCGAACTGGCGAAGGCCCTCAGCGGCATCCTCTTCAATGACGAGAACGCCATGACGCGCATCGACATGAGCGAGTACCAGGAACGCCACAGCACCAGCCGCCTGGTGGGCGCGCCTCCGGGCTACATCGGCTACGATGAGGGCGGACAGCTGACCGAGGCCGTGCGCCGCAAACCCTACAGCGTAGTGCTGCTCGACGAGATCGAGAAGGCGCATCCCGACGTTTGGAACGTGCTGCTGCAGGTGCTGGACGATGGCCGCCTCACGGACAACAAAGGGCGGGTGGTGAACTTCAAGAACACCATCATCATCATGACCAGCAACATCGGATCGCACATCATCCAGGAGCGTTTCGACAAGCTGGACGACCGCAACCGCGAGGAGGTGGTGGAGAAGACGCGCGACGAGGTGATGGAACTGCTGAAGCAGAGCGTCCGCCCCGAATTCCTCAACCGCGTGGACGAGGTGATCATGTTCGAGCCGTTGACCCGCAAGGACGTCCGGGCGATCGTGAAGCTCCAGCTCGATGCCTTGATGCACAAGCTCGCCGAAAAGGACATCCTGCTCACCCCGAGCCAGGAACTGGTGGACCACATCGCCAACGTGGGCTACGACCCGCAGTACGGCGCGCGCCCCATCAAGCGCATGATCCAGAAGGAACTGCTCAACGAGCTGAGCCGATGGATCATCGAAGGCAAAGTGGAGACCCACGTGCCGCAGGTGATGGATGTGTTCGACGGGAAGATCGTCTTCCGCAAGCCGCTGTCCGGCGAGGAGGAGATCGACCGCATCGAAAGGGATGCCCTGGCCTGACGGCAGGGGAACGATGGAAAGGAGAAGGGCGGCCGATGGCCGCCCTTCCTCATTCGAAGATCCTCTTCAACAACCCGCGTTGCCGATCGTCCCAGTCGCCTTTGCGGTAGGACTCCATCAGCAGTCCGCGATAGGCGGTACGCTCCTTCAGGTCCCCCAGCACATCCACCGCCACCGCCGCAAGCCTGCGATTGCGGCTGGAGGCGGCGTCGAGGAGATACTTCGCCGCTGTGGGGTCGCAATGGCCCAAGGCCTTCACGCCGAGCATCGCGTTCTGCCGGGTGCGGAATTCGTTGCTGGCGCTCATCAGTTCCACCAATTGGTTGATCGACTCCGTGTCCCCGGTGTTGGCCGAGATCTCCAGCCACTTCGTGCGCACGAGCGCATCCAGACCGATCACGTTCGCCGTGGCGTCCAAGTAGCGCTTGGTGTCCGCGGGATAGGTGGCCACCAGTTTCTCCAAGGCCGTCCGTACGATGTCGTAGCTGCTATCGGCCAGCATCACCTCGAACTCCCGGCGCAACCCATCGGGCACCAGGGTGATGTTCTTGATCGCCGCGCGCCGCACCTCCACATCGCGGTCGGTGATCGCCTTCTTCAACAGCGCCCGGCCGTCGGCGTGCGCGTCGTTGGCGAGTTGCGACACCACTTCGCCCCGGATGGCATGGAACTTCTCCTTGGCGAAGACCTCGATCAACAACGCGCGTTTCCGATCCAACGTGGAATCGCGCAGCGCCGCAACGGCATCGTACCGATCGATCATGTTCGGGGCCTTCAGCGCCTGCGCCTGCAGCTCGGTGAAGGGTTTGGGGAAGGTCATCCGCTTCAGGATGTACGAGGCCGGATCGAACAGCACGAAGGCCACGGCCTTGCCTCCCTTGTTCGGCACTTCCACGATCGTGCGGGCGTCATCCACGTCCTGCCGCATCCGATCGAACGAGCCATCGGTATAGTGCACCTCGAACTCCACCGGCATGCGGAAGAAGCGCACGAGGTGGTTCCGTTCATGCACCTGGTCCACGGTGATCCGGGTGGAACGTGCACCCTTCAGCATTCCGTCCTGCCATGACACCTTGAAGTGCGGCTCGCCTCCGCGGTACAACCATTGATCGAAGAACCAAGCCGGTGAAAGTCCGAGCGTGTCCTGGAAGGACTGGTAGAGGTCGTTCGTTTCCACATTGCCGTAGGCGTGCTTCCTCAGGTAATGATGGATCACCCGGCGGTACTGCTCCTCGCCGAACGTGTACATCATCATGTCCAGCACCGCGCTGCCCTTGGGGTAGTGGCGTGCGCTGCCGCCCGTGGTGCTCACCACCGGCATGTAGTCCTTCTCCCCCGCCCCGAGCGCGCTCCAATGTTCGTTGCGGCGGCGCCACTGATAGGCATCCTGACCGAACGTATCCCGGGTGAACAGCTTCGGATAGAACGTGGCGAAGCTCTCCTGCAGCCAGTGGTGGTCGAAGTTTCGCGCCGTCACCAGATCACCGAACCATTGGTGCGTCAATTCGTGCACGTTCACATCGAGGTAGGTGCGGTCCAATGCGCCGCGCGGATCGATATGCATGAAATCACCGAACACGGTGGCCGTGGTGTTCTCCATCGCGCCGTAGATGAAATCGGCCACGGGGATCTGGCTGTAGCTCTCCCACGGGTAGGGGATCCCGGTGTGCTGCGCCACGAAGTCGATGCATTCCGCGCTGTACTTGTAGGTGGGCCCCACACGATCGGCCTGATCGGGATAGTACCACAGGTGCACAGGAACGCCGGCCTTCGTGGTGCGCTCCTCGATGGCGTAGTCGCCGATGCCGAGCATCAGCAGGTAGACCGAATGCGGCCGCGTCATGGCATAGTGCCACGTCACCGTACCGTCGCCGTTGTCCTTCTCCGCACGCTTCGTTCCGTTGCTCAGCACCTTGTAGGGCTTGGGCATGGTCACCTTCGTTTCGGTGATCAGCTTGTCGTTCGGGTTGTCGTAGCACGGGAACCAGTACCGATTGTCCACGGCCTGGCCCTGCGTCCAGATCTGCTTGCGCATCTTGCCCGCGGGATCGTTCCATCCGATGAAGTAGATGCCCTTGTCCGGGGTGGCCTCGTAATCGAAGGTGATGGTGGCTTCCTGCGCGAGCTTGAGCGGCGCGGACGGATACGTCCAGATGCCCTCCTTCACCGACCGGTGACGCAGCGGGGCGCCGTTGATCGTGGCCTTGGAGACCCGGATCCCGGGACCGTCAAAGAAGAGACTGTCGACGCGGTCGCGCAACACGACGAAACGGTGCTGCACCGATCCGATCACCTTACCGGCACCGGTATCGAAATGCACGTCGAGCAACAGGTGGCGCATGTCCACCGGATGTTCGCGCGGCACGGTGTCCTCGGTATAGACATAGCGCGCGAAGGGAGCGTCCTGCGCGGAAAGCAGGCCGGCGCAGGCGAGTGCGGCGGCGAACGAGAGCTGGCGATGCATCATGTTGAAGGAGGGCGGGCAAGATAGGCGGCGGTCCCGAACGAGCATCCCTAGGACGAACGGTACATACCACCGACCTTGCGCCCATGAAGATGCGCATCAACAAGCTGCTCGACACGGCGGTGATCCCCAACAACGGCGGCGAGCTCCGCTTCCATCAGCGGGGCGATGACTTCGCGATCGAGGTGGTGGGCATCGGAGGCGACCTGATGAACAGCGCGATCCATGGTTCGGAGGAGATCCTGGCCGAGGCGGCGTTGATGAAGCTGGCCGACCGGCGCAAAGTGCGCGTGCTCATCGGTGGACTCGGCATGGGCTTCACCTTGTCGGCCGCGCTGAAACATGTGGGAGCGAAGGCCGAAGTGGTGGTGGCCGAACTGGTGCCCGAGGTGGTGAAATGGAACCGCGGACCCTTGGGCGCGAAAGCAGGCGATCCGATGCTGGATCCCCGCGCCACCGTGCGCGTGATCGATGTGCTCGATGCCATCCGCGAGCTCCAGGAGAACTACGACGCCATCCTGCTCGATACCGACAACGGACCCGAGGGCTTGACGCAATCGGCGAACAGCAGGATCTACGACATGGCCGGACTGGCGGCGATCCACCGCGCACTTCGCCCCAACGGTATCCTCGCCGTGTGGTCCACCGATCCGGATGCGCCCTTCACCAAGCGCTTGGGCCGCTCGGGATTCACCGTGGATGAACAGAAGGTGTTCGCCCATGGATCGAAGGGCACGCGTCACCATCTGTGGTTCGCGCGGAAAACGGAACCCTCGATGCGCAGGCGGGATCGTGGGATCGATCGTGGATAACGCAGGCCCTGCAGATGACCGGCCGTTGATCATTGCGGATAGCTTGCCATCGCGAAAGTCGACCACTACCCTGATGAGCTTCATCTCCCAATTGAACGATCTCGGCACCGTTCTGCGGACCACCCGTTCACGCCTCTTCACGCCCGCGCCCACCGGCCCCGTGCATCTGCCCCGCGACCCCGAGGTGTTCGTGGAGGACGTGCTCCATTACATGATGGACCAATGGGCGATCGATCTGAAGGCCGAGGGGCATGTACTGGAGCAGGATCACGCTTGGAAGGATCCCGTGAGCCAGTATCCGCTGTACACGCTGCGCATGATCGGAAGCGAACCGTTGCACCTGCACTTCACGGGCATCTATCCCGAGGCCCTTTTCCTCTCGATCTCGAAGGCCTTCCGCAGCAGCACCCGCTTCAGCGATGCCAAGCACCTGATGGTGGAACTGCCGATCAGCAACGATCCCAACCACCTGCTGCATGGCATGATCGACGGGATCAAGCGGTACGGGAAGGTCGGCTGAGGCGATACCCCATCCGCTCCTGACGCATGCGCACGATCTATCTCGTCCGTCACGCCAAGAGCAGTTGGGCGGATCCCGGCATGGCCGACTTCGATCGACCGCTCAACGAACGTGGTCTGCGTGATGCGCCGGTGATGGCGGAGCGTTTCCTGGAAAGGAACGAACCCGTGGACCTGCTGGTGAGCAGTCCGGCCGCCCGTGCCTTGGCCACGGCCCGTTGTTTCGCGAACGTGCTCGGCATCGAACGGATCGTGGAAGTGGAACGCATCTATGAGGCGCATCAAAAGGCCCTGCGGGGTGTGCTGGAGGAACTGCCCGATGAAGCGCGGCATGTGATGCTCTTCGGACACAACCCCGGCTTCACCGTGCTCGCGGAGGAGCTCAGCGGCGAACGGATCGGCGACCTGCCCACCTGCGCCATCGTGCGCATCGACCTGATGGCCGACCGCTGGCGCGAGGTGAGCGCCGGCACCGGCACCCTGGTCTGGGCGGATGCCCCGAAGGACGATCGTTGATCAACGCATCCGTTCCCGGTAGATCGCCCGCTTCTGCAGGCTTTCGTACGGACGATGGATGTAGTACAACGCCCCGTCGTGCACCTGCAACCGGTCGGGGTAAGGATAGGTGGCCCTGATCGGCGCACCCAAGGTGCCCTGACACGGATCCAGTTCGCACAACCAGGTGCGGCCGTTCCGCGCGAACACCGCATACAACCTCTGCGTGGCCCGATCCTGCAGGATGCGTTCCGTGCGATGCCGGCCGACGTCCTTCCGGAAATAGGACAAGGGCACTTCACCCTGCGCCTTCAACGACCGATCGAACTTGCGCATGCGCCCCCGCGCATGGTCGAGCACGAGCAACGTATCGCCCACCACGAACAGCGGAGCGTACACCGGCTTGTACCAGATGTTGTGGTGGAAGCCGCTCATGTAGCCCGCCGCCACCTCCTTGTCCACGCCGAGCTCCTGCGCCAAGTTCATCGCCACCACCTTCTCCGCGTTCTTCAGGTACTTGTACTGGCTGCGGAAGAGCTGCATCATGAAGGTGTCGACCACCGAGCAGAACACCACACCGCTGTCCTGCAGGGGATCGTACGCCAGGTGATCGAAGGCGGGATACACCGGTGATGCATTGGACCCCAATACCCAGCCGGGGATGGTGTCGGTCCAAGGAAGGATGGCCTGGCGGAGCTCCTCCAACCCGAAGGGCTGAAGCAGGAGCCGCGTATCCCCTTCGGCATCCTTTCCGATGTCCACCGAAAATGCGTGCGCCGTGCCTTCGATCACCACGCGATCGTGCAGGTCGTGCCGCAGGCCGAAGACATCCTCGGGCACCAGGCACGATGCCCTTTCGCGCAACAGGGTATCGAGCAGCACCAAGCGGGTGTCGCGCAGGATCTCCTTGCCCGCTTCACCTTCGGCGCGCAACATCCGGGGCCGTTCATAGGCGAGCACCCACATGCCGTGCTCATTGATCAGCAGGTCCGCGCTGTGGAGGTCCTTGCGGAGGAAGACCGTCTCCGGTAAAGGCCGGGTCACATCCACCGTACCGATCAGGTGACTGCGCGGCTTCAACCGTACCGTACCCGATCGCGCACCGAAGGCGAAGCGCACGGTGGTGTCCTGGAAGGAAAGATGCGCGAACGAAAGCGAGAGCCCACCTGGGGGAGGTGCCGGCAACAAGGCCACGCCCGCCTCATCCGTGATCGAGATCGTGCGTTCGCCGTCGGCCACCAGCACGTTGGCGATGGGCCGGTCATCGAGTTCGTCCAGCACACGCAAACGCAACCGATCCTGCGCGCGGACGGTGAGCGCCATGAGCAGCGCACCGCAGAGCAGGATCCGATGTAGAGGGCGTTGGACCATCCGTTCTATCTTTCCGATGCAGTTGCTGCGCCGATCGCACAACCACCACGCCCCAATGCTACATCGATCCCATGATCGGAGCGCCGCGTGACCACTATCAAGTGCTGGGCGTGCCACGCACCGCATCCACCGAGGCCATCCGCAATGCCTATCGTCAGGGTGTGAAACGTTCGCATCCGGACCGTGATCCCTCGCCCCAGGCGGCACATCGTTTCCTGGAGATCCAAAGAGCGTATGAGACCCTGCGCGATCCCTTGCTGAAGCATGCATACGACCTGCGGACGAAGCGGCCCGTGCCGCAACCTGCTCCGATCCGGAAGCGGTCCGAAACGTTGCCACGCGATCCGCTGGAGGAAGGGCGTTCGTGGATGTTCCTGGCGTTGCACCTGACGGGTTTCCTCTTCGGCGTGCTGGTGGTGCTCGGTGTGATCATCGCCTACCTCTTCACGGACCAACCTTGGTACGTGCTGCTGCCGCTGGTGCCCGGCCTGATCATCATCCCCGAGGCCTGGCGCGGGATCCACCGCTACAACACGAAGCCCCGCGACGACGATCGCAGGGCTTCCTAGTCGAACAGGGATCGATCTCAGACGGCGCGTACGAGCCAATCGAACTTGTCGGCGGACCTGCCGCGACGGATATCGTCCAACACCTGGCCCACGCGGTTCGCCACGGTGCGCTCCTCGATCGGCGGCAATTGGAACTCCTCTCCTTCCCAAGCGATGCTCTGGATGTGCGCGATGGTGGCCGCCGTGCCCGCACCGAAGGCCGAACGCAATTTGCCGTTGCGTGCCGCGGCGATCACCTCGTCCACCGGTACCCGGCGCTCCTCCACCGTGAAGCCTTCGTCCTTCGCGATGCGGATGATGCTGTCACGGGTCACCCCGCGCAGGATGCTGCCGTCCAGCCCGGGCGTCACCAAGGTGCCATCGATGTTGAAGAAGACGTTCATGGTGCCGCTCTCCTCGATGTACTTGTGCTCCATGCCATCGGTCCACACCAGCTGGTGGTAGCCTTTGTCCTGGCCCATCTTGGCCGGGTACAATCCGCCGGCGTAATTGCCCCCGCACTTCGCTTCGCCGGTGCCACCGGGGAAGGCTCGGCTGTACTTCGTCTCGATCTTCACGCGCACGGGCTCGTTGTAGTACCCCCGCACGGGACAGGTGAAGATGATGAACTTGTAACCGTCGCTCGGACGCACACCGATGTACTCATCGCTGGCGAACATGAACGGACGGATGTAGAGCGCGGCCTCCGCATCCTTGGGCAACCATTCGCGATCGATGGCCACCAGTTCCTTCAAGGCATCGAGGAACAAGCCCTCGGGGATCTGCGGCATGCACATGCGCTCGGCGCTGCGGTTCATGCGCGCGATGTTGTCCTTCGGCCGGAAGAGGTTGACCGAACCGTCCGCCGCACCGTAGGCCTTCAGTCCTTCGAAGATCGTTTGACTGTAATGCAGCACCAGCGTGGCGGGGCTCATGCTCAGCGCACCGAAGGGCATGATCGTCGGCCGCTTCCACGCCCCACCCTCATACTCCATCTGGAACATGTGGTCGCTGAAGGTGCGGCCGAACTTCACGTTCTCCAGATCGGTCGTCGTCAGGCGTGACTGCGTGGTGCGCTGCACGGCGATCTTCTCCAAGGTACTGATCATCGCTGGGGGATTGGTCGGGGACAAATGTAGACAACCCTTCCCCTCTGCAGGCCCAGCGCCAACGCCCGTTCCGCACGTATCCTTGTGGTCCGTCCGATGCGCGACATCCACGAAGTGCTCCGCTCCACCTGGGGCTATGCCGGGTTCCGCCCCATGCAGGAACAGGTGGTGCGCAGTGTACTGGAAGGTCGCGACACGCTGGCACTGTTGCCCACGGGCGGTGGCAAGAGCCTCTGCTTCCAAGTGCCGGGCCTCGCCATGGGCAAGCTCTGCCTGGTGATCTCCCCGCTGATCGCCCTCATGAACGACCAGGTGGCGCGGCTGCGTTCGCTCGGCGTCCGTGCTGCCGCCATCACCAGCGGCATGGACCATGGCGAGATCGACAACGCGCTCGAAAGCGCCGCCGTGGGCCGCACCGCTTTCCTCTATGTCTCCCCCGAGCGCCTCGGCTCCGAACTGATGGAGGCCCGTCTGCATCGCATGCCCTTGGGCATGATCGCGGTGGATGAAGCACATTGCATCAGCCAGTGGGGTTTCGACTTCCGCCCCGCCTATCGGCTCATCGCCCGCGTGCGCGAGAAGCATCCGCTGGTACCCGTGCTGGCGCTCACCGCTTCCGCCACGCCGGCCGTGGCCGAGGATATCATGCAACAGCTCGCCTTCCGGAAGCCGAACCTCGTGCGCGGTTCGTTCCAACGACCGGAGCTCACGCTCTGGGTGAGCCAAGGAGAGGACCGCACCGGACGCTTGCTGCGCATCATCAACAAGGTGCAAGGAAGTGGCATCGTGTACCTACGGGCACGGAAGGGAACGGCCCGCATCGCCCAGCTGTTGCAGCACCATGGCATCAGTGCGGCCGCCTACCATGCCGGACTTCCGTTCGAGGAGCGCGATCGTATCCAGCAGGCCTGGACGCGGGGCGAGATCCGCTACGTGGCCGCCACCAATGCGTTCGGCATGGGCATCGACAAGTCCGATGTGCGGTGCGTGATCCATCTCGAACCCCCACCGGACCTCGAGAGCTACTACCAGGAGGCTGGGCGCGGAGGCCGCGATGGTTCACCCGCGCACGCCTTCCTCCTCGTCCATCCCGGTGATGAAGCGGTGATGCGCGAGAAGGTCGAGGGATCCTTCCCCTCCCTGCCCGAAGTGCGACGGGTCTACCAGGCCTTCTCCGATCGGCACGGCATCGCCCTCGGATCGGGACTCGGTGAAGCGTATGAACTCGACCTCCGTGACCTGGCCCGGCGAACGGAGCTCACACCCGTGAAGGTGAACGCGGCGTTGAAGGCCTTGGAACTCGATGGCACGTTGGCCCTCTCGGAAAGCGCGCGTTCGCCTTCCCGCGTGCTGATGCGTGCCGGCCCCCAAGCCGTGTACAACCTCCGCGTCACCGACGGACGCTTCGGCCCGTTGGTGGAGACCCTCCTGCGGATGTACGGTGGATTGTTCGAGGAGGCTTCCATCATCGAGGAGGAACGCATCGCCAAACATCTGGTCTGGGCCACATCGAGCGTCATCGCCGGACTGCATGAGCTTGCGCGGCGCAACATCCTCTTCTATCGGCCGCGCAGCGACAGACCCACCGTGACCCTGCTGGTGCCCCGTCGCGATGCCCAGCGCCTCACCTTGGACAAGGAGGCCTTGGACGCCCGGAGGAAAAGGGCCGACGATCGGTTGGAAGCCATGCTCGCCTTCACCTTCCGCGCCGAGGAATGCCGGGAGATCCTCCTGCTCCGCTACTTCGGTGAACCCGCGTCGGGCCCCTGCGGCAAGTGCGACATCTGCACGGCCCGCAAGCGCACCGATGCGCAAGGCACCATCGGGATCGTGGAAGCCATGCCTTCGGTACAGGAGGTGCGGTGGAACAACGATCGGTCCTTCGGCAAGGATGCCGCACCAGTGCCATGAGCAAGCTGCCCCGTTCCTTCTACCTACGCGGTGATGTGGTGACCATTGCACGGGAACTCATCGGCCAGCGCATCGTGTCGAACATCGGTGATGAGCGCACCACCGGGATCATCACCGAGACCGAGGCCTACGCCGGTATCGATGACCGCGCCTCGCATGCCTATGGTGGACGGCGCACCGCGCGCACGGGGACCATGTACCTCCAGGGCGGAACCGCCTATGTGTACCTCTGCTACGGCATCCATCATCTCTTCAATGTGGTGACGCACGAGGCCGATGTGCCGCATGCGGTGCTGATCCGGGCCATGCATCCGGAGTCGGGCCTCGAGGTGATGAAGGCCCGGCGCGGGAGCACCAAGCTCACCACCAACGGACCGGGTACGGTGAGCCAGGCCCTCGGCATCCGGACCACGCATAGCGGCATCGACCTCCTGGACGATCTGCTCTACATCGAACGCACCGGCATCCGCATCCCCGAGAACGACATCCGCACGGGTCCGCGCATCGGGGTGGACTACGCGGGACCGGACGCCGCGCTCCCCTATCGTTTCCATATCGATCCGCGCCAACTGCCATGAAAGGACATCGCATCATCTTCATGGGCACACCGCCCTTCGCCGTTGCTTCCTTGAACGCCCTGGTCCAAGGAGGCATCGACGTGGCCGCCGTGGTGACCGCACCCGATCGCCCGGCCGGACGCGGTCAGCAGTTGCGCAGCAGCGCCGTAAAGGAACGAGCGCTCGAACTGGGCCTGCCCGTGCTCCAACCGGAGAAGCTCAAGGCGCCCGAGTTCCATGCACAGCTCGACGCCTTCGGCGCATCCTTATATATAGTGGTCGCATTCCGCATGCTGCCCGAGGTGGTCTGGGACCGGCCGGCGATGGGCACCATCAACCTGCATGCATCCCTCCTGCCGGACTACCGTGGCGCCGCACCCTTGAACTGGGCCGTGATCAATGGCGAGACCGTGACGGGTGTCACCACCTTCTTCATCCAGCAGGCGATCGATACGGGTGACCTTCTGCTGCGGAAGGAGATCCCCATCGGTCCGGACGAGACGGCCGGTGAACTGCACGATCGCGCGATGCTCATCGGCGGGGAACTGCTGACGCGTACGGTGAAGGATGTGTTCGATGGCACGGTGGAGCGACAGCCGCAAAGTGCCTTCGTGGGTGATGCCGTGCACCATGCACCGAAGCTCGACCCGTCGAACTGCCGTATCGATGCAACGCGCAAGGCGAAGCAGGTGCATGATCACATCCGTGGGCTCAGTCCATTGCCGGCGGCGTGGGCGAAGTGGATCGCACCCGAGCAGCCACCGACCCATTTCAAGGTGCTGCGCTCCCGCATCCATGATCGCCTATCCGCGGACGAGGCCGGAACATTGTCCGTGGAGGACGGACGTCTGTTGCTGCAGTGCGCGGACGGCAGGGTGGAGTTGCTGGAGGTGCAGCCGGAGGGCAAGCGACGCATGACGGCGACGGAACTCGTCCGTGGACTGCGGCGCACCGATGGTCTTCGGTTGGGTTGAAACGAGGCTTGTCGAAGAGGCCGGAACGATCCTTCGACGATCCGCCGGATCCGCACCGGTGACCTATCCGCAAACCCTTGGTACCAGTGGCTTGTAGGAGCACTTATGAACAAACCCCTAGTTTTTTCAACATTCTCCGAGCGAAGCCCCGGAAACCCTTGACGGGCGCGGTTCTCCGGATACATTTGCTCGCGAGTTCTCTCAAACCCTAACCTAAAACACACAAGAGAAATGGGACTGAACAAAGCCGAACTGATCGAATCGATCGCCGCTGAAGCGAAGATCTCCAAGGCCGACGCGAAGCGTGCCCTGGACGCTTTCGTGAACAACACCACGAAGGCCCTGAAGAAAGGTGACCGCGTTGCCCTCGTCGGCTTCGGCACCTTCAGCATCACCAAGCGTGCAGCTCGCAAAGGCCGCAACCCCCAGACCGGCAAGGAGATCAAGATCGCTGCCAAGAAGGTGGTGAAGTTCAAGGCCGGTGCCGACCTGAGCGCCAAGGTGAAGTGATCCACCCCTCATCGGATCGGGCCGTCCTTCGGGGCGGCCCTTTTCATTTCAGCCCCTTCCTTCTACCATTGCCCCCATGTCCGAACCCCGTATGCCCTCCGACGCCGATCTCTACGCCATGCTCATCGCGTACGTGTCGGACAACAAGCGCGCACTCTTCGATCGCATCGCACCGCAACGCACCCGTCACGTCACCGTGGTGCTCGAGGACATCTACCAGCCGCACAACGCCAGTGCCGTGGTGCGCACCTGCGACCTGCTCGGGGTGCAGGACATCCACATCATCGAGAACCGGAACAAGTACACGGTGAACCCGGACGTCACCCTCGGCTCATCGAAGTGGACGGACATGCATCGTTACCGCGATCGCACCTTGGACAACTCCCTCGCGTGCGCGCGTTCCTTGAAGGAGAAGGGCTACCTCATCGTGGCCACCTCACCGCGATCGGACAACGTGACACCGGCGACGATCCCCTTGGACCGTCCGCTCGCCTTCTGCTTCGGCACCGAGCTCACCGGTCTCAGCGATGCGATGATGGAACACGCCGACATCGGACTGCGCATACCGATGTACGGATTCACCGAGAGCTACAACATCTCCGTGAGCGCGGCCATCACCTTGTACACCGTGATGGAACGACTGCGCGCAAGCGACATCGATTGGCGTCTGGACGAGGAGGCGTTGTTGCGATTGAAACTCGACTGGGCGAGGAAGATGGTGCATAGCGCACAGCATCTCGAGGAGCGCTTCCGTCAGGAGCGCGGTGCATGATCGTCACGCGGTGATCGTCCGCCAACGTGTGTTCCCGATCCGCGAATCGGAGCATGCGACCATCGTCAGGGATGTGCGGCACGGAAAAAGAACACCACGTTCCATCTTCCACGGGATCCCTCATCGCGGTGATCGCGATCGCTTGGAAGGTGCATGAACACTGATACTTCAGCGATGCCTGCGCGTGATCGACCGTGCAACGTGAACATGGTTCTCAACATCAGGGCGTTAAGAAATGAAACCTCCTGAAAGGATCTTCCGTTACGACCGCCGAATACTTTTGGGTCAAACCCGTAACACTCCAGACAATGGGAAAAGGTGATATGAAGACCAAGAAAGGCAAGCGTACCGCAGGTAGCAAAGGCAAGGCTCGTCCCGCCAAGCGTACCGTGGCCGCTGCCAAGAAAGCTGCTGCCAAGAAAGCCGCCCCCAAGAAGGCTGCTAAGAAGGCCGCTAAGAAAGCTGCTCCGAAGAAGGCTGCTGCCAAGAAGGCCGTTGCCAAGAAGGCTGCCCCCAAGAAGGCCGCCAAGAAGAAGTAAGCAGCAAACGCTACAGAAGCAAAGACCCCCGGTGATCCGGGGGTCTTCTGCATTCAGGACCATCCATGATCACGGTTGCAGGCGCATGCGCTGCCACGTGGCGTCCTGGAAATGTTCGAAGGCCAGCCGATCATGCAGGCGATCGGTGCCACCCTGCCAGAACTCGATGCGCACCGGCTTCACACGCAGACCACCCCAATGTTCGGGTCGGGGCACATCCCCTTCACCGAACCGCTCGCTCCATCTTTGGAACCGATCCTCGATCGCCTTGCGATCCTCCACCACCCGGCTCTGATCGCTGCTCCAGGCACCGATGCGGCTCTCGCGCGGGCGCGTGGCGAAGTAGGCATCGCTCGCCGCCGCATCGATCATCGATGCTCTTCCCTCGATGCGCACCTGCCGCTCGAGCGTGGGCCAGAAGAAGGTCAAGGCCGCGCGGGGATCGCGTTCGAGATCCATCGCCTTGCGGCTGTTGTAGTTGGTGTGGAACACGAATCCCTCCTTGTCGAAGGCGCGCAGCAGAACGATGCGGCAACTGATGCTCGCACTGCCCACGGTGGCCAACGACATCGCGTTATGGTCCGGTATGCCCGCTGCGGCGGCTTCGTCCAGCCAACGTCCGAACAAGGCGATGGGGTCCGCTCCCGCACCCTCCTCGGTCAGCCGTTCCCGTCCATAATCCTTGCGCTCGTTCACTTGCCGTTGGTCGTTCATGGTGTTCCGTTCGTGGTGCCGCGAAGATATCCCCCGCCCCCGCCTGTCATCGATGCCCTAACTTCATCCCGAACCTCACCGCCATGGCGAAGGACCCCTTGGAGCTCGACCCGCCCAACCGGCACCCACCGGCCCGTGGGCGTCTTTTGGTGAGCGAACCCTACCTCGCCGATCCCTACTTCCGCCGCACCGTGGTCCTCCTCTGTGCCCACGACGACGAGGGCTCGTTCGGATTCGTCCTGAACCGCTACATCGACATGGACGTGTCCGACCTGATGGAGAACATGCCGCCCATCACCTCGCGGGTAAGCATCGGAGGACCCGTACAGAGCGGCAACCTCTATTACCTGCACACCTTCGGACAGCGTGTCGAGGGGAGCGTGGAGGTGATCGATGGCATCCATATGGGTGGTGACTTCGAACAGTTGCGCGCCATCCTCGCCACCGATCCCAAGCTCGCCAAGCACGTGCGCTTCTTCGTAGGATACAGCGGATGGGGCCACGAGCAACTGCAGAAGGAGCTGCAGGAAAAGGCCTGGCTCATCTCACCGGCCGACAAACGGCGGGTGATGAACACGCGGCTGAACGATCTCTGGGCCGATACCCTGCGCGGCATGGGCAAGGCCTATGCGCCATTGGCCAACTTTCCGGACGACCCCTCCCAGAACTGAACGGACCCGCCCCACGGGATCCCCAACATGGCGGGTATTCATCCAGCACCGCTCCATGCTTCCCCGTAACATCGCAACATGAGATCCATCGCCTGCGCGGCCCTTGCCCTTTCGGCCGCCCAACTTTGCGCCCAACAGAACATCGTGGAGCTCGGGCACTACGACTACCAGGCCGAACGCAACAGCGACCTGAGCAACCTTTGGGGATATGTGGACGAACAGGGTAACGAGTACGCCCTCGTGGGTGTGAACGGGAACTGGGCGCCCTTCTCCAGCGGTGGCCTGTCCATCGTTGACGTCACCGACCCCACGGCTCCCGAGGAGATCTACTTCCGATCGGCGCCCGTGAGCATCTGGCGGGAGATCAAGACCTGGGGCAACTACGCCTACGTGACCACCGAGGCCGAGGCCGGACTGATGATCGTGGACCTGAGCCCCCTTCCCGAAAGTACGGACCTGCCCGTGACCTTCTTCCAAGGTGAAGGATGGAACACCTCGCACAGCCTCTTCATCGACGAGAACGGACGCCTGTACCTGCACGGTGCCAATCGCGGTGCCGGCGGCGTGATCATGTACGACCTCACCCAGAACCCCATGGCTCCCGTGGAGGTCGGCGTATTCGACATGTGGTACTGCCACGACAGCTATGCCCGCGGCGATACGCTCTATGCTGCCCACATCTACGACGGTATCTTCTCCATCGTGGATGTCAGCGATCCCGCCGCACCGGTCCTTCTCGGTATCCAGGAGACGCCCAGCCTCTTCACGCACAACTGCTGGTTGGACGATAGCGGACAGTTCCTCTACACCACCGATGAGGTGAACAACGCCTATGTCGCGGCCTACGACATCTCCGACCCCTCGGACATCGTGGAGGTGGACCGCCTGCGCAGCGATGATGGATCGGGCGCCGTGCCCCACAACACCTATTGGCTGGACCACTATCTGGTGACGAGCTACTACACCTACGGTGTGGCGATCTACGATGCCACCAACCCCTCGAACCTGGTGGAGGTGGGCCACTTCGATACCTCGCCCTTCAGCGGAGAGGGGTTCGATGGCGCTTGGGGTGTGTATCCCTTCCTGCCCAGTGGCAACCTGCTGATCAGCGATATCGAGGAAGGATTGTTCGTGCTCGGTCCCACCTATGTCCGCGCCGCTTGGATCGAAGGTGAGGTCACCAACTCGATAACCTCCGCTCCCGTGGTCAATGCCACGGTGACGGGGATCGGAGCTTCACAGACCACCGACCTCCTGGGCCACTACAGCAACGGGATCGCACAGGCCGGCACCTTCACGGTGACGGTCTCCGCCCCCGGCTACAACACCGCCACGATCCCCGACGTGGTCCTGGAGAACGGTGAGACCACCCTCTTGGATGTGCAGCTCGTGCCCATCGGAACCGGCATCGCTGAAGCCCCGGCGACCGCCGTGCTGCGTGCCGTGCCCCTCGCGGACGGCGGCCTTCGCATCACCGGTGCCGGTGATGCGCGTACACGCCTCGCCCTGCTCGATGCCCAAGGTCGGTCGGTGCGGACCATCGCCGTGCAGGAGGATGGCGGTGCGTCGCTTCCCTCCGGCATGGTCCGTGGGTTCTACCTGCTACGTGCCGATCGGGCCAACGGGCACACGGAAAGTCTGCGTGTGGTGATCCCGTGATCAGGGGCGACCGCCCAGAAGGGCGGTGTTCCGGGCGGAACTCCGCCCTTTGCTTCCGCACCCCCATGGATCACTTGGCGGTGCCGCCGTCGCAGTGCTCCTTGAGCAGTTGATCCACCTGCGGTACCTCTCCGAGGATCTTCGCCAGAGAGAGGTCGGCGCAAGCCTTCTCGCGTTGTCCCCGTCGCAAGCGGATCATGGCCCGGGTGCGCAGCGCGAACGGATTCGACGGATAACCACGCAGGCTCCGCTCCACGTCGGCCATCGCTTCGTCCTCGCGCCCGAGCTGGAGCAACGACCACGACCGATTGCTCAGTGCCGTGGGTTCGTCCTTGTCCATGGCCAACGCCTTGGCATAGATCTCCAACGCTTCGGCATGTCGGCCCAATTGGGCCAGTTCATAACCCCGGTTGGTCCAGTTGCCGATGTCATCCGGTGCCACTGCACAGAGGATCTCCATCACCCGAAGACTTCCTTCATGGTCCTTCGCCTGGTCCAGTGAAGCGGCCAAGGCCTGGAGGGCGGGGCGGTCATCGGTGCGTTCACCGAGGCCTTCGCGCAGATCGGCGATGGCCCCCGCATGGCGACGCAGCTCGGAACGGGCCATCCCACGCACCACGAGCAACTTGCGCCGGAGTTCACCGGTGGCACGCTCCAGACCGCGCGTGGCCAAACGCTCCGCAGCATGTCGATCCTCACCGCGATAGGCATAGAGCGCACGCTGGTAGTTGGCTTCCACATGCATGCTGTCCAGCACCAGGGCCTCGTTCACATCACCGAGATACTTGTCCAACCGATCCAGTTCCATCCAAGCGCGGGCACGAGCGGAATAGCTCGCAGCCGAAGGGGTGGCCTTCACCGCTGCATTGTAGGCCGCCAACGCCTTCTGTGGACGGCCCAAGGCCATCAGGCTGTCCCCCGTGGCGATCGCGCGCCCGGCGTCCTGGCCCAGGCCCGACAGGCCATGGAACAGGGCAAGGAGGAACGGAAGCGCGCGTGGAGGCATCAAGGCAAATGTAGGTCCCCTACCGATGGCGCGCCGGTTGCGTTCAGCCGATGCGCGGCACGGGCACCACTTCCAGGCCGGCGAACCTCCCCGCACCGTACAAGTGGTGACCCGCCATGGCGATCATGGCCGCATTATCGGTGCAATAGACCGCGGGCGGAATGAACACCGACCAGCCTTCGTGCTGCCCCAATTGGAGCAGGCGTTCCCGTAGGGCACTGTTGGCCGCCACACCACCGGCAACGCCCACGCTGCGGAACCCCCTTTCACGCATGGCGCGCCGCGCCTTGGACAGCAGGTGGTCCAGGATGCCTTTCTGCAATGCGGCACAGAGGTGATCACGTTCCACAGAGGTGCTGCCCGGATGCTCCCTTTCCATGCGGCGCACCCGTTCGGCGAAGGCCGTTTTGATGCCACTGAAGCTCATGTCGAGTCCGGGCACGGCCGGCACCGGCATCGCGTGCCTTTCCGCATCGCCTTGACGGGCATGGCGATCCACCAAGGGTCCACCCGGATAGGGCAATCCGAGGATCTTCGCCCCCTTGTCGAAGGCCTCGCCGGCGGCATCGTCCAAGGTGGTACCGATCACCTCCATGTGCAACGGCGAGTGAACGGCCACCAGCTGAGTGTGTCCTCCGCTCACGGTGATGTTGAGGAACGGGAATCCGGGCACCGCGCGCCCTTCGCCATCGCCGATGAAGTGGGCCATCACATGGGCGCGCACATGGTCCACCGCCAGCAGCGGAACCTCAAGGGCCTGGGCCATGGAACGGGCGAAGGAGGAACCCACGAGCAATGCACCGATGAGCCCGGGCCCTTGGGTGAAGGCCACCGCGGAAAGCTCGTTGCAACGAACGCCCGCCTGTTGCAGGGCCTGCGCCACCACGGGAACGATATGCTCCTGGTGGGCCCGGCTGGCCAGTTCGGGCACCACCCCGCCCCATTGGCGGTGCACTTCCTGGGACGCCACCACGTTGCTGAGCAGCGATCCATCGGAAAGCACCGCAGCGGCCGTCTCGTCGCAGGAGCTTTCGATCCCCAGGATCACGATCGGCGCGGTGTTTGGCACGATGAAGGGTAATTTTACGGACCGTGCGCAGCGTCGTTGGGCCTGGACCGCACGGAAAAGGAGGCCGAAAATAAACGATGGGAGCCCGCAAGAGCCGAACACGACGCATCCTGCGCGGGCTGCTGTGGTCCTTCGTGGGCCTGTTGTCCATCCTCCTCCTGTGCACGGGTCTGCTCCTGCTGCCCGCGGTGCAGACCTTCCTCGCCCGCCAGCTCAGCGCGCGCCTCAGCAAGGACCTCGGCACCACCATCCGCATCGAACGGGTGGAGATCCGCCCCTTCAGCGACAATCGCCTGCACGGCGTGTACGTTGCCGACCTCGAAGGTGATACGCTGATCACCGCCAACGAACTGTGGCTGCGTTTCCCCGCCGTGAGCCTTTCCTTGGAGCGCATCAGCCTGCGCAAGCTCGAGCTGCATGGTGCACACTTCCATCTGCACACCCGTGCCGGACATCCGCACAGCAACCTCACCGAACTGCTTGATCGGCTCGGTGACAGCGATACCACCACGAGCGATGCGGATTGGCGCATCGTGGTGCGCAAGGTGGACATCCGCGACCTGCACTTCAGTTTCATGGACGACAACATCGAGCGGCTCCCGTTCGGCGTGGATTTCGACCATGTGGATGTGCGCCACGCCCGCATCGCCGCACACGACCTGCGCATCGCCGGGGATTCCATCCTGGCCGTGCTGGACTCGATCCGCCTCACCGAACACAGTGGACTGACCCTCGACCACCTCAGCGGCGCCACGCACATCAGCCCGCGTGGCATCATCGTGGAACACCTCGCCCTGCGTACACCTTCATCCGACATCAAGGGTGATCTGGCCCTGCGCACCGACAGCTTCGGCGACCTCAGCCATTTCACCACCAACGTGCGCATGCGGGTGGACCTCGATACCTCGCGGGTGCAGTTCTCGGACATCGCGCTCTTCGCTCCGGACCTCCAAGGCATGTCGTTGCCCGTGCGGGTGGCCGGCCATGTGCGCGGCACGGTGAACGAGATGAAGGGCCGCGACATCGATCTGCGCCTGGGCATGCATACGCTCTTCCGCGGCGACGTCGAACTGAGCGGACTGCCCGACTTCGCCAACACCTTCATGGTGGTGGACGTGGACCACTTCATCGCCGACCCGAACGATCTGGCACGTGTACCCGTGCCACCCTTCACGTCCTCCGCCCGATTGGAACCGCCCGCGGAAATGCAACGCTTGGGCACCGTGGGCTTCAGCGGCAACTTCACCGGATTCCCCAGCAGCTTCACCACCTACGGCTCGATCAGCACCGATGCGGGCGCGCTCCGGACCGATGTGACGTACCAGCGCGACACCATCACCCAGGTGATCGCCCTGCGCGGCAGTGTGGCCACCGGCGGCTTCAACCTCGGCCAAGTGCTCGCCGACCCGAACGTGGGCGTTGTGGCCTGCGATCTCCATCTGACCGCGAAAGGAAGGAACGTGGCCAGTGCCAACGCGGAACTCGAAGGCACGATCCAACGGCTGGACCTCATCGGGCGCAGCGTGGGGGATATCACGTTGAACGGTCGCTTGGAACGCAACCTCTTCAACGGACGGCTCACCTGCAACGACCCGAACCTCCAACTGGATTTCGATGGCCTGGCCGACCTGCGCGGCCGTTGGCCCAAGGTCGATTTCAACGCGCAGGTGCGGCGCATGGACCTCCGCGCCCTGGGTGTGATCGGCGGCCACGGCTTCAGCGATCTGGTGTTCGACGTCCGTGCCGAAGGCGAACTGGCACCCGACAGCTTGAAGGGCAGCGTATACCTCAGCGACGTCCTGTATTGCGAGGACACAACGGATCTCGATGTGGGGGACATCTCCTTGCGTTCGTGGTTCGAGAACGGTGAGGGCCGCATCGGGCTCGAGAGCGATCCCCTCGACCTGCAGGTGAACGGAAGCATACTGCCCACGCGCCTGCCCGATGCGGTGATGAGCGTCCTGTACAGCGTGTTCCCGTCGCTGGAGGAACAGGTGCTGTATCCCAAGGAGGAGCAGCACTTCACCTTCACCGGCACGGTCGGCGAAGCTCAACCCGTGCTGGACCTCCTGGTGCCGGGACTGGAGGTCGCCGAAGGCACACGGCTCAGCGGTGGGTTCGACAGCCGAAGCTTCGATCTGTACACGAACGTGGAGGCTCCTCTGCTCGGCTACGAAGGCATCCGTGGCGATTCCGTGTCCATCGTCCTCGACAAGACCATCGACATGCTCACCTTCCGCCTGCGCAGCACCCGTCAGATGCTGAGCGACAGCCTGGTGCTGGGTGACATCGAGATCACGGGCAAGGCCTACCAGGACGAGATCCAGTTCAGCACCGGGTGGACCAGCGATGACGGCAACACCAACGGCCGGCTCAATGCCAACGCGCTCGTGGTGAACGGACATCGCATGGAGGTGGAGGTGCAGCCCAGCCAGCTCTTCCTCGGCCGCGGCGACTGGACCTCGCAAGGCGTCTCCCACATCGTCGTCGACTCCAGCACGATCCAGCTCGACACCTTGGAACTGGCCAACGCCGACCAACGCGTACGGCTTGCGGGCACCGTGGGCATGGACACCGCGATGGCCTTGGCCTTCGACCTGCGCAATGTGGCCCTGGAGAACCTGCGGCCGCTGATGGACGGTCCAGCACTGCACGGCAAGCTCAGCGGTGAAGGCGAGCTGTACGACCTCTACCGGTCGCCGTACCTGATCAGCGAACTCCGCATCGACAGCCTCGCCATCGAGAAGCATCCCGTGGGCGACCTGCGTTTCACGGCGACATGGAACGAAGGGGAGCGTGCCATCGATGTGAACGGCTCGTTGCAGCGCGACACCCTGCAAGCCCTCGACTTCAACGGCAAGGTGGCGCCGGGCCGCGAACAGGAACTCGACATCGACCTGGTGCTGGACCGCTTCGACCTCCGCTTCCTCGACCCCTATCTCCCCGAGGCCATCAGCGATATCCAGGGCCGGGTCTCGGGTACCATCGATGTCACGGGCACCCTCGAAACGCCGCTCATCAACGGCAGTGCATTGCTGGAAGAAGCCGGGCTGCGGATCAACTACCTCAACACCTTCTACAAGTTCACGCACCGCGTCGACATCCGGCCGGACATGTTCGCGTTGGACAACGTGGTGGTGGTGGACGAGCGGGGCAATACCGCACGCCTCGTCGGCACCATCATCCATCACGGGCTCAGTGACTGGAACTTCGATGTATCCGGGACCATGCAACATTTCCTGGTGCTGAACACCAGCGTGGTGGACAACGAACTCTTCTACGGTGATGCCTACGCCACCGGCGACATCAACGTGGGCGGATACCTGGACAACCTCGAGATCAGCCTCAACGCCAGCACCGGGAAGGGAACCGACATCCACTTCCCGCTGGGCGGAAGCAAGGACGTGGGCGGCATCCCCTTCGTGCGTTTCATCGCCGCCGGTACGCTCAACGATACCATGGTGGAAGCGCTCGACCTCACCGGCATCCGTCTGGACCTGAACGTGCAGGTGACACCTGATGCCGTGTTCGAACTGATCTTCGACCCCACCGTGGGCGACATCATGCGAGGCAGCGGTCGCGGCAACATCGCGATGACGGTGACACCTTCGGGCGAGTTCAGCATGAAGGGCGATGTGGAACTGGTGGAGGGCGATTACCTCTTCACGCTGCGCAACCTCGTGAACAAACGTTTCGGCGTGGAACCCGGCGGGCGCATCAGTTGGTACGGTGATCCGTTCGATGCCACCATCAGCATCGATGCCATCTACAAGCTGCGCGCGGCGCTCTACGACGTGATGCCGGCCGCCCTGCGCACCGAGGCCTACAAGAAGCGGGTGCCCGTGGAGGTGATCATGCACCTGACGCAGCGGCTGATGAACCCCGACATCGCCTTCGATGTGCGCCTGCCCAGCGTGGACGAGGCCGCACGCACCCAGGTGCAGAGCGCCCTAGCCACCACGGACGACCTGAACAAGCAGGTGTTCTCCCTGGTGATGCTCAACCGCTTCCTGCCCACGGACGCCACCGCTGGCGGCGAGAACACCAGCGGACTCGGTGCGGGCAGCGCCACCACCGGCACCGAACTGCTGAGCAACCAGGTGAGCAACTGGCTGAGCCAGGTGAGCAACGACTTCGACCTCGGGGTGAACTGGCGGGCGGGCGACAACATCACCCAGGACGAGGTGGAACTGGCCGTGAGCACACAGATCCTCAACGACCGTCTGCAGATCAGCACCAACGTGGGCGTGCAGTACGGTTCCACCGGCACGCAGCAGAACAACCTGATCGGCGATTTCAGCGCCGAGTACATGCTGACCCAGGATGGCAAGCTGCGCCTGAAGGCCTACAGCCAGAGCAACGACCGCAACCTGAACCAGGTGGACCAAGCGCCCTACACCCAAGGCGCCGGCGTGGGCTATCGCGAGGACTTCAACGACCTGCCCGAACTCTGGCAGAAGCTGCGCAACATCTTCAGGCCCGATGAGCGGGACGTGAAGTTCGACTAGGTTCTTTCACCGCAGAGACGCGGAGAGCGCGGAGAGCAATGCGATCGTGGAGATCGCACTCACAGGAAGGCTGAGCACTACTCGCCCAACTTCAAGCT
>DASWWQ010000120.1:0-6458 GCA_036405935.1 Flavobacteriales bacterium
CGTGCCGATTGGTGCGAGGTGGACGTGAACTGCAGTGAAGGCGCGGGATGGACCTCCCAACGCGACGCTACCGTACGCATCGGTGTGCGCATGGGCGCCAGCAGCTATTGGTGCACGGGGACCTTGGTGAACAACGTGGCCATGGACTGCAAACCATACTACCTCACGGCCAAGCACTGCGGCGTGAACGAATCCGGCATGGACGCCACCACGGGAGACTACAACCTTTGGCGTTTCTATTTCAAGTACCAGCGCACCAACTGCAACACGGCCGGTGGTGCTTCCACTTCCTCCTCCGTACTGGGTTGCGTCGAGCGGGGTGATAGCGAGGACGGTGGTGGCTTCTCCGGTTCCGACTTCCTGCTGCTGGAAGGGAACACCGCGACGATCCCGGCGAGCTACAATCCCTATTGGGCCGGTTGGGACGCCAATAACACGGCGACCACGGGCGGTAAGTGCATCCACCACCCTGCCGGTTCGGAGAAGAAGATCAGCACCTTCACCGGCACCACGGTGTCCACCACTTGGGGCGGGCCCAGCGGTACGCACTGGCGTGTGAACTGGGTGGAGACCGACAACGGACACGGTGTCACCGAAGGAGGCTCCTCGGGGTCCGCTCTCTTCAACAATGCGCACCGTATCGTGGGCACGCTCACCGGCGGAGCCTCCTTCTGCGACTCCCCCAACAGCCCCGACCAGTACGGCAAGATGAGCTACCACTGGACCAACAATCCGAACAGCACCAACGACAAGCTGAAGCATTGGCTGGATCCGGACAACACCGGCACGCTGGTGCTGGACGGAAGCTATTCCCCCTGTAACTCCACAGGGATCGGCGAAACGGCCCTGAACAACACGTTCGGCCTTCAACCGAACCCCGCCGCGGACCGCCTCACCCTCGTGCATCCGGAAGGAGCACCGGTGGAGCGTATCGAGATCCTGGATGCGGCCGGACGTAGCGTGCAGACCGTGGCACCCACCATCGGCGACCGCACCGTGATCGACCTGCACGAGCGTGCGCCTGGCATCTACCTGGTACGCGTAAGGACCGGCGATGGCACCGATCTGGTGCAGCGCTTGGTGGTGCAAGGCCGCTGAGCCCTGGGCCACCAACGAAGAAGAGCGCCCATCCAGGCGCTCTTCTTCGTTGGTGGCGATCCGATCTCAGAAGTTCGGCTTCAGCATGTATTTGCTGTAGAACCGATCGATGGCGTCGACGGCCTCGTGCGCCTCGTCCACCACGCTGAAGAGCTCGAGATCATGCAGGTGGATGTAGGCATGCTCGGTGCCCATGGTGCCCTTCACCCAGTCGAGCAGCCCCTGCCAGTATTTCTTCCCCACCAGGATCACCGGGAAACGCGCGATCTTCTGGGTCTGGATCAGGGTCAGCGCCTCGAAGAACTCGTCCAGCGTACCGAAGCCGCCGGGGAGCACGATGAAGCCCTGCGAATACTTGATGAACATCACCTTGCGCACGAAGAAGTAGTCGAAGTTGAGGCTCTTCTCCTTGTCGATGTACGGGTTGGGGGCCTGCTCGAAGGGCAGCTCGATGTTGAGGCCGACACTGGTACCGCCACCGCGCTGTGCGCCTTTGTTGGCGGCCTCCATGATGCCGGGTCCACCGCCGGTGATCACCCCATAACCCCGGCCTGTGAGCAGGTAGGCGATCTCCTCGGCCAGCTTGTACTCGGGTTTCTCGGGTGCCGTGCGCGCACTGCCGAAGACGCTCACGCAGGGACGGATCCGCTGCATGGCCTCGAAGCCCTCGACGAACTCGCTCATGATCTTGAAGATGGCCCAGCTGTCGTTGGCCTTCACCTCGCTCCAGCCTTTGCGCTTGAAGGCGTTCTTGATGCGTCGCTCGTGCGCGTCGCCGTCCTTGGTGGTGTTCTTGCTCATTGGAATGGGCGTGCGCTCACGCCTTCGTTGTGTGCAGTTCCTCCTGTAGATAGCGGGCGGTGTGCCCTTTGCCGAAGAGAGCGACCTCCTCGGGTGTGCCTTTGGACACCACGCGTCCACCGCCGTCACCGCCCTCGGGGCCCATGTCGATGATATGGTCGGCCACCTTGATCAGGTCCATGTTGTGCTCGATCACCAGCACGGTGTTGCCCTGGTCCACCAAACGTTGCAGCACGCCGATCAGCAGTCGCACATCCTCGAAGTGCAGACCGGTGGTGGGTTCGTCCAGGATGTAGAAGGTGCTACCGGTGCCGCGTTTGCTGAGCTCGGTGGCCAGCTTGATGCGTTGCGCCTCTCCCCCGCTCACCGTGGTGCTGCTCTGGCCCAAGGTGATGTAGCCCAGACCGACGTCCAGCATGGTGCGCAGCTTGATGTTCAACTGCGGCACCTCGGAGAACAACTCGCTGGCCTCCTCCACGCTCATGGCCAGCACATCGGCGATGCTCTTGCCCTTGAAGCGCACCTCCAGCGTCTCCCGATCGTAACGCTTGCCCCGGCAGGTCTCGCACGGCACGGTGACGTCGTGCAGGAAGTTCATCTCGATGGTGCGCACTCCCGCACCCTTGCAGGTCTCGCAACGGCCACCGGCCGTATTGAAGGAGAAACGGCCGCTCTTGTAGCCCCGGATCTTCGCGGAAGGAAGAGCGGCGAACAGTTCGCGGATGTGGTCGAAAAGACCGGTGTAGGTCGCCGGATTGCTGCGCGGGGTGCGACCGATCGGGCTCTGGTCCACCTCGATCACCTTGTCGATGTGCTTCAACCCGTCGATATCCTTGAACTCCAGTGGATGCGTATCCGCCCGATGGAAGGTCTTGCTCAGCACCGGATACAACGTATCCCCGATCAACGTGCTCTTGCCGCTCCCGCTCACGCCGGTGACGCAGATCAACGTGCCCAACGGGAACTCCACGTCCACGTTGTTCAGGTTGTTGCCGTTGGCCCCACGCAACCGGATGCTGTGGCCGTTTCCCGTGCGGCGCTGCAGGGGCAGGTCGATCCGGGCCTTGCCGGTGAGGTAGTCCGCAGTGAGGGACCCACTGCGCATCAGTTCCGCCGGCGCACCTTGGCCCACCACGTTGCCACCGTGCACACCCGCGCCGGGACCTATATCGATGATGTGGTCGGCGTTCAGCATCATCTCCTTGTCGTGCTCCACCACCAGTACGCTGTTGCCTCCATCGCGCAGCTTGCGCAGGCTGGCGATCAGCCGCTGGTCGTCGCGCATGTGCAGGCCGATGCTCGGTTCGTCCAGGATGTAGAGCACCCCGGTGAGCTGGCTGCCGATCTGCGTGGCCAAGCGGATCCGCTGGGCCTCCCCACCGCTGAGGGTGCGGGCACCGCGATCGAGCGTCAGGTACTCCAGCCCCACGTCCAAAAGAAAGCGTGTGCGCGACACGATCTCCTTGATCACATCACGCGCGATCACGGCCTGCTTCTCATCGAGCTTCGGTGGCATGGCCTCCATGCTCGCATGGAATCGCTCCAGCGATAGGTTGGCCAACTGGGTGATGTCCTGGTCGCCCAAACGGAACCAGCGCGCGATCTTCTTCAACCGCGTGCCTTCGCATTCCGGGCAGGTGACCATGTGCGTGAACTGGCCCGCCCATTTCTGCGCCGTCCTCGGCCCTTCCTCGGCCTGCTCCAGGATGAAGGGGATGATGCCTTCGAACTGCACGGTGCGATCGCTGAGGCCCGCTTGGCTGCTTACACGCAAGGGCTCGTCCAACCCGTTGAGCATCGCTGCGAACACCTCGTCCTCCATGTCGGCGAAGGGCGTGGTGGCATCGTGGCCGAACATCGCCAGCACGCTTTCCAACTGACGGAAGATCCAGCTGGCCTTGTAGGCGCCCAGGGGAACGATGGCCCCCTTCTTCAGGCTCTTGGAGCGATCGGGCACGATCTTGTCCAAGGCCACTTCCGTTACCTGGCCCAGGCCACTGCACCGCGGGCAGGCTCCGTAAGGACTGTTGAAACTGAAGAGGTTGGGCTCGGGCTCCTCGTAGGCCATTCCGGTGGTGGGGCACATGAGGTGGCGGCTGAGGTAGCGCGCATGCGATTCCTTCTTCGCATCCACCACCATCAGATTGCCCTTCCCATGCTTCATCGCCGTGGCGCAGCTCTCGGCCACCCGTTTGCGGTTGGCCTCGGTCACCTTGATGCGGTCCACCACCAGCTCGATGTCATGCACCTTGTACCGGTCCAGGCGCGGGCGCGTGGACAGGTCGATCACCTTGCCGTCCACCCGTGCACGCAGGAAGCCTTGGCGCAGGAACTGCTCGAAGAGCTCCCGGTAGTGTCCCTTGCGGCCGCGCACCATCGGGGCCAACAGCAGCACATCATGCCCGTCGAATTCCTGGTGGATCAGGTCCACCACCTGCTTCTCGGTGTAGCGCACCATGCGTTCACCGGTATTGTAGCTGTAGGCATCGGCGGCGCGTGCGAAGAGCAGGCGGAGCAGATCGTAGATCTCCGTGATGGTACCCACCGTGCTGCGGGGGTTCCGGCTGATGGTCTTCTGTTCGATGGCGATCACGGGGCTCAGCCCGGTGATCAGGTCCACATCCGGCCGCTCGATGCCACCGAGGAATTGGCGGGCATAGGCGTTGAAGGTCTCGATATAGCGGCGCTGCCCCTCGGCATGGATGGTATCGAAGGCCAAGGAGCTCTTGCCGCTGCCGCTCAGGCCGGTGATCACCACCAGCTTGTCGCGTGGTATGCGCACATCGATGTTCTTCAGGTTGTGCACGCGGGCACCGAGCACGTCGATGGTATCGTCCATCACCGGCGGGGCATGTCCGTTGGCAGATGCCTTGGCACCTGCGGCCTTGCGTTCACTCATCTCCGGATACCTTGTCGAAATCGGCCGTGGGCAGCAGCAACGTGTAGCGCTTGCCTTTCGCGTTGGTCAACTTGCCATCGCGCAGCCAGGGGTTCAGCAGCTTCAGGGTACGGGTGTCCGTGCCTTCGGCCCGGGCCAGGTCCGCCAGATCCGGGATGGCACCGGTGACCACCAGCTCCCGTGTGCTGTAAACGGGATAGAGGTCCTTTTCGCGCAAGTGGAAACCGTAACGTTCCGGATCGCTGATGATCTCCTTCATGGCCAGGATGCGGAACACATAGCGCGAGGTCTCCTCGGGCAGGGCGAGCTCGTAGTAGTTCCGGTTCTTCTGCCGACCGATCTTGCCTTCCAGCCCGCCCGGACCGATGTTGTAGCTGGCCGCAGCCAAGGCCCAGGATCCGAACTTGGCATGGCTCTCCTTGAGGTAGGCGCAAGCAGCCTCGGTGGCCCGCACCACATTGTAGCGCTCATCCACCTCGTCATTCACCTCCAGCCCGTACTTGGGCGCCGTATCCTTCATGAACTGCCAGAAACCCGACGCCCCCATCGGGCTCACCACGTTGGTCAGTCCGCTTTCGATCAAGGCGATGTACTTCAGGTCGTCCGGCACGCCTTCCCGGGCCAGGATGGGCTCGATGATGGGGAACCAACGGTGGGCCCGCTTATGCGCCAGCAGACTGTTGCTCTGCCAATACGTGTTCACCAACAATTCCCGGTCCAGGCGTTCGCGCACATCGAGCTTCTCCATCGGCACCTCCTCGCCGCAGAAATCCACATCCTGGGGCAGGGTCAGGCTGAAGATGCGGTAGCTCTCGTTGAAGTGGCGCTGGTGATCGAGGTCCGATCCACCACCGCTGGCGCTGGAACTGAGCAGGTGCACGGCCAAGCCCCCCACCGCAACGGAAAGGACGATCAACAGGCTTTTGCCCAGCAGGGAGAACCGTTCAAACATCGGGACGCAAAGATCGGTCGATCCGCGTCCGTTTCGTCAGCCCGAAGAGAAAGGCGAAGAGCAGCAACACATACCCCCCGAACACCAACGTGTGCACCGCCGACCATTCCGGCACGAAGCGCAACATCGTGAAGCTCAGGAAGCAGGACACGAGGCCCAGCCCCATGAACACCAAGGCCACCTGTGCGTCGCTGAGACCGGCATAGCTGAGGTGGTGCGTGGTATGGTCCTTCCCCCCAACGAACGGAGAGGTGCCACGGCCGATGCGGTTGATGGTGACGGAGGTGGTGTCGATGATGGGCAGCGCGAAGACCACCAAGGCCCCCACCACTTGCCGCCAAGGTTCCATAGTGCCCATCAAGCTGGGCGCGTTCCAGAAACAACGGATGCCGATGTAGGCCAGGAACACCCCGAGGAACTGGCTGCCGGTATCGCCCATGTACATGCGCGAGGGGTTCCAGTTGTGGAAGAGGAAACCACAGAGCGCTCCCATGGTGCCGATCACCAGCACGGTATCCACCTCGGTGGCCTGGTCCAGCAGCAGCAAGGAGATGAGGCCTGCTGCCAGGATGAAGATGGAGGTCACCGTGGTGATGGCGTCCATGTTGTCGAGCATGTTGATGGAGTTCATCATGCCCACCGTCCAGAACACGGTGAGCACACCGTCCCAAACGGGATCCCCCAGGAGCCGGATGGAGGTACCGCTGA
>DASWWQ010000121.1:0-9339 GCA_036405935.1 Flavobacteriales bacterium
GTGCTTCGCATCGCCGTGGTGGCTCACGCCCAACTTGTGCGCGTGGCGGTGCGGCGGGCTCATCTTCCGCTGGTCCTTGGTCTCCACCGCCACACCGTTGATCCACATGGGCGCATCGATGGTGGTCTTCAACCGCCGATCGTACTCGGCCTTCAGCGCGGCCCGCTCCGGCGTTCCGGGGGCGTAGCTCAGCACGGGTTCGTTGTGGGGTGCGGGCAGGGTGAAGATGGCGTTGCTCATGGGGCCGCGAAGATACCGACGTGGGATCCCATGTGCTCATGTGAGCATATGCACATGAGCGCATGAGCACATGGACTAGTTCGCCGTCCAAGGCCACTGCAGCTCGAAGCTGGGGATGCGCACATCGAAGGTGCTGTCATCGTCCAGGTTCCGCATCAGGTAGGTACCCTGCATGCGCCCGAAACCGCTGCGGAGGTCGCAGAAGCTGTTGTAGCTGAAGGCATCGCCCGGACCCAGCTCCGGCGTTTCGCCCACCACGCCCGGGCCTTCCACCTCGCGCTGGGGCGAGAGGCTGTCGTTGATGTACCAATGCCGCCGCATCAACTGCACCGGCCGTTGGCCGTTGTTGGTGATGGTGATGCGGTAGTTGAACAGGAACCGGCCCACTTTCGGATCGCTCTGCGCGGCCTCGAAGTGGACCTTCACGTTCACACGGATATGATGCGTTACGGCTGTGGCCATGGCGATCCGGTCGTTGTTCCGTGCAAGTGTAAGGTCATTGGCCACCGATCGCGTCACCGGAACATCAGGGTTTCCAACCATGGAACGGTTCATCGTACGGGATCCCGCCGCTGTGCGGTAGTTTGCGCTCCATTCGATCCCCCATGCGCCCACTCGTCGTCCTTCTTGCAGCTTCCCTTCTGACCGCAGCCAACGCCCAGACCTTGGATGGTCCGGAAAGCGTGGAGTACGATCCCGTCGGCGACCGCTATTTCATCAGCAACACCGGCAGTGGGCAGATCCTGCAGCGCGATCAAGCGGGCGTGCTGACCACGTTCGCCAGCTCCTCGCCGGCACCCTATGGGTTGGAGATCATGGGCGACACCCTCTTCGCCTGCTGCGGAGGCCGCGTGAAAGGCTTCCTCCTGGTGGATGGTGCGGAAGTGTTCAACCTCAATTTGGGCGGATCCTTCCTCAATGGCATCACCACGGACGGTACCTATCTGTACGTCACGGATTTCAGCGCCAAGAAGATCCTGAAGATCGATGTGGCCGACAATTCCTTCACCGAATTGGTGGCCAACACGGTGAACACGCCGAACGGCATCGTGTTCGATCCGACCCTGCTCCGCCTCTGGGTGGCCGGATGGGGTTCGAACGCCTTGATCAAGAGCTACGACCCCGGCAACGGAGAACAGCTGAGCTCGTTCACCACCAACGTGGGAAGCATCGATGGCATCACGCTCGACTGCAACGGCGATCTCCTGGTGGCCTCGTGGTCGCCCAACCGCGTCACGCGCTACGAGAGCAGCTTCACCCAGCCAGCGGTCACCGTCCTGTCCAGTGGCCTCAGCAGCCCGGCGGATATCGATTATGATGGCGTGAACCAGCGGGTCTGCATCCCCAACAGCGGCAACGACAGTGTCACCTTGTTCGACTACACCGCCTGTTCCGTGGATGTGCCCGAGTTGTCCCGGGACGTGGTGCCGGTGGGCCCGAACCCCACGGATGGTCTGCTCCGGTTCGGGAGGACCTTGCCCGCGGGCAGCCGCTATCAAGTGCTCGACCTGGCCGGTGCGATCGTGGCCACCGGTCCGGTGAGCGGCGGCCGTACGGTGGACGTTTCGGCATTGGCGCCGGGTACGTACGTGCTCGATGTCCCCACCGCCGGTCTGCGCATGCGTTTCGTGCGCCAGTGATCGGTCAGCGCTTCGGGAAGAACAGCAGGTCCGCAGGCTCGCCATGCCCTTCGTTGCTGATCAGCAGGTCGCCGTTCGCAAGAAAAGTGATCCCCTCGGCCTTGGGGAAGAGCTTCGGGTCCAGTACGATCAGGTCGGTGAGTTGACCGGTGCGGTCCACCACCAACAACGTATGGTCGGCCGCGCTGAGGATCCAGTAGTCGTCGTATTCCGGATGTACGGCCACCGATGAGGGGCGCAGCTTGAAGTGCGTGATCTCCTTTCCGTTCTTCTTGCGTTCGCGGGGCAATCGCACGCCCAGCGTCTGCGCTTTGCGGATCACCTGATCCAGGCTGAGGTCCAGTACCGGCTGCTCCAGTTGTTTGTTGGTACGCAGGTCCCATCCGTGCACGTAGCGGTGGTCGCGCACCTCGGGCCCGCCCTTCAGGTTGTCCTTCGCGGCCACGAGCAGGATCCCGTTGCGCTCATCATAACCCAAGGACTCCAGGTTCCGGTTGGGGACATGCAGCCGGAAGGTGTCGGGGGCCGCGTAGCCGTGATCGGCGTGGCGGAGATGGAAGATCAGTCCATCGCTGCGCAGCGCATAGAGGTCCTGGCCCACCCGGGTGAGGCCTTCGTAGTCACCGGGACCGGCGAAGTGCAGGCTGTCCTGGATCCGCCCGTTGGTGTGGTCGATGAAGTAGATGGTGCCGATCTCGTCCTGCAAGGCGGCCACGGTGCGCTCGTCCATGTCGGTGAGGGCCGAGATCTCGCGTAGGTGGGAGGGAAGCGCGAAGATGCGTTCCGGCTTGTCCAGGGCGTAGTCCTTGCGCGTGTGCTGCGCTGCGCCGGGCCCGGCGCAGGAGGCCAGTGCGAGCACGGAGAGCAGGAGGGGGCGGTTCATCCGCGGCGGCTGTTGAGGAAGCGGGCGCCCACCAGGCGATCGCAGCGGAGCTGGTAGTCGGTGAGGTACACCAGCACCAGGTAGTCGTTCTCGGTCTGGAAATGGCTGCCCTCGAGCTGTGCCAGGTCGGGTATGGCGCTACCGCGCGACAACACGGCGTAGGCATAGTTGACATAGCCTTGTTTCATCAGGGCGCGCAGTGTGTAGGCCCGCAGCTTAGGGTCCCACGTGCACTTGAACTCCGGACGGCACTGCATGTCGCTGAAGCCGCCATAGACGTACACCTCATCCGAGAGCGGTTCGGTGCGGGGCAGCACGAAGTTCATGTAGATGTAGTCCGCGCCCAGTGGATCACCATCGGCGATGTCGTTCCGCACCAGCTGTTTGCCGTTGATGTCCGGCAGGTCGAAGTACATCTTGAATTCGCGTTTCTCATCGGGCAGCAGGAACCCTTCCTCCAACCCTTCGGGCGAGGTGGTGATGCGGGCCATCTGGGCCGTGCTGTAGCGCGTGTTCTTCATGTCGAAGAAGCGCCATTCGTTGCCCCCGGCGAAGAGGCCCTCCTTGGGGTAGTCGTACACCAGCTCGTTGTCGCGGATGAACTTCGGGCGGAAGCCGCTGCGGGCATCGTCCCAACGGAAGTTCTGCAGCATCACCACATGCAGGTCGCTGAAGGGATCCCGCACGGTGACACCCGGGTGCCGGATGGTCAGGTCGATCTGCTGGTCCACATCCCGGCGGTCCACATCGCGGGTGGCCACCATCCGGGCATCGATCTGCACCCGCTGTTCGATCACCAGGAAACGCCGGGTGAGGATGAGGTCCTCCTGGTCGCTTCCGCGGTACACCTTCAGCAGGTAGTTGCCCGAGAGCTTGGGCTGCATCATCTCGTTGGGCACCTCCACCTCGTACTGGAGGTAGAACTGGAGCGTGTTGAAGCTCTGGTTCGGGGGGGGCAGCACATCGGTGGGGGCGCCTTGGATGTACTGCGCGGGCGACAGGTCGCTCGGCTGCCAGTTACGGTCGCAGTGCACATAGGTGTAGGACAGGTACTCCGTGTTGGACTGCAGATCGTCGAAGCGCAGCACCAACGGCTCGCCACCGCCCAGTTCCAGCACGGGCGGCGACATCTCGAACCCGCGTTTGAAGAGCTGCACCGTATGCACGGTGGGGCTGTAGGTGCGGTCGATGGACTGGGGCTCGGTGGGCGGAGGCCAGTAGTCCCCGGCGGAAACCGGCTGCACACCGGTGCAGGAAGTGAGCAATACCAAGGCGAAAAGGGAATGTCGGCGGGGAAAGCTGGACCGGAGCATCATGGGTGCAAAGGAACGCGCTCACCGCACCTATCGTGCCTATCTCTACATTTGCCGCCCTTCGGAGAGGTGCCAGAGTGGTCGAATGGGTCTGTCTCGAAAACAGAAGTGCTCGCAAGGGCACCGGGGGTTCGAATCCCTCCCTCTCCGCCAAGCGAAAGCCCGGCCACGCAGTGGCGGGGCTTTTCCATTTCCCCCCGAGCCAAGCGAAGCTTGAGCGAAGGGGGAAATGGAAAAGCCCAGGAGCATAGCGACCGGGCTGAAAGCTTGAAGCACTCCCCCAACGGGAAAGCGCGCCTCGCGCAATCCCTCCCTCTCCACAACAAGGTCAAAGGGTTCAGGACTTCCTGAATCCCTTTGCCCTTTGCAGCTTACAGCCCAAGGTTCAAGAGAGGGGCAAAATTGAAGGATGCACTAGCTCTTGTATTAGGGTGGCAGACTCCCTCTGCTATCCCAATGTGGTGCTAGGCTTCACAAGGCTCTTCAAATCGATGTACGACCTGTTCCATACACAAGTGCAACATCAACCACCAGGAATGCACAGTTGCAACGCTGAAGGCACTTTGCGCTTCTGTGAGCATGCCATGAGCAAGCTTGTTCCTGAATCCCAAACCGGACTCACTCACGAGCAGTCCTTCGAGTTCGAACAACCGAGACTCACCAAATAGTTCTCGGCTTTCGGGAATGTCTAATATCCCCCCCCAGACCTTGAGTGGTTCGGTACCGTTATCAAGAATGTTGGCAACATGAATTCCCTTTGACTCAAGCACATATCGCAGCGAGTTCTCAAACTGTGGAACGAGCAGATGTGATGAGAGCACGAAATCCCCGTATAGTCCCGCAAGCAGTCCTCGAAGGAACAATCCTTCATGACCAGGAGGCACGAATGGATTGTTCACCACCAAGGCGCGGAGGTCCTCTTGCCTTGGAGAGTGTTCTTCAAGTATTTGTCTGCGTGCAGGTTCAAGGACCGTCTGAACGCGAAAATTCCAGTCGAACTGCACATCTGCGAACATTCGTTGCTTCAGGGCCTTCTCGCGTTCTTCCCCTTGCAAGTCAAGAATTCCTCGTTGCACATGCCTATCCCGGCCTTTGTCATCGATCACCCGAGTCTGAAGTAAGTACAGCAAGGGGAACTTCTTTGCATGGTCTTGAACCCTTTTTCGTAGCTCTTCAGGATCAGTAAGCTTCGAGGCGAAGGCCAATCTGAGCAATGCAGCACGTAGTGAACGGCCCGAAACATTATCGCGGACGGCATTGACATGGGTAGTTACGTCGAAGTCACGGCCATACGAGCCTAGTTCGTTGTTATCAAGGATGCTCGCCTGATACTCACGCAGCCGCCCCAAGAGAGCATCGATAGCATCCGATGGGGCTTTCCCTTTGCGAAGAGCTTGAATGGACTCTTTGAGAATTCCTGTTGCTGCCATGAAGGACCCATTGGGTTGCGTAGCTCGCTCGTGGGCTTGGCATTCCAAGGCAGCCCCCATCTCCCGCCATGCGGACCTTTCAGCATCCAAGTCATTCAAGAGTTGCGAAAATGCAAGTGCCATTTCGAAGTAGCTCTGGGCATCGTTGTACTGACCCTGAGCCTTGTGGTACTCTCCACCTTGTATCGCAAGCTCACGCCACTCACGCGAATCTCCAATGCTCTCTTCATGGGCTAGCTGAAGGCCAAAAAAGAGATCATTGTCGAATGGTGCTTTGCCCGAGGTGCGAATAACTTCAATAAGGGCCGCGCGGGCATTCTCTCCAAGAGCTTTGCGCCAACCCATCTGCCGGGACAATTGAATACCCCTCTGAAGAGCTTCCTTCATGAACGATGGATTGCCGGTCCCCTTCAGCCCTTTTCCGATTTGCAGGAATAATGGAGCTGCCTCAGCACCTGCACTATGATCGCCGGGCGGTCCTACAAGGAGCATGTCATTCAAATGCGCCCGAAGGGTCTGGTCGGTTGCTCGGATTAGGGTTCTTCGAATGGCATCAATGTCAACTGAAGTGAAGTCAGATGGAATCTCCGAGCGGTACGTGTTGCTTGTGAAGTAAGGGGAATAGGGCTGCTCTCTGTTGTGGAACGTCGGCATAATGTTCATTACGCGCTCCAGGAATCGATACACGTTCTCTTGATCAACCTGACCTTCACCCTGAGCGCGCTTTGCGGCCTCCCTATAGACATCCGCATAGAACAAAGGCCAACGATGCGTCGCTGCGGCCAACGGTGCTTCCACATCGACCCGGTCGATTGCTTCAAGTTCTCCGATGAAAACAGACATGAACCAAAGGTCAGAAGAGCAAGGCACATTTATCGGCATGGTCGGCAATATCAAATCGCGCATGAAGGGGAAAACGGAAAGCGGGCATCGCGTTATCCCTCCCTCTCCCCCGAAAGAGGAAGTGTTCGCCGTCGATAGGAGCCCCTTCGCTTTTGTTGAGGATCCTTAGGGGTGTCAAATGGGTGTCCATACCGATCGGGGCTTCCGCCCTTAGCTGCTCCGCCCAACGCCGTCCGCTACCTTTCGGCATCGCATTTGGCAAGCGCCCTTCATGCTCCGTTCGATCCTTATCCTTCCCGCCTTCTGTTCGGCGTTCGCGCTGTTGGCGCAAGGTCCGGTACCCCGCAAGCTGAACAAGGCGGCGGTGGATTTCGTCAGTGATGCGCCCCTGGAACGCATCACGGCGGCCACCAGTGAAGCCACCGGCCTGTTGGACCCCGCCCAGCGCACCTTCGTGGTGCGGATCCCGATCCGGTCCTTCCAAGGCTTCAACAGCCCCTTGCAGCGGGAGCACTTCATCGAGAACTACATGGAGGCCGATGAATATCCCAATGCCATCTTCCAAGGCCGTTTGATCGAGGTGATCGACCTGGACAAGCCCGGTGAGCATGTGGTCCGCGCCAAGGGCTCGTTCACCGTGCATGGCATCACCCAGGAGCGGATCATCGAATGCAAGGTGGTCGTGACCCCCAAGGGCATCCGTACCACCTCCAAGTTCCCCGTGACCATGGCCGACCACGATATCCGCATACCCCGCGTGGTGCAGCAGAAGCTCTCGCCCGTGGTGGAGGTCCAGGTGGACCTGCTCTTCTCCGCCGCTGCCGGATGATGTTGCGCCTCCCGCTCATCGCCGGTCTGGCGCTCCTGGCCATGCGGGCCGTGGGGCAGTACCCCTTGACCCGTACCGTGGACCTGCGTGGACCCCTGCGAGAGACCCAGGTACGGCAATTGGCGCAGGATGAGCAGGACCTGCTCTGGGTCGCGCACGAGAAGGGCCTCACCTGCAGCGATGGCCGGCGGGCCGTGCAGGTCTTCGATGCCGGCACCGACCGTGTGATGCTGATGTCCGAAGCAGCCCCGGTACTGGCCTTCCTGCGGAGCGGCATCCTGCTGCGGTGCGCGCACCAACAGGTGGATACGCTCTGGACGGATACCAGCTTCCGGCGGACACCGCCCCGAGCGATGCGCACCGCTGCGGACGGTACCCTCTGGATCGGCACCTACGGTGGCGGACTGGTCCTGCGCAAAGGCGAGCGCAGCCGGAGCATCAGGATCGGCGAGGGATTGAGCGATGACCATGTGAACGCCTTGGCCCCGCTGGCCGGCGGGCGCATGGCGGTGGCCACGGACCAAGGCATCGATGTGCTGGACGCAGCGGGGGTACTTCAGCATCACTTCACGGAGGAGCAGGGGCTGCCGGACAATCTGGTGTTGTCCTTGGCCGTGGATCCCTCCGGCATGCTCTGGGCGGGAACCCATCACGGGGGGATCTTCCGGCTGGACGCTGCCGATCCGCAGGCCGCCCCGGTGCGGTACGGATGTGCCGATGCGATGGGGCCGATCCGGTCGCTGCGCTGGGCTTCGGATCGCATCTGGGCCGGCACGGAAGAGCATGGGGTGCTGGTCTGTGATGCCCAGGACGCCGCGGGCGATCGGTACAGTGAGGCATGGGCCCGGGGTGCCATCACCGCGATCACGGTGATCGCTGATGGCAGTGTCTGGTGGTGTTCGGGCAAGAGCACGGTCACCCGCGCCTTCGCCGAGGCGGAACTCTTCACCGAGCACGAAGGTGTGGACCTGCGCCGGGCCACGGCGCTGTGCATCACCCCCGACCGGCGGATCTGCGTGGCCACGCGTCAGGGCCTCCTTCTGCATCCGATCGCCTTCCAGCCCGAACAACGGCTGAAATTCCTGCCGCTGCCGATCCAACCCGACCGGCCCATCCTGGCGCTGGAGGCCACGGCGGATGGATCGCTCTGGGCGGGTACGTTCGGGGATGGCGTGTTCCGCATCGAGCCCGATGGGAAGGTGCGGCACTATACGGAGGCCCAGCAGCTGTGCAACGCGAACGTGATGGCCATGGATGCGAGCGGCGACCGCAACGCGCCCGTTTGGTTCGCCACGCTGGGCGGCGTCTGTCTTTTCGACCCTGCCCGGAATGCGTTCCGCACCGTGGCCATTCCCGGTACCCGCTTCGTCTACGATGTGCAGGTGCTGGCGGATGGTACGGCGCTACTGGCCACGGACGGCAATGGCGTGGTGCGTGTCGACCCGGATGGGAGCACCTCGGTGCTGGGTCCCGCAGAGATGCAACGCGCCTCCTTCTATTCGCTCTGTGTGGACCATCAGGGCACGGCCTGGGCATGCGGGCCGGGAACCGGGCTGTGCGCGGTGGAGGGCAACTCCCTGCGGAAGCGTGCCGAGCTCTCGGGCGATGTGTTCGGCATACAACCCTACACGGACGGTGTGGTGGCCTTCGGCCGGGACGCCACGCCGTTCTTCAATGCGCAGCGGGGCAATGCGTTGGATTGGGCCGCCTTCTTCGACCTGGAAGGCCTGCAGGCGGAATTGAACGCGATGGTGGCGGATGCCGGATCCCTTTGGGTGGCCACGGACCGGGGACTGCTTCGCCTGCACCCGGATCCCGCACGGCTGGAACAAGGACCGGCCGTGGTGGTGACCCGCTGGACGGGGGGCAACGAACACCTGGATCCCGATAGCGCACAGGTGCTGGCCTACGACCATAACGACATCGAACTGCGGTTCGCCGCGCCGTACTATGCGCTCACCGGTGGTGACCTCCGGTTCGAATACCGCTTGCCCGGCTCGGACACGACCTTGCGCACCACCACCGACGATCGGTTGTTCTGGCCACGTCTTCCCGCCGGCGACCATCGTTTCGCCATCCGGGCCGTGGTGGCGCGTGGCACGGTGCAAGGCCCGTGGACCGAGCTCCGTTTCCGCATCCAGCTTCCTTGGTGGCGGACACC
>DASWWQ010000122.1:0-8347 GCA_036405935.1 Flavobacteriales bacterium
TTCACCTTGCCTTGGTACTGCACGTTCACCGGTGGGTCCCGACGTTGTGCGGACGCGTTGCCCAACAGGATGCACAGGCAGAGGAGAAGCGCGGTGGGACGCATGTGCCGGAGCAACGCTCGGTCCCAACAGATCATGTGCCGTGGTCCGGGAAGGAGCTTTCGTACTTCTTGAAAGAACGTACGTGTTTGCCCCTTGATGGTCGCTCCTTGTTGCGATCGCGTCCCGGCTCGAGCCCGGGATGACAGCTCGCAAGGACAGGAGTGCATAGTGATCGCGGATGGGCGATCGCTTCGCGTCGACCATCCGCGATCACCTCAAGCGTTGTCACTGCGGCCTTGACTGCGCCTTCGCGTAGCTGCTGCAGCGGAGCAAGGGCCGCAGTCGCACGAGATAGCTTCGCGTGCTTGCTCCTTGATCGTCGCTCCTTGTTGCGATTGCGGGTCAAGCCCGCAATGACAGGAGTACATGGGGATTACGGATGTGCGACTGCTTTGCGTCGCTCATCCGTCATCCCCTTAGGTATCGTCCACCCGCCTCGCGCTCCCTCACTCCAACACCACCTTCACGCTCCAGCCGCTGCCACGCAGCGTGGCCACACGCAGGCCGGCACCCAACGCCGCGCTGCGCAGCTGCACATCCACCACGGCACCGACCGCGAACGAACGGGAGTACAGCAGGCGCCCTTGTGCGTCCACGATGTCCAGCACATCGGCGTGGGTCAGTGGTGCCCGGCCCTTCAGCCATACGCTGCCATCACCGGCGTACCGGAGGTCCACCACGGATTGTGCGGACGCCTCTGCCACCGCTGTGCTGCTGCCCGGCGTGAACTCCCACAGCTTGCTCACCGATACGTTCTGCGCGCCCTGTGTTTCCTGCCCGAACACATGGTAGCCCTTGTCGCCGATGGTGAAGAAGCAGCCGTTCGGCGTGCGGATGTCGCCATACGAGCCGTGCCACTCCCAGCTATCGAGCGCGGCGCTGTAGCGGTACACGTCGTTGCCGTTGCCGCCCACGTTGTACACGTACCCTATACCGTTGATCGTGGTGGCACTGCTCTGATCGGAATTGGGGAACAACGATCCGCTTGGCTCCCAGCTGTCGGCGACGGGATCGTACCGGTACCATTCCTCCGTGGTGCCGAAGCCCGAGCCACCGCCGCCGAGGTAGCCCATTCCGCCTGCGCTGAACACCATCTGTTGGTTGCGGTAGATCCCGGGGAAGGCGGCGATCATACTCCAGCTGTCGGTGCTGGCCGTGTAGCGGTAGAACTCGCCCCCGAGGTCCATCGGACCGATGTAGAAGTGGTCGCCGATCACGAAGCCTTTCTGATGACTGGTGGCCATCGGGCAGCTCGCGCGCTGTTCCCACTGACCGGTGCCGGGCAGGTACTCGTACAGCAGGTTGCTGCCTTGGATGAAGGGCGTACCGAAACCGAAGAAGATGCGCTCGCCGATGCTGAAGGCCGCCATGCCCTCCCGCACCCCGCCCGGATAGGGCGGCAACGCGGTCCAGCTGTCGGTGAGGGGATCGTATTCGTACACATCCTGCTGCTGGCTGGTGAACTGCTCGAACGAGAGGATGCCCGTGCCCGCATAGCCGTGCGTGCTGTTGCCCGTGGCCGCGGCCCAGTAGCGGCCCTCGGCCGGACAGCTCGCCTTCTGCACCCAGGTCTGCGCGTTCAACATTTCCGCTGCACCGATCATCAACACGAACAGGAGTTTCCGCATGGCCCTTGGTTTTGGAGAGGGCCAAAACAAGGTTCCGCTTAGCGCTGCGGCAATAGAACGTTGGTTAGGTGCGCACCACCCCCACTCCACGTTATCCCGGAGCGAGGGTGGTGCGCGAGCATCAGGGTCCCTCGCATCCGGGAACCCATCGTCCGCAGTGCATTTGCGCGATCCTGGATGGCCGGGTCCCGCGCCTATGGCGCCCCGAACTCCAGGATAACAGGAGTGCACGGGATTGTCCAATGCCATGGTCAACGCCCCATGACCGGAAGCCGCTCACTTCAACAACCCCCAGCGCAGCGCGAAGAGCACTAGGCCTGTCTTGCTCTTGATGTTGAACTTGTCGAACAGCGCGATGCGGTAGTTGTCCACCGTGCGGCGATGAACGCCCATGCTGTCCGCGATCTGCTCGTACGTCGGTTCCGCATCGGAGCAGACATGCATCAGGAACTCCATCTCGCGCGCGGTGATCTGCGCCAGCACCTTCTCCCGTTCGCGCTCGTGGCCCGTCTTCAGCCCGGGGGGGCGGCGCATGGCATCGTGCGTCTCGTCGGTGTAGTAGTAGCCCGTCATCATCAGGCTGTCCAGCGCGGTCTTCAGCACGGGTGGACGAGCGTTCTTCAGGATGAAGCCGCGCGCCCCGGCACGCACCGCCTTCACCAGGGCATCGTCGCTGGCGTCGAAGGTCAGGGCCAGGGGCAACACCGTGGGCTGATGCTCGCGCAACCAAGCGATGGTCTCATAGCCGTCCATCACCGGCATGTTCAGGTCGATGATGGCGATGGCCGGCAGCTCCGCGCCACGCAGCAGGTCGATCAGTTCGCGGCCGTGACCGGCCTCCATCGTCACGCGATAGCCACCGAGGCTGTTCACCATCGCGGCCAGCCCGGTGCGCACCAGGTGATGGTCGTCCGCCAAGGCGATGTTATGCTCCATGCCCGCTGCGTTGGGTGAAGGTCCAGGTGCAGCCGTGGTCCGGTGTGGAAACACAATGGGCATCGAACCCGATCAACGCGCACCGCTTGGGAATGTTCACCAGTCCGCCGTGCGCCGTTGTCCGTTCCCCATCGAAACCCCGGCCGTTGTCCGCGATCGTGAGCGTGAACGTCGGGTCTCCGCTGAGGGTGATGTCCAGCCGGTCCGCGCCGCTGTGCTTCAACGCGTTCGTCACCGTCTCCTGGAAGATCCGGAACAGGATGGTGCTGGCATCCGGCGGCAGTGCAGGCACTTCCCCCTTCACCAGCACATGGGCGGTGATCCGCCCCACGCGCTCGATCCGCTCCGCCTCCGCGCTGATGGCATCCACGAAGCTCCGCTGCTCCCACAGGTCGCTGTTCAGGCTATGGCCCAGGCGCCGCACCTCCTCGATGCCATTGTCGAGCGCATCGCGCACGGTCTCGAGCCGGGCATCCGTCACCGTGGTCTCCATCACCGTGTTCAGTCCCATCTGCGCCACGGTGAGCAGCTGCCCCACGTTGTCGTGCAGTTCGCGGCCCACCTCGCGCAGGGTCTGCTGCGTGGCCTCGCGCTCCGCGCTCAGCACCTCGCGTTCGCGCCGCAGGTCGGCCTCGGCGAGCTCGGCGCGGTGGCGGATGCGGCGGGTGTTGTTCACGACCAAGAGCGCTCCAACGAATCCGAAGGTGAGCAGCAACAATATCGTTGCCACGATCACCGGAAGGGCGAGCTGGTCGAAGGTCATATCATTCCCACATTCTTTGTGCACGGGCAAGGCGGTATGCCCATGCCGTCAAAAGATAGCGAAGCACGGCCAACACGTTGATGATGCCGTAGAGCAACGCTGTGAGGTGTCGATCGTTCTGGTAGAGGTAGAACATCATTCCAACGAAAGGGACGATGCCGCCGAAGTAGACCATTGCACCCATGTAGAACCAGAACGAGGGGGTGCGTATCAGTGGCCGCTCGCTGTGTTGGGCCGCTCGCCAAAGTACCACCATCGACCACCCGGTCATGATCGCCGCCACTATGATGATGCCTTCGGTGAGCAGAAAATCCGGTTCCTTGTATCGAACGTAATTCACCGCCATGGCGATGAGCCCCACTGCGCCGCTCATGGTCACTGCTCTTTTGCGGTCCGGTACCATCACCTTGACCAAACGCAAGAAGAACAAAAGCTCAATGCATGTGAAGATGTTGTACAGTAGCGTGTTATGAAGGCCGCAGGACCGAAGCACAAGAGCGATGACCTCCACTACCAATGCACAGATCAACAAAGCCCCTGACCATTTGATGAAGGAACCACCTGCACGGCGCGCTCCGGCCCAGCATATCAATGCAATCAGCATTGCGATGATCAATGACAAGGAAAGAAGCAAGGCCATGAAGCTGGTTCCCTTGGGTCAAGGACAACCCTTGCGCACATCAATGCCGTGCCCTTCGAACACCGCGATGCCGCTGCATGTGGGCGGGCATGCCGAGCCCAGATCCGCACCTCGATTCTCGAAAAGCCCTGAGTGCACGGCATCATCCGTCAGCAGACGACCGGTACCGTTCTTGGCCACAAGGCACGTGCGAAGCGCGAATTCGGCTCCACGATTCGCACTCGACCATTTTTCCGGTTCCGCGACAGGAACCACCTCCACCCAATCGGTGTCCTTCAATTTGTTGTCTGCGATAAGCGCATCGATCCGTCCCAGCTTGTAGATGGCATGTGAGAAGATGCCTTTGTAGATGTAATGGAATTTGTCGTTGTCATATTGATCCACCACCACGTTGTCCTGGAACTTCTTGCCCTTATCCGCTCTCCATTGGGTCAGCGTCATTCCAGCATCCGCCAATTCCCAACTTCCATTCAGGACATAGAGAGGCGTGTCGGGTATGGTGTATGGTCCAATATCGTGGTCGAGTTCCATGCAAACGAAGCTAAAGGCACATTCCAATTGCTTGGTGGTGGTGTTGAAGCCATAGTGCACAACTAGGCCGGGCACATGCGAACATCCGCCCTGTTCATAGGCGTCCTTCAGGTCTTGATAGCTCTTCACCGTGAATTGTATCGTTCCGGGGTTAAGTGGGGCATGCACCGAACTGTTTCCGTGGTGAACGACATTTACCATTTCGTTGGTCGCGCAAATGATCTCCCCCTTGGGGACGAAGGAGTCTGGAAACCCCCGCGGCGAAGTCAAATAGGAATTCAGGTCGCCGCCGAACTTGGTCTTGAAATCATTGTTGACCTTCAATATGAACTTCACGGTGTCATTGAATTGCCAGGTTGGCGTATCCACGGCCATTGTCTTGGAAGGCGTGCCCACGGTCGCCTTGCATGGCAGGGCGGAAGAGCTTGTCAGCGCGAGCAAGGCACTTTCGAGCAGGATCGTTAGAAGAATGGAGCGAGTGATCATGGTGATGGGGTTCTTGATGGATCAAATCAAATGAGGAATGCGCGATCCGTCCAGGGTGAAAAGGACGTGGCGTGGAGACGTGAAAAGGAATTAGTCTCCCCACCTCTTGTGTCCGTTGGTTTGATCCATCCAACCTATCAACCCGAACACCGTCCCATGAAGCCAATAAGAGAAGTGCGTACGTGGTTCATCCTTGTTACTGCACTCGCAACCCTGATGTCGTGCAAGGACCTCTCCCACGTTGGGAAATTCGCCCGTGGAGCCGCCCAGGAGGTGGCGACCGCGGAACAGATCGAGTTCACATTGACCACAGCTTGTCTGCGGAGATGTGAACAGGCCGCTGCGGCGAAGTTGGACGTGGCCTTCAAAGGGGATTGTGCTTGTGCTGCGTACGCTGCGAGCGATACCATCAGAGCACTGAAGGAGGCGGTCGTAGTGTTGTACTTCAGCAACCTGGCGGAACTCGCCAATGATGAGCTCACGGCATACTCGCTTGAGCCGCTCACCTCGGCGCTTGCGAACCCTGAGCTGAACATTCCTACTTCAGGCCTGAAGGAAGGATCGGCCGTTACGTCAACGGTGCTGAAGGCTTTCACTGAAGGATACAGGAGGAAACATGTGGTCCGCTTGATTTCCCAAGCGGACCAGCCTCTTCAGGCGGTCCTGAAGGGACTGCAGGATTGGAATGATACCCGATTGCTACAGCTCCAAGCAACATTGGTGGAGGCAAGGAGAAGGACCTTGGACGTAGTAGGTGATGATGCCTTGTCAAGATCGGAAAGGTCCGCGTCCTTACTGGAGCTGTTCGAGGAGGAGCGCCAGCTGCGGTCGATCGAACACGCATTGCTGAAATACAGGGAAGGCCTATCCAAGATCGCGGAAGGTCATGAAAGCCTCAGGGCGAACCTGCATCGGGTGAAGGCGGAGGACGTACGCCGCACATTGGTGCAGCTCAGCCAGGAGCTGAAGGAGCTTGTTCCCATGATCACGAACCACTGACCTGAACAGACCATGACAAAGATCACCAGTCAACAAGCGAGGGCCATTGCGGGGTCCTTCATCGCTTTCGCTCAGGCCATAGGGGATTATCGGATAGCCACATGGGGTGAGCTTTCAAGGGCCCAAGTGCAGCGTCTTTCGGATGCGCAATGGACACTCTTGAACTATTCGGACGATCTGTTGCTATTGTCGAACCAGACGATTGCGGCGGAAATTGAGGAACCCCTGTCCCGCCTTCGAACGTTATCCGAGGACATCGGAAAGAGGATCAAGAATCTGAAGGATGTCCAGCGCGTCATCGATGTGGCCGGACGACTGATCGACCTGGGAGCGGCCTTGGCATATCCGGATCCCGTCCGCATCATCAAAGCCTTGGATGCGCTCGCGGGATCGTTCGGGAAATGAAAGATCTCGCTGAAAGGGCTCTCCCTGGACCGTTGTGCTCGGTCATTTCCAAAACACGGGCCCGACCAAGTACGACCGTCGTGAACTCAGATGAACATCTTGAAACACTTGCAACATGATCACCAAACGACGCACTTTGATCGCGACGATGATTGCTGTGATGCTCGGGCTTGCAGCCATATATGCCTATACACTGCTACGACCACGACCTATCGATGCTGTGGCGGGAGTTTTGGGGCAGGAGGTCAACGAAGCTATCAATAGGAAGAGATCGGAGCACACAGCGAACATCGCGAATGCCAGCGCAGCGAACAAGCTGCGCTTCCGTCTGCAACTCGTTCGTAAGGCCCTATTGGATACGGTGATGTTGTCACCACCGTCCGGGACCTATGTCAAGACCACCACCGCCGATGACTTCATTGATGCCATATCCTCTCCTTTGGAGAGGGCGGTAAGGGAGTTCGACATGGTCCAACGCCGGCAAGGAAGTAACGCGGCCACAGGTCCGTTGGCGGAAATAGAGATACAATTGGCGCAATGGGCAGAGCAACTGAGCTTCGATCTCGTGGAGAGGAGGAATCGTCTGTACAGGAAAAGCTCGATGCGGTCCTTGGCAGCGTTACAGTCCATGTCCGATACCATAGAGGTTAAAGAACTGCTCAGGGAGTTCTCTTCGAGCGAGATGAAGAGGCTCCAGACACAGGCGATCGCTCAATTGGACCGCGTCATCTCGGATATCGACAATATCATTTCCGAATCGGCCACGGCTAATACGACTCTCAATACTCAGATTGACCTACTGACGAAAGAGGTACAAGAAGTGTCCAAGACAGGCAACAATCGGATCATGATGACGCTGGTACTTCCCATATTCAGCGTCATAGTCGTCCTTCTCCTAGCTGTTCCGTATTTGTACAGAACGGCGACCGCCCAAGAGGATGGTATAGTTTTCAGTTCCCTCTTCGAGCACGGTCTGCTTTTGAAACTGTTTACGGTGTTCATCTTGACGATCGCCATCATGATCTTGGGCATCGGAGGCCAATTGGAGAGCCAGACCTTGGGCACATTGCTCGGCGCGATCTCGGTGCATGTTCTGCAAAGCTCATTCAGCAAAGACCAAGAGCGGCCGCAAGTGGTACCGGCGCAACAGCCAGGAGTGAGCTGATCTGATCAATGCTGTCAAGGCTAAAGCTTGTAGCGATCCGCACCCCACATCATCGCGATGCCGCATTTATACCGAAGCTATCTCCTTCGCAACGCGTCCTGTGCAACAGATCGCTTCGCCGAGCCGCGCGATGCCATGACGCTGGTGTGCGATGGCGGTGTCCGTGCGAACACCGAACCCCGGGGATCCTCGGGGTTCGGTCGTTCAGTAAGGGCGTCGGTCGCTTCACTCATCGGTCCGATGTCGGCCGTGCCGATGGCCAGCGTGCAGAGGAGTATGCGGCTGCTCTTCAGACCCGTGCACAACAGGTGTTGCGGCTGGTCTGCAGCGCGAACCCATGACTCGGGCCCGCCTATATAGGCGTCGCGCCCAAGGACCTGTGAGTTAGATGTGCCAGGTGGCGGTCCGCTGCACGGGTGTGCGTGGCAGCAATTCCGGCACAAACCCGGAAAGCTCGTGCACGCGCTTCGCATGATGATGTTCAGGAGCGATAAGGACGTATTTGTGACGCACGCTGTATTGGGTGATCATGCCCGGAGAAGAGCCGGGTGCGGAATGAGGTAGATTGGGAAAGAGGGTGATCCAACGTTCCATCACTGCACGTGTTTTTTCACGGAGCGCGGAATTTTTCGGGACGCTAACCTTGGATGATCCTTCCAAACGTCGTCTCCACCATGAAGAAATCCTGCATC
>DASWWQ010000123.1:0-1612 GCA_036405935.1 Flavobacteriales bacterium
GACTATGACGGCATCCGGGAGCTGGACAACGTGCTTCCCCCGTGGTGGCTCTGGCTGTTCTACGGCACCATCGCATGGGGGGTGATCTACCTGGTGAATGTCCATGTCATCGACATCTGGCCGCAGCAAGGCATGGAGTACAACAACGAGATGGCGAAGGCCAAGGCGGACGTCGAAGCGTACATGGCCACGCTCACCAACACCGTGGACGAGAACACGGTGACCCTCGCCGATGATGCGGCTACCCTGGGTTCCGGCCGTGCCCTGTTCAAGCAGTTCTGCACACCCTGCCATGGCGCGGATGCCGCCGGGTCCGAGACGAGCGTGGGTCCCAACCTCATCGACGCCTACTGGCTGCACGGGGGCGGGGTGAAGAACGTCTTCCGGACCATCAAGTACGGGGTGCCGGAGAAGGGGATGATCAGTTGGAAGAGCCAGCTGCAACCGGCGGAGATCCGCGCCTTGGCCAGCTATATCCTCAGTTTGCAAGGGTCCGGACCGCCGACCCAGAAGGCACCCCAAGGAGGGCTGTGGAAAGAGGAAGCGATATCCCCCGACAGCACCGCCGTTCCGGTCGATACCGCCAGGACCGCGGCGGGCGATACCGTGCGTATGGCCATGCAATGAACACGACTTTACCGGGCATCGGAAAGGGTGATGGCGACATCACCTTTTTCGTTCCCACGGTTACGATCGTGCTGACGAACGTCAGGTCGGCCGGCTGACATCCGTCAGGGTGGGCCGGAACGGGTGCGGGGACCTTTGTTCCGAAGCTGACGAAGCGCATCGAACGCCGATCGGATGACCCCTCAACCCGCACACCTCTCCCGCGACGCCAAGGCGCGTGAGGCCTCTTCCGGATCCCGGCCTCCCATGGATGAGAGCTACCGCGATGCCATCAGCACCGTGGACAAGGAGGGCAAACGGGTGTGGGTGTACCCGAAGAAACCGACCGGGAAATTCACCCGATGGCGGCAATGGCTCGGGTACACCTTGGTGGCGTTCCTGTTCGCGGGGCCGTTCATCCGTGTCGGTGGGGAGCCCTTGTTGATGATCAACCTGGTGGAGCGGCGCTTCGTGTTCTTCGGGCAGACCTTCTGGCCGCAGGACTTCCTGATCTTCGTGCTGGGCTTCCTCGCCTTCATCCTCTTCATCGCGCTCTTCACCGTCGCCTTCGGGCGTTTGTTCTGCGGTTGGGTGTGCCCGCAGACGGTGTTCATGGAACACGTGTTCCGGCGGATCGAATACGCCATCGAAGGGGACTGGAAGCAGCAGCAGGCGCTGGACAAGGCGCCCTTCAGCAACGCCAAGTTCGCCAAGAAGGCCGTGAAGCACGCCCTGTTCTTCGGCATCAGTTTCCTCATCGGAAACACCTTCCTGGCCTATATCATCGGCAGCGACGAGCTGTTGCGCATCATCCGCGAACCGATGGCGCAGCACATGGGCGGGTCCATCGCGATGTTCGTCTTCAGCGGTGTCTTCTACGGCAACTTCGCGTTCTTCCGCGAGCAGGCCTGCACCACCGTTTGTCCTTACGGTCGCTTGCAAGGCGTGCTGCTGGACCGGAAGACCATCGTGATCGCCTACGATCATGTACGCGGTGAAGCACGTA
>DASWWQ010000124.1:0-51985 GCA_036405935.1 Flavobacteriales bacterium
CCCGGAACGTCCGACACCATTGTCCTCGACCATACAGGCCACCGCCCCGCCCTCCGCCATGAAGCGCACGGTCAGCTGCTTCGGCCCCCGCTTCGGCGCCAATCCATGCCAGATCGCGTTCTCCACGAAGGGCTGCACGAGCAACGAAGGCACTTGCGGCTCCTCCTCGAGCAGCGCTTCATCCGCTGTGATCGACCACGTGAAGTCCTCGCCCAGTCGCAACTGTTCCAAGCGGACGTAGTCGTTCAGGAAGGCGATCTCCTCGTCCAGCGAGATGCGATCACGTACACTGTGCTCGAGCACATTGCGCAGGATGCGTGCGAAACCCTCCAGGTATTCCTCGGCGCGCTCATGCTCACCCTTCAACGACAAGGCCCGGATGGCATTGAGGCAGTTGTGGATGAAGTGCGGATCCATCTGCGTGCGCAGCACCTTCAGCCGGAGCAGGCCATTGATCTCCTCGATACGGGCCTTCTGTTCACCGAGCTCGCTGTTCAGTCCTTCGAGCACCTCGGCATGCCTGCGTTTCTGCCGCAGGTTGCGCCAAACGAGCACCACGCCCCCGAGCGCCAGCACCGCCAGGAGCAGACTACCGTACAACTGCAGGTTGCGGGCGCGCAGCCGTTGCGTGCTCTCGAGGTCCTTCGCGCGCAACAGTTCGTTGTCCTTCTCCGCACGTTCCGTTTCGAAGGCCGTGCGCAGGCGCATCAGTTCGCTCTCGGTGGTTTTGCTGCGCAGGCTGTCCTGCAGGGCGATGAACCGTTCGTAGTGCGCCCGCGTGCCCTTGCTATCGCCCCGCTCGCTCGCCAGTTCCGCCAAGCGCAATTCGTAGTCGCGCACCAGTTCCCGATCACCGCTCTGCCGCGCCAATGTTGCGCCGACCGTGAAGCTGCTGTCGGCCTTGTCCAGATGGCCCTGCTTCAGCCAGACGTTGCCCAACGAGATCAATACGTAGGCCTGGTCGTTCGGCGAACCCAGTTCATGGTAGGCCTTCAGCGCCTTGTGATAGTAGAGGGCGGCCTTCGCCGGATCATCCTTCTCGTACAATCCACCCGTGTTCTCGGCCACCATCGCGGCATCGTACGGATCACCGATGGCGATGAAACGCTCCTCGGCCTGCGCATAGAACGCCAAGGCCTTCTGCTTCTCCCCCTCGCTGCGGTAGGTGTTGCCGATGCCCAGAAGGCAGATCCCTTCCTTGTCGGGCCGTTCGTTCAAGGCGCGTTCGATCACCAGTGATCGCTCGAAGTGCTCCCGCGCGCGGGCGAACTCCTGCATCTTGTTGTACGTGGTGCCGATGCTGTAGAGGATCACCGCCACATGGCCGCTATCCTGCCCAGCCTCGGCCAACTTCAAGGCTTCCTGGAAGTGCACCAATGCACCCACCCGATCACCCTTGTGCTCGGCCGACCAACCCATGTTGCTGCGCACCACCGCCTGATGGTCCGGCCTTCCGGTGCGGTGGAACGTGGCCAATGCCGCATCGAAGAACGAATCCGCCCGCGCCACTTCACCCTTGGTCAGCGCCAACCAGCCGAGGCTGCTCTGCAGGTCGCCCAGCCACCGATCGCTCTTGATCCGCTGCGCCAAGGCAAGCCCTTCCTGTCCATAGTACAGGGCGCTGTCCGGATCGGTACGCGTGAGGTTGAAGCACAGTTTGCCGAGCACCATCGCCCGGGTGGTGTCCGGCAACGATCCCTGCAAACGCTTGCGCAGCTCGGGCACCAGCGTGGCATCCTGGGCGTGGCACCGATCCACCGCAACGCAGAGACAAATAAGGAGGATGAGCCGATGCATCGTTGAAGGGAAGGCCCATCGCAGGGTGCCTCTTCCCTCGCCCAAAATACCCTGCTCCCACCACTTTCGTTCCTTTGTCCATCGTGCGCCCGGAATTCACCCCGAAGCTCTTCTCACTTTGGAAGGCGGGCATCCCCCGCGAACAGCTTCGAAAGGACATTTCCTCCGGCATCATCGTCGGCATCGTCGCCCTGCCGCTGGCCATCGCCTTCGCCATCGCCTCGGGCGTACCGCCGGACAAGGGACTGACCACGGCGATCATCGCGGGCTTCGTCATCAGCGCGTTCGGAGGAAGCCGGGTACAGATCGGCGGGCCCACCGGGGCGTTCATCGTCATCGTGTACGGCATCGTGACGAAGCACGGCGTGGACGGCCTCATCATCGCCACCTTCCTGGCGGGCGCGATGCTCGTGGCCCTGGGCCTGCTGCGCGCCGGGCAACTGCTCAAGTACTTCCCGCATACGCTCATCGTCGGCTTCACGGGAGGTATCGCGCTCATCATCCTCACCACCCAGATCAAGGATCTGCTCGGCCTGGAGATGGACAAGCTGCCCAGTGGCGTGGTGGCGCAATGGATCACCTATGCGGAGCACGCCGGCAGCTTCAACCCCTGGGCCGTCGTCCTGGCCGCCGTGTCCATCGCGCTCATCCTATTCACTCCCCGCATCACGCGGGCCGTGCCGGGCCCACTGGCCGCCATCCTCGTCTGCACCGCGCTGGCTTGGGGTTTCGACCTCCCGGTGGGAACGATCGAAGGCCGTTTCGGCGCCATCCCCCGAACGCTGCCCCTGCCGGAGATCCCGCACCTGGACCTCGCCACGCTGCGCGAACTGTTGCAACCCGCCTTGGCGATCGCCCTGTTGGGTGCCATCGAATCCCTGCTGAGTGCCGTGGTGGCCGATGGCATGATCGGCGGGCGCCACCGCAGCAACATGGAGCTGATCGCGCAGGGTGGCGGCAACATGCTCTCCGCACTCTTCGGCGGTATCCCCGCCACCGGCGCCATCGCACGGACCGCCACCAACGTGAAGAACGGTGGCCGAACGCCCATCGCCGGCATCGTACACGCCATCACCCTGCTGGTGATCATGCTCGTGGCCGCACCGCTCGCGGGTCGCATTCCGCTGGCCTGCTTGGCGGGCATCCTGGTGGTGGTGGCCTACAACATGAGCGAATGGCGGAGCTTCCTCAGCGCCCTCAAAGGGCACCGCTACGATGCGCTCGTCCTGCTCGCCACCTTCTTCATCACCGTGGTGTTCGACCTGGTGCTGGCCATCGAGGTGGGCATGGTGCTCGCATCCTTCCTCTTCATGAAGCGCATGAGCGATATCAGTGGGCTGAAGGCCGCACTTACGGATGGCCCCGATGTTGAAACAGGCGAGGAGCAGCTTCCGCCCGGTGTGCGCGTGTTCGATGTGAGCGGACCGCTCTTCTTCGGCGCTGCGGAGAAATTCCAGAACGCGCTCACCGAGATCAACGACCGCCAGCAGGTCATCATCATCCGCCTGCGTCACGTGCCGCTGATCGATGCCACCGGCCTGCACCGCATGGGGCACGTGATCCAACAGCTGGAACGCCGGAAGAAACGCGTGTTCCTTTCGGATGCGCAACCCGATGTGCGTAAGGCCATTGAGAAAGAGGAATGGTATCGGCCCGCCTTGCTCGTGGCCGACGTGGAGGAGGCGCTACGACCAAGCGGCCGCCCGTGAAGGCTCTCCGACTCCGGTGCCGTGCGTAGCCGAACCACGGGAAGCATGGCTGGCGGTCCGATCGATGTACAGCAGGGGGATGGTGACCGGCCGGTGATCACTTACCTGCGCGTAACCAACATGCATTTCCGCAGCACCGGTCCGGACCTTTGCATCGCCGATCGAAAGGCACACCCCATGATCCAGCGCAACATCCAACGCATCACCACCGCACCCTTCCATCCGGGCTTCCTGGGCGAAGGCCACCGCGCGGCCGCCGTGGTGGATGGTCAGGACTTCCCCAGGACCGATCCCTTCATCATCCTGATGGACGACCGTCTCGACCTGCCCGGCGGCGAACCCGTTGGAGGACCGCACCCGCACGCCGGATTCGAAACGGCCACCTTCGTCCTCCAAGGCAGCGGCGCGCATTGGCCCACCGGGAGCTACGAACTGATGACCGCCGGCAAAGGCATCGTGCACACCGAGGAGATCACCGACCCCACGAACGTGCGCATCCTGCAACTTTGGCTGGCGCTTCCGCCGGAACAGCGTTGGGCCGAGCCGCGCTGGCAGCGGATCCTCGTGGAACAAGTGCCAACGCACCGGACCGATGGTGCCGAGGTGCGCGTGTACAGCGGCAGCAGCCACGGGTTCAGCTCACCGATCCGGAACCACACACCGTTCACCCTGCTCGATGTGCACCTGCGTGCCGGCTCCAGCACCACCTTGGAGGTACCGGCCGCCTATCGCGGTTTTCTCCTGATGATCGACGGCACCGTTGATGCCGCCGGCACCGAACTGCGCACCGACCAGGCCGGGTGGCTGGACGCGCATTCCGCAGAGGACACCAGCGCGATCACCTTGCGCGCCATCACCGATGCCCGTGTACTGCTCTATGCCGCGCGGCCGCATGGCGCACCGATCGTATCGCACGGACCCTTCATCGGTGATTCGCAGGCCGACATCATGCGGCTTTATCAGGAATACCGCCAAGGGAAGATGCCGCACCTGAACGATCTGGCACAGGACCGGAAAGCGCTGTATGACGGCGCGGATGTCCAGTTCGATCCACGGTAGTCGTGGAGGCGGTACGCCAGCGATCAGTTGACCGCATCTCCGCTCTCCTGGCCCTCCGCGATCTTCTCCGTCGCCTCCTGGAGATCCGAGGCATCGGGCTTCATGGCCTTCCGCTCGTCCTCGCTGCGCAGCACCAAGGACAACGCGATCGGCAGGTGGTCCGATCCCACCTGGCGCTCCACCCGCATATCCACCAACCGGAAATGCCCGCTCACGAAGAAATGGTCGAGCGGCCAGCGGAACAGCGGGAAGCGGGCATGGAAGGTGCTGAACATCCCACGGCCACGCCGCGGGTCCAGCAGGCCGCTGATGCGCAGGAAGAGCCGGGTGGTGTGCGACCAGGCCACATCGTTCAGGTCGCCCATCACGATCACGGGATACGGACATTCCTTGGCCTCCCGACCGACAAGCAGCACCTCGGCATCGCGCTCCGTGCTTTCGGGGTTCTCCTGCGGCACGGGTGGTGTGGGGTGCAGACCATGGAGCCGGATGGTCCGGTCCCCGTACCGCAGATCGGCCACGATCGAAGGCACCTCCTCATCGATGAGGTAACGCACCTGGTGGCGTTCGATCGGGAACCGGCTGCAGAACAGCAGGCCATAGGTGTTCGCCAAAGGCACGGCGATGCGATGCTCCAAGTGCGCCACGGCCGGCGCGATGCCCTGCTGCCACTCGGCGTCGGTCTCCAGCAGGAAGACCACATCGGGATCGCGTTCGGCGATCAGCGCCGCCATGCGCGCGTAGGCGCGGTTATGCTGCAGCACATTGCACACCAGCAGGTGCAACGTCCGCTCATCCTCATGCGGCCGGACACGCTGCAGCATCGGCCGGGCCAGCGGCGTGTACGGCCGGACCAGCCAGCACAGATAGATCAAGGCGAGGACCAGAAGCCCCTGCAGAACGTGGTCGACCGTACTTGGCGCCGGTGAGAACAGCCCAGCGAGGAGGCATCCGGCCACAAGCACCAGCTTCTGGCTCCGCGGATAATCAAGGATGCGAACGGTCCAGTGGTCGCTACGCAGCAGCGGCAGCCCCACGGCCACCAGCAGGAGCACAGCTACGAGACGTTGGCTCCAGACCAGGGCTTCCATGCAAGGGCGCCGAAGGTAGCGGCAGAGCGGCGTAGCTTGAATGGTGCTCCCGACCCAAGGTATGCGCTATCGAAGAGCGCCCGGGAAAGGCACCGAAAATACTGGACCTGGCCCAACGGCATTGGAGGTCGCCGTACCCGCACGGATCCCGTTCGATACGGCTCAAGGCCATAGCACGAAGGAACCGACGGTCAGCAGTCCATCGCCTGTTGCAATGCGCACACGATAGGCACCCGGAACGAAACCGGACAGATCCACCACAGTGACGATATCCGTGCAACCTCCCTGACGCATCAGCGCCCCATCACTCCTGAAGATGCTGTAACCCGCTTGGGAGGTCACGGCATCTCCGCTGATCAGCAGGTGTGTGCCTTGCACCGAGCAACGCGCTCCGGTGCGGACCGGTGCGTTGATCCCGGTATGGATGGCTCCGCAATCAACCAAGCCCGGCAATGCCCGGTCGTTGAAAGTGCCATCGCCCAATTGGCCCTGGTCGTTTCCACCCCAGACCCACAAGGTGCCATCGGTCTTCCGGGCCATGACATGCACGGATCCACCCTGCACGCTTTCCCAATCGGCGTCGCTACCGATCTGCACGGGCAAGGTGGTGAACGTATCACCGACATAGCCCCAGGTCCAGAGGGTGCCATCGGTCCGGATGGCGAAGTTGCTGGAAGCTCCGGCGCCCACCGAGGCCCAGTCCGCATCCGTACCGACCTGGGTGAATCCAAGTACAAGGGTGCCCTGTTCCACCACGCCGATGCCGGTGGCCCAGAGCGTACCATCGGCCTTGACCCCAATGGAGTGGTTCATGCCTGTGGCGATGGATATCCATGCATCCGTGCCGATGTGGTGGGGCGTTGTTCGATCGACCCCTGTTCCATCGCCCAGTTCGCCACCGAAGCCTTGACCCCACCCCCACAACGATCCGTCGTTCCTCAGCGCCATCTCGTGGTGCATTCCGGTGGCCACGGATCGCCAGTCGTTGTCCGTACCGATCTGGATCGGATGATGGACGTGCTGTCCGCTGCCATCGCCGATCTCGCCTTCGGTATTGTCTCCCCAGGCCCAAAGTGTTCCATCCTCCTTGATGGCGAAGCACTGATTGCTGCCCCCGAACAGACTGCGCCAGTCGGTATCCTGCCCGATCTGCACCGGCACATTCTGGTCCATCGTATTGTCTATGCCCAGCTGCCCGTAGTAGTTGAGGCCCCACGCCCACAGGGAGCCATCGGCCTTCTTCGCCAAGGAAAGATGCCGACCGGAGGCGATGGCCACCCAATCGCCCGCGGCCACCGAAACGGACACGGTGTTCTTCTGTGTGTTCGAGCCATCCCCGAGCTGCCCTTCCTCGTTCCGACCCCAAGTGGCGATCCGCCCATCCGTGGTGAGGGCCATGCTGTGGAAGCCATCCACCGCATAGGCCTGCCAACAATCCGACTGAGCATGTGCAGCGGTGGTTACCGCCATGACGAGGGATAGCAGTGAACGCATACCACAAGCTTAGCAAAGAGCAAGGTAACGAGCAAGGATAGAGCCGCCCTGTCATGCGCTTCACGTACAGCTGATCCGCAGCCTACTTTCGCACCCATCCCCGAACCCGATGCCCTGGATCCCCGGCACCGGGTTTCGGGCTTTTCCACGTTCATGACCGTCACCTCCCTCCCCGACCTCCTCTCCCTCTACCGCAACGACGCCCGTGTGGCCCGCGTGGCCGATGCCTTGCGCGAAAAAGCCGCACGCGTACAGGTGGGCGGCACCATCGGCTCCTCGCAAGCACTGATCGCACAGGCGGTGATGCATCAAGCGCCCGGCGTGCATGTGTTCGTGCTGACCGACCGAGAAGAAGCCGCGTACTTCCTCAACGACCTGGAGGCGTTGAGAGGGAAAGAGAGACAGGGAGAGAGTGCAAGGGTGAAAGAGGGAGAGGGTGCAAGTGTGCGAGAGCGCAAGACCGAAGACCTGTACTTCTTCCCGGCGCCTTCGCGGTCGGCCTATGATATCGACGGGCACCACGATGGCGAGCGCGTTACACGAACGGAAGTGTTGGAGGTGCTCATGAAGGCGAATGGTGAATGGCGAACAGCGAAAAGTGGGGACGCGCATTCCCCATCCACCAACTCCCATTCACCATTCACCAAGTCGCTCATCATCGTCACCTACCCTGATGCGCTCGTGCCGTTGGTGATCGGCAAGGAGGAGATGGCGAAGAACACGCTGGCCATCAAACGCAATGAGGAGCTGCCGATCGACACGCTGCAGGAATGGCTGCAGGAGACGGGCTTCAGCCGCGTGGAATTCGTTTACGAACCCGGTCAGTTCAGCATCCGCGGCGGCATCGTGGACATCTTCAGCTACGGCAGCGACAAACCCTACCGCATCGAGCTGTACGGCGACACCGTGGAGAGCGTGCGCCGCTTCGATCCGCAGGACCAGCTCACCATCGAGTTCCTCCCCGAAGCGGTGATCGTGCCCGACCTGCAGGATGAGGATGCCGCACGCCAACAACTCTTCTTCGCACAACTGCCCGAGGACACCGTGATCTGGCTGCGGGACCTGCAGGCCATCGGCGACGCCGCCACCAAACAACTGAAGCTGCTCACGCAATCGTTCGAGCGACTGCCCGATAAGGATGCACACCCGGCACCCGAGGAGCTGCTCGCCAGCGACAGTGCGTTGATCAAGGGACTACTGGGGTTCCGGAAGGTGTTCTGGGTTACTGGCTCCTCGCCACTGGCTTCTGGCCGGCCCGATGAGCGGCCAGAAGCCAGCAGCCAAAGGCAAGTGGCGCATTCCATCGACTTCGCCCACCGCCCCCAACCCGCCTTCGCCAAGGAGTTCAAGGTGCTCAGCGGCGACCTGCACAACAAGCAGAACGCGGGCTACACCAACCTGATCGCCTGCAACAGCGCCAAACAGAGCGAACGCCTCTACACCATCTTCAACGACATGGAGCACGAGGTGGCCTTCACGCCGCTGGTGCTCGACCTGCATGAAGGCTTCATCGACCCCGAGCTGAAGCTGGCGCTCTACACCGACCACCAGATCTTCGAGCGCTACCACCGCTACCGCCTCAAGGAGGGTTTCCGCAGGAACGCCCAGGCCCTCACGTTGAAGGAACTGACGCAGCTGAAGCCCGGCGACCTCGTGGTGCACATCGACCATGGCATCGGCGTGTTCAGCGGACTGGAAACGATCGATGCCGGCGGCAGCATGCAGGAAGCGATCCGCCTGAAGTACCGCGACAACGACATTCTTTACGTGGGCATCCACAGCCTGCACCGCGTCAGCAAGTACAGCGGTGAGGAGAGCGGCAAGGCACCGAACATCAGCAAGCTCGGCACCCCCGCCTGGAAGAACCTCAAGGAGAAGACGAAGGCGAAGGTGAAGGCACTGGCCTTCGACCTGATCAAACTGTACGCGCAACGCCGCAGCAAACCGGGCTTCGCCTTCCAGCCCGACAATTACCTGCAGCACGAGCTGGAGGCGAGCTTCATCTACGAGGACACGCCCGACCAGTTGAAGGCCACGCAGGATGTGAAACGCGACATGGAGAAACCCACGCCGATGGATCGACTGGTCTGCGGCGATGTGGGCTTCGGCAAAACGGAAGTGGCGATCCGTGCGGCGTTCAAGGCGGCGTGCGATGGCAAACAGGCCGCCGTGCTCGTGCCCACCACCATCCTGGCGCTGCAGCATTGGAAGAGCTTCAGCAACCGCATGAAAGGGCTGCCCGTGCGGGTGGACTACATCAATCGCTTCCGTTCGTCGGCGGAACAGACACAGATCCTCAAGGACCTCAAGGAAGGCAAGATCGATATCATCATCGGCACGCACCGCCTGGTGAGCAAGGATGTCCAGTACAAGGACCTCGGCATCCTCATCATCGACGAGGAGCAGAAGTTCGGCGTGAACGTGAAGGACAAGCTGAAGACGCTGCGCGCCTCCGTGGACACGCTCACCCTCACCGCCACGCCGATCCCGCGCACACTGCAGTTCAGCCTCATGGGCGCGCGCGATCTCAGCATCATCAGCACGCCGCCACCCAACCGCTATCCGGTGGCCACCATGCTGCAACCGTACGATGAGGTGACCATCCGCGGCGCGATCGAATACGAGCTCAGCCGCGGCGGCCAGGTGTACTTCCTGCACGACAAGGTGAAGAACATCGAGTTCATCGCCGACATGATCCGTAAGCTGGTGCCCGGCGTGAAGGTCGGCGTCGGCCACGGTCAGCTCGAAGGCCACCAGCTGGAGGAGGTGATGCTCGACTTCATCGAAGGCAACACCGATGTGCTCGTCTGCACCACCATCGTGGAGAACGGCCTCGACATCCCGAACGCCAACACCATCATCGTGAACGAGGCGCAGAACTTCGGCCTCAGCGACCTGCATCAATTGCGCGGGCGCGTGGGCCGCAGCAACAAGAAGGCCTACTGCTACCTGCTGGCACCGAGCCCTCATCTGCTGCCCGACCTCAGCCGCAAACGCTTGCAGGCCATCGAACAGTTCAGCGACCTCGGTAGCGGCATCCACATCGCCATGAAGGACCTCGACATCCGCGGGGCGGGCGACCTGCTGGGTGCGGAGCAGAGCGGCTTCATCAACGACATCGGCTTCGAGACCTACCACAAGATCCTCGAAGAAGCCGTGCGCGAACTGAAGGACCAGCACTTCAAGGACCTCTTCGACGACGCGCAGGAAGGTAGCCACGCCCTCGCCCGGGGTTCACGCCGCGACCAGAGCGACGACTGCATCATCGAGACCGACCTCACCATGCTCATCCCCAACAGCTACGTGAGCGAGACCGCCGAACGTCTTGCGCTCTACCGCCGCCTGGACGACATCAAGGACGAAGCCGAGCTCCGGAAATTCACCGCCGAGATCACCGACCGTTTCGGTGCGATCCCGCAGCAGGTCACCGAACTGATGGAGGCCATCCGCCTCCGCTGGCTGGGCCAACGCATGGGCTTGGAGAAGATGGTGCTGAAGAAAGGCACGCTCATCGGCACCTTCATCGCGGACCAGAAACACGGCTTCTTCGAAAGCGACGGATTCAACGCCGTGCTGCGCGCCGTACAAGCGCAACCACGGCGGTTCAAGGTGTACGAGAAGGCGGGGACCTTGCGCATCAGCGTGCAGGATGTGAAGCATATCCAGACCGCGAAGCAGGCGATGGAATCCGTTGTTGGGGTGACGAAGGTCGTGTAAGTCATTAGGGCGTTCCGGCTCGAAGACTCGCCGTCGGGCCATCCGCTCGTAGTCCTCGGCGGCTTCGTTCCTCACCCGCCTGTGGGCTACCCGCTGCTGTCCCTAACGCGAAATGCACGATTCCTGATGCACCTAGGTTTGACCCGAGGACTGTTCGGTGTCGCCCGGCTTCTCCTCAGGCAAGTACGTTATTGCGCCCCGGTTCTCCTTCAGCTTGTCGGTGATAGCTACTTCCTTACATCTCATCAGTTCTGAGTAAATCAACCTCATTGCCTTCTTCGGCATCGTCCTGAGATACTGTCCAGTAGATGAGGAATAAACGGCACCTGTGTACAAGTCAAGCTTCTCAGGCTCGTCAACTCTATCCGCATGCGGATCACTTGGGAAGATATTATCGGGATCACTTTTATGTATTCGCCATATCCCATTATGCCTTACCGTCTTCTCCGTAATTAATCGCTTACCTCCTCCCTCGATTTCAGAGAAATCGGGAATCTGAAACTCAAGTAGATATCCCATGCTCCTGAATTAGACTGTAATACTCATTCCAGAACGCGAAGACGCGCAAAATCATCTCACATGAATTGATCCACCTGGGGGTCAACCACAATCTCTCGATCCACAAATTTGATTAGTGCCTCGACCCTCTTTGAATCCAAAATCTCTCTCTGTTCATTCGGAACATTGAAGGCTCCCGGCCCGAACGTGGAAACCGGCTCAGCTACATCGGGTAAGCCCCGGAGCTCAGCCAAGCTCATTTCAACTAAAGCCTCGGCGAGAACAAACGATGTATCAATAACATAATTCGTCCAATTAAGGACTTGGTCAATGTACTGTCTCCTCTGCACTGGATCCGTAAATCCCGGATCTTCAATCAGTACATAAGCCCGCCTGGCATTTTTGTCCACTCGGATTCTAGTATTGTACAACTCATAGTCGATGGCATTCGATAAAAATCGATTTCCCCTTTGCATGAATCGAAGCCTCCGTATTACCACCCTCTGATCATGACTGAAGATTTCATGTGCCATTTTAAAGTATTTGCTGTGTGGTTTACCAATTTTGAGGATAGCTCCTCAGGCCGCCAGTTTAGCCCGATTCTCAGGCAACTCTCGTTCCGACCAGAGGATGTAGCTCGCCTCCTTTGACTTCAACGCTGTAAGGAACTCATCGTGAACCTCATGGTCCTCATCATTGATGATGGCGATCGCTTCTACCTGCTTCTTGCTCACCTTCTCCCGCACGGGCTTGATGTCCTCCCACGAGAACAGAAAAGTGGGCAGGTTCAACTTGCTGATTGAGTTGAACGATTTGATTACAATCTCCTTCTTATGCCCTGCGATCTGGAAGTCGAACGTGAACTCTAGACCCGTCGCTCCCTTCGAGATGAAGTCGGGTGTGTATATGATGGACGACTGATCTAGGAAAGCTCGAACGTCCTCCTTGAATATGCTGGCTACGTGGTGCTTCGAGAGCACGTAGAGATCACCGATCTCCAGAATAGCCGAAAGCAGATTGTGCTTTTTCTGCGCGAACGACTGCTCATCGGCCTTCACAACGAGTTCACCTTCGTTGGAGGTAATGCCATAGTTCAGCAGAATGGTATTGATCACCTCCTTCCGCTTCTTGGAGCCTTGTGTCATCACCCCGGCGAGCTCTAGGTTGTGCAGTGTCTCACCATTATCGGAAAGCGTTAGTGTATTTGCCGTTCGCTGGGCATAGATGTCAATGGTGTCATTGAACAGCCCAATGAAGGGCGTACTGATCTGTGTCCAGTCGCCTGTCTCGGACGGAAGCACAAGCGTCTTCTCGCGAAGCCACTTGTAGTAAGAGTCGACCAAAGGATTTACCCAGTTCATCAGGCGATGGCGCTTTGGATCTGTAGAACGGAGGTGACGTTCAAGTGCTTGGAGAACGCGTCAACCGCAGAGTGAAAATCCGTCATCGAGTGGATGTCGGCTACTGAAAATGGGATATCGGCGAGAGGTACTGCCCAAGCCAACGGTTTGTAACCAGCAATATAGAAGTGAGCATGTGGCTCATCGATCTCGAACCACTTGCCCACGTACGGGTGGAATCGTGCAGGCAGCTCGGCACCGATACCGGAAGGGTTAAGATGGCGGCCCTTGAAGTCTACACGGAACAGGCCCACTTTGGAGTTATCCTCCTGCGCGTGCATAGAAACTTTGAAGGTGATCTTCTTGTTCGAGCCGATATCGATGAGGAAAGAAATGTCCGGTTGCTCCGGAGAGTACAGTTCCAGCCGGTTGCGTTCCGCAGCAAGATCAATGACCTGCATAGGGTCCCGAAGCTGCTTCTTCAGAGCCATCAAGTTGGCCGCTTCATCGTTGGTGAACATGGTGCTCTTGTAGTCGCAAATCGGGATGCAAGATATTGAGCACGGAACTCATGCACGGCGAACAAAACACCAAGCCGAACGGTGCCCGCGTTAGGGATTGTACCGGAAAGCCCGCAAGTGAGGAGGAACGACGAGTGCGGACTTGCAGGGTAAAGCCCGACGGCGCTGCCCTGAGCGCCGGAACGCCCAGATCGCATTACCCTGCCGCACACCTCCAGTAGCTGTGCAGAACTTCGCCACGCTCTTCCGCCCAAGAAAGCCGCAGCAGCCTTAAGTTGCCACCTACACCTTGCCAGAAAGTCCGTCAGCGCTGCACATGAACGCCTCCGAGATCCTTCTCAATCACGCCGCAGGGCGAGGTACGCATCGAGGTCTACTTCGAGGATGAGACCTTTTGGCTGAGCCAGAAGAAGATGGCCGAGCTCTTCGGCGTAGAGGTGAACACGATCAACTACCACCTGAAGGAGATCTACAAAGACGCTGAGCTTCAGGAAGAACGAGTTATTCGAATTCTTCGAATAGCTGCCAAGAACCGAACTATTCGAGATCCTCGAATAGTTCAACCTGGGTCGTCCTATCCAACTGTTCGGAAATTCCGAACAGTTGCCACCAACGGCAAGGGGTATGACCTGCCCTACTACTACGGTCTGGACGCCATCATCGCGGTGGCTGGACATGCCTCGCGGCATGCAATGCCACCTATCTTCGGAACATGGCAGCGCCCAGGAAACGGACCAAGTCCACCAAAGTGGACAAAGGCACTTCACCGCACGAGGTGAACGAACCGCAGGCCGTTTACACGCGCAAGTCTCCACAGCGGAAGGCGACCAAACGAACGAAGCATAAGGGCTACGATGCGAAGAAGTCGTCGGGCATGATCCCGGGCATCGCCGAGCGGATGAAGGAGTACTTGAAGACCATGCGCGATGACCGATAGGTCGCTGCTGGTGGATACGAACGTGCTGATCCATCATTGGGCCGGGGATCAGCGAACGACCGCACCCTTGGAAGGTGTGCTCCTCCATGTGTCCTTCGTCACGGAGATCGAGATCCTGGGCTTTCATGGCTACACCGCGCACGAACGGGCGAAAGTGGTGGTGGACATGGCCAGCATCCGCATCATCGACCTTGATGCAGGCATCAAGTCGACCGCCATTGATCTGTGTTCCCGTCATCGGATGAAGCTTGCCGATGCGCTCATCGCGGCAACCGCCATCCGGCTGGACGTTCCGCTCCTGACCGAGGACAAACACTTCCGCAAGTTGAAGTCGGAGCTCAAGCTTCACTTCATGGAGCGCTGAACCATGCCCTCCCGCCCACTCCCACCCGAATTCCTCCGGCACCTGGAACGGAAGGACCAGGACCTGATCGACCTCTATCATGACCTGCGCAGCTTCATGCTGGACCTGCATCCGGCGAGCAACGAGCTGTTATACCACACGCATGCGCTCACGTCGGTCTATGCCATCACTGAGAAATTGGGTGATGCGTATTGCATGATCCCCATCTACACGGCGCACCTGAACCTGGGCTTCAACAAGGGCACGCTGCTGAAGGATCCGCATAAGCTGCTGCAAGGCACCGGCAACCTGATCCGCCACATCCCGGTGAAGAAGCCGGCAGACTACCGCAACCCGCGCGTGAAGGACCTGGTGAAGGCCGCGGCCGAGTTCGCGATCAACGACCTGGACAAACCCACGAAGGTGACCGGTCGCACGATCTCGAAGATCAAGTAGGGTCAGTCCAGGATACCGAACACCTCATCCTCCCCACGGTAGGGTTGATGGAACTGCTCCGTGCGCAGCAAAAGACCGTGGGCATCGTACTCGACCCGAGTACCGATGAGGTCCCCATTGCGGTCCAAACGAGAGATGCACTTGACGCGCCGGAAGAGCGGATGGTCCTCTGCCCGTTGCAGGCGATGACCCACGAGATACAGGCCCGGAACGGCGTGGTAGGTGAATTGCAAACGGTCCTGCTCATCGGCCTTGAAGCCCCGGAAGTCCACCATGCGGTCATCCGCGTAGGCCACATGCATGGAGTCGTAGCTGGCCGTGATCTCCAGATGATCGTAGCTCGCGAGGTTCGCAAAGAGCTCCGCCCCGAAATGCGTGTGGTCCAGCGCGAACACGAGTTGACGTGTTGGCTCCGTGCCTGCCGGTAACGGTTCGCGCAGGTAGTCCTTGTAGTAGACCCAATCGCCCTCCTTGCGGTATTGCACCAGCGTGTGCAACCCCGGGAGTTGTTGTTTGTCCTGATCGAAGTTGAAGCCGTTCGATAGGACCCCGAACTCCGGACGGGGTGCACCATCGCGTGCGGAGATGGCGAAGCTGTTGAGCGCAGTGAGCTCGATGTTCTGGAACCACTGCAGCCCTTCGGGATTGTGGATACGTTCGTTGCCCGCGGCCACCAGCCCTCCTTCCGTGGTGAAGATCTCGGTGTGCACCGTGGCGCTGTCCACCGGCGTGCGCACCCAACGCAGGCCACGGTGTTCATCGATGTTGGTCTTCACCACCGCCACACCGTTCTTGAACAGGATGTTCTCGATCACCCGGCCCTCCCGGTCGTAACGCGTCCGCACGCCGTTGAGCTTGTCGTTGCGCCAGTGTTCGGTACGGCAGAGCTTGTCCGTGCCCTTGTAGTACTCCTTCCAACGACCCGAACGTTCGCCATGCTCGAAGAAGCCTTCGATCCAGGGCAGGGTGGCCGAGTAGTTCTGCACCCAGGAGCCATGCAGGTCACCGTTCGATCCTTCGCCCTTGCACCACACCTTCCGGCTGTCCTTGCCTTCGAAGTAGCGCACCACCTGTTCCGGTTTCTGTGGCACCTCATACTTGTCGGGCAGCAGCCACGCCCGCGGCTGATAGAAGTCGTAGGCGCCTTGGATCAACTTCAGTTCTTCCAGCGTGAATCCGGAGCGTTCCTGCCACGCACCCAGCTCCGGATCCGTGACCTGGCGCACCCAGGCGAAGTTGTCCGTGGCCGCGATGCGCCGGGCCATCACCTCCTCACCCGAGCTCCGCATGAGGAAACCGACCGCGCAGAACGTATCGTGCTCATCGATGAAGACCGGCGTGCGTTCGTGCCTATGGTAGTTGATGGGGAACACGCCTTGGCGAGCATAGTCACCCAGAAGGCCGATCAACTCCTTCCGTAGTTCCCGTTGCGGTCCCGACAAGTGGCTGATGTCCGCATCGGCCAGTACCGCAAGCACGTGCTCCAGATGCGCCTGCACATAGTGGACATCGTTGTCCAGCACCCGCACCGGAAGACCTTGCAACGATCCCGCATGCCCCTGCCAGTAGGGATTGAAGGCACGGAGCTGATCGAAAAGCGTGGTGGCCTGTGCACGGACGTTCAGCAACAGCAGGATAAGGAGGGTGATGGATGTTCTCATGGGAAGTGCGTGGTGAGGTCGGTACACGGTATCCGGCCTTAGGTTCATGCCCGCTGTAACAAACAGCCAGGTTGCCCGTCCCATGGGCATTAAAGCATCACCATGACCCGCTCTCCCCTCGCGCTGCTCGCTCTTCTTCCCCTCACGCTCCACGCCCAACTGCCCCCCACGCTCGCACACTATCCTTTGCACGGCAACGCGCAGGACGTCTCCGGAAGTGCCTTCCATGGCGTGGTGTATGGGGCCACCTTCGGTCCCGGACCTTCCGGCGAAGCGAACACGGCCGTGGTGCTCGATGGCAACGACCACGTTGATCTGAGCCTTGCGGCGGTCGCCTACCGCGATGCCTTGGCTGCTGCCACCGCCACGTTCTGGGTGAAGTTCAACGACCCCTTGGTCAACGGACAGACCGTGTTGAGCTTGGGCACCTTCGGGGAGAACATCAACACCAACGTGAACGAGATCATCTACGACACCGATGTGCTCGGTCTTCGTACCGAAACCACCGTCAGCGGCATCGACCATGACCACGAACTGGACACCGACGTTGAAGCAGGCACCTGGTACCACATCGCCGTGGTGATGGATGGCACCGACGTGATCTATTACCTGAACGGAACGGAACAGCGCAGCTTCAGCTACACCCCCGCCGAGACCACCACCACCAACCTCTTCCTCGGCTGCTTCGCGGGCAACACGGGCGAGATCGGACGATACCTGCGCGGCAGCGTGAGCGATCTCCGCCTCTACGGTGCCGCGCTCGGCCCCGACGATGTGGAGGATGTGTTCAATGGGATCACGGCAGGTGTGGATACCCGCAACGGGTCGAGTCCGCTGACGCTCTTCCCCAATCCGGCGAACGACCTCCTGCAGCTCCGACTGGAGCGGGTCACCGGCCCCACGCTTTGCCGGATCCTGACGGCCGATGGTCGCGTGGTCCGCGAGACGCGGCTGACCTCCCCGATCGAACGCTTGGATGTGAGCGGGCTGCCCGGCGGCACGTATTGCCTGCAGGTGATGGACCTCACGGGCCCCATCGCGCAAAGCAGGTTCATGAAAGCCTGAGGAAAAGCGGAAGTGTGAATTCGGTGTACTTCACACTTCCGCCCTCCCGCTTCAGCCTTCACCCTTCGTTCACCGCCATCCTCCGCCCAGCGCTTGGTACACGTTCACCATGGCGTTGAGCTGTTGTTTGTGCGTCTCGATCAGTTCGAAGCGGGACTCCAATGCATCGCGCTGGGTAAGCAACACTTCCATGTAATCGGCGCGCGCACTGCGGAACAGGTTGGTGGAGATGGTGATCGAGCTGGACAAGGCCTCCACCTGTTGTTGCCGCAGGTCGTAGCTCTGGCGCAGGTTGCGGATGTTGGCGAGCTGGTTCACCACTTCCACATAGGCGTTCAGCACGGTGCGTTCATAGTCGTACACGGCCTGCAGTTGTCGAGCGTTGGCATTGGCGTACGCCGCCTTGATCGCGTTCCGGTTGACCAGCGGCGCCACCAGGTCGCCCGCCACGTTGTACAGCAGCGATGCCGGTGTCTCCGTGAGCAAGGACGCATCGAAGGCATTGAGACCGATGCCCGCCGTCAAGCGCACGGAGGGGTAGAAATTCGCCTTGGCGGCCTTCACGTCGAGCTTGGCCGCCGCCAGTTCCAGTTCGGCTTGCCGGATGTCCGGCCGCAAGGCGAGCAGTTGCGACGGCACTCCGGCGTAGATGCTGTCGGGCACCAGTGCCGGGAAGCCCGCCGAGTTGCGGCGCACGGGCTGCGGATACCGTCCCACGAGGAAATTGATGCGGTTCTCCGTCTCCACGATCCGCTGCTGGATCTCGAACTGCACGCTCCGGTTCTTCAGCACCTCGGCCTCGAAACGGCGGACGGCCAACTCGGTCACCTTCGCCGCCTGCTTCTCGAGCTTCACGATCTCCAGCGCATCCTGCTGGATGGCGATGTTGTTGCGCAGGATCTCCAGTTGGTTGTCCAGCGCCATCAGCTCGTAGTAGCTGTTGGCGATCTCGGCCACGAGGTGCGTCACCATGAAGTTCCGGCCCTCCACGGTACCGAGGTAGCGGAGGGTGGCGGCCTTCCTGCCGTTGCGCAGCTTGTTCCAGATATCGAGCTCCCATGAAGCCCGTGCGCCGATCATGAAGTCGGGCAGCGGCTCCGGGAAGGCCCTCTCCTCCTGGATCGGCAGGTTGTGCTCCACGGCACCGTTGCGCGTGTATTCCCCCACCTTCTCCGTGCCCGCACCCGCGGCGAGGTCGAGGAACGGCAGGTACTCGCCCTTGCGCGCACGCACCTCGTTCTTCGCCATCGCGATCTCCTGCAACAGGATGTTCAGCTCCTGGTTGTTGGCCAGCGCCGTATCGATCAACGCACGCAGGTCCGCATCGGTGAAGAATTGCTGCCACTTCACGGCGGCGGCATCGGTGGTGTCGGTGGAGGCGGAGTAGCTCGCCGGTACGGACCTGCGGACCTCCCTGATCCGGAGTGCGGGCACGCAGGACGAAAGTGTACCCAGGCATACCACGGCGATACCGAGCAGCGATCGGGCACCCAGGCCCTTGTTCATTGCAGTTGTCATCAGTCCTTCTTGCGTTTGAGCAGGTCCCTCAACCGTGCGTTCAACGAACGGATCACCTCGCTCGAATTGCTGGCCTCCTCCCCCTTGCGCACGAATTCCTCGGACACCGGTTCATCGCGTTCGTCGCTGATCAGCTTACGGCCCACGATCATCGTGGCGAAGACGTAGTACAGACCGGGGATGACCAACACACCGACCAGCGTGCCGACGAGCATGCCGCCCATGGCCGATGAACCGATCGTCCGGTTGCCGATGGCACCCGCACCGCTCGCGATCACCAGCGGTATCAGGCCTGCGATGAAGGCGAAGGAGGTCATGAGGATGGGACGGAAACGAGCCTTCGCTCCTTCGATGGCCGCCTCCAGCACCGTGGCTCCGGCACGCTGTCGTTGCACGGCGAACTCCACGATCAGCACCGCATTCTTGCCCAGCAGACCGATCAGCATGATGAGGCCGATCTGTGCATACACATCGTTCGCCAGCCCCATCGCCTTCAGCATCAGGAAGGAGCCGAAGACGCCGACCGGAAGGGAAAGGATGACCACCAGCGGGAGCACGAAGCTCTCATACTGCGCGGCCAGCACCAGGTACACGAAGATGAGCACCACGGCGAAGATGTAGATGGCCTCGTTGCCGCGCCGCGCTTCGTCGTAGGAGAGACCTTCCCAGGCGATGTCGTAGCCGCGCGGCAGCGTCCGCTCCGCCACTTCCTGGATCGCGTGGATGGCATCGCCGCTGGTGAACCCCTCCGCCGGAAGCCCACGGATGGCGGCCGAGTTGTACATGTTGTAGCGCGTGATCTCGTTCGGACCGAGGCGTTTCTCGAAACGCATGAACGATGAGTACGGCACCATCTCACCTTCCTCGTTCTTCACGAACAACCCGGTGAGGTCCGAGGGATAACGACGGTATTCCGGTGCCGCTTGCGCATACACCTTGAAGAAGCGCCCGAAGCGGATGAAGCCCTGCTCGTAGGTGCTGCCGATGAGGATGTTCAGGTTCTCCACCGCCTTGCCGATGGAAACGCCCTTCTGCATGGCCACCTTGTTGTCGATGATCATCTCGTACTGCGGATAGTTGGCCGCATAGAACGTGAAGAGGCCGGTGAGCTCCTTGCGTTCGCGCAGCGCATCCATGAATTCGTTGTTGATGCGCTCGAACTCGTGGTAGTCGGTGCCATTGGTCTTGTCCACCATCCGGAGCGAAAAACCACCGGATGAACCGAAGCCCGGTACCGCGGGCGGTTCGAAATACTCGATCACCGCACCGAGGTCCTTGGTCCGATGCTCCAGCTCCTCCATCACCTCATGTACGTCCTTGCTGCGATCGTGCCAGGGTTTCAGGTCGATGAGGCAGGTGCCGGCGTTGGATCCGCGGCCTTCGGTCATGATCTCGTATCCGGCCAGCGACGACACGGACTCCACCTCGGGGATCTCCGCGCAGATCTTCTGCAGGTCGCGCGCCACCTCGTTGGTGGTCTCCAGGGTACTACCGGGCGGCGTCTGGATGATCGCGTAGATGGTCCCTTGGTCCTCGCTGGGAATGAAGCCCGCGGGCAGCACCTGGTCGGTGACGTAGATGCCCGCGCAGAAGGCGATCAATGCACCGAACGTGACGATACGCCGGGCCACGGTCCGGTTGAGCACCTTGACATAGCGGCCGGTGACCTTCTCGAAACCGCTGTTGAACCTGTCGATGAAGCGGTCCATCAACGACTTCTTCCGGTGGCCGTTGCCATGGGGCTTGAGGATCATGGCGCAGAGCACGGGGGTCAGCGTGAGCGCCACGATGGCCGAGAGGATGATGGAGCCCGCCATGGTGATGGAGAACTGCCGGTAGAACACGCCCACGGGCCCGGTCATGAACGAGATGGGGATGAACACCGACACCATCACCAGGGTGATCGCGATGATGGCCCCACCGATCTCGCCCATCACCTCCTTCACCGCCGCATAGGGCGTGAGGTGATGATGCTCCTGCATCTTGGCGTGCACGGCCTCCACCACCACGATGGCATCGTCCACCACGATCCCGATCGCGAGCACCAGGGCGAACAAGGTGATCAGGTTGATGGACAGGCCGAACAGCTGCATGATGAAGAAGGCGCCGATGAGCGACACGGGTACGGCGATGATGGGGATCAACGTGGATCGCCAATCGCCGAGGAAGATGAACACCACGAGTGCCACGAGGATGAAGGCATCGCGCAGGGTATGCAGCACCTGTTCCATGGAGGCATCCAGGAAGGTGGACACGTCGTAGCTCACCTTGTAGTCGATGCCCGGCGGCATGAACTCCGCCTGCTCCTTCAGCTTCTCCTTCACCTGCTCGATCACCTCGCTGGCGTTGCTGCCCAGCGTCTGCTTCAGCACGATGGATGCCGAGGGCTTGCCGTCCAGGTTCGAGTAGATGTCGAAGAACTCGCTGCCCAGCTCCACGTTGGCGATGTCCTTCAGCTTGATCATCTCGCCTTCCTCGTTCGCACGTATGATGATGTTCCCGTACTGCTCCGGTTCATTGTACTGGCCCTGGTAGATCAGCACGTACTCGAGCGCCTGTGCATCGATGCCGGAGCTCTGTCCGAGGCGTCCGGGACGCGCGATCAGGCTCTGCTCCTCCATCGCCTTCATCACCTCCTCCGCGGAGATGTTGTAGGCGCGCATGCGATCGGGCTTCATCCAGATGCGCATGGCGTACTTGCGGCTGCCGAGGATCTGCGCCTGCGCCACACCGGGGATCCGCTGGATCTCGGGGATCAACTGCGTGAACGCGTAGTTGTAGAGGAAGAGCTCATCCGCGTCCTCCCCGTTGCCGTAGAGGTTCACGTACATGAGCATGCTGGGCTGCACGGGGGTGATGATCACCCCTTCGCGTTGCACCAGCAGCGGCAGGTTGGGCATCACCTGGTCCACGCGGGTCTTCACGCGCACCACGGCCTCGTTGGGGTCGGTGCCGGGTTCGAAGATGACGCGGATGGTTCCTTCACCGGCGCTGGTGGCATCCGAGGCGATATAACGCATCCCTTGTACCCCGTTGATGGCGGTCTCCAGTTGGATGATCGTGCTCTTCGTGAGCACGTCCGCGCTGGAGCCGGGGTAGGCGATGAAGATGTTCACCGTGGTGGGGGCGATCTCGGGGAACTGTGCCGTGGGCAGGCTCTCGATGGAGAGCAGGCCCATGAACACGATGAGCACCGAGATGACGATGGCCAGTACCGGCCGATGGATGAAGTTCCTGAACATGGATCGAAGAGGTTGGGATCAGTTCACCACAGAGGCACGGAGACACAGAGGAGGAGCGCATTTGCTCGCCTTCGCATTTCTCCATGTGCTCCGTGCCTCTGTGGTGAAAAAATCATCGGTTTTCACTCGGCGTAGAGGTCCAGGTGTTTCACCACACTGTCCGCGATAACGAAGTCATAGTCCACCTTGTCCTTGTCCTTCACCTTGCGCAGGCCTTCCAAGAGGATGCGATCATCCTTCTTCAGTCCTTCGGTGACCACGAAGAGGTGCTGCAGTTCCGGACCCACCTGGATGCGGGTGCTGTGGATGATGCTGTCGGCACCGATCACGTACACGTACCGATGGTCGAGCACTTCGAAGGTGGCCTTCTGCGGCACCAGGAGCACATCCTTCAGGTGCGACTCCATCAGGATGTTCCCGGTCTGACCGTGCCGCAACAGGCCATCGGGATTCGGGAAGGTGGCACGGAACGCGATGTTCCCGGTCTTGTTGTCGAAGTCGCTTTCGATGGCCGTGATCTCGCCTTGTTGATCGAAGACATCCGTGTCGGCCAGCATCAGCTTCACCTTGGTGCCCTGTCCGGCCAAGGCGCTCTTCTGGTAGGCCAGGTATTCCGCTTCGGGCACGTTGAAGTAGACCCACATCGCGCTGTTGTCGGAAAGCTCCGTCAGCAGATCGCCATCGTCCACCATGCTCCCCTTCCGCACATGCAGGCGGCCCATGATGCCGTTGAACGGTGCACGCACTTCGGTGAAGCCCAGATGCGCCTGGGCCATCGAGAGCTTGGCCTTCGCCTTCGAGAGATGCGCCTTCGCCATGGCCAGTTCGTTGGGCGAAACCACATTGCTGTCGGCCAAGGCCTTGGTATTGTTGTATTCGATCTCGGAGAATTCCACTTCCGCCCTGGCCTTGTCCACTTCCGCCTGGTATAGGATGGGCTGGATGCGGAACATCAGTTGACCTTCCTTCACATGTTGCCCTTCATCCACGAGGATGTCCTGCAGGTAGCCTTCCTCCAGCGCGCGCAGTTCGATATGCTGTTGGGAGTGGATCTGGCACACGTAGTCGCGCTGCACAACGGTATCCGCGAGCAGGGGCACAGTGGCGGGATAGCGTCCTTGCTCATGTTCCTCATGCTCTTCGGCATGGCCGCAGCCGGTGGCGAGCATGGACAGGAGAAGAACACCCACGGTGAGCGGACTTCGATTCAGATCGAGGAGATTCATGGGGAATGGGATGCGATGCGGCATGTGATCGGCACTTCGGTGACGCGATGACGTGACCATGGACGTTTTCAAGGGAATGGAACAGAACCCGATTTTCGGTGGACGGACCCATGAAGGCATCGTCCGGAACGGATGCAGGGCCCCGCTTGCGGGAACATGCATCAGGGTGCCACGCAGCTGCGTAGCGCCGGCCCGGTATCACCGGGCGCAGGGATTCCTTAAGGCGCTGAAGGATGGAGACCGGAGACCGGTAACAACGAAGGGTGCGCGCGGTCGTCCGCTTCGATGCGGAAACACACGGTCGCTTCCTCCGCCCGGCACATCACCAAAGCCAACAACACCGGCACCGTTGCGTCGAGGTCGGTGTGGGCATCAAGCTTGGTTTCCGGATCCTCGGCACCAAGACTGATCATCTCGGCCACCTGGGGCATGGTTCCGGCATGCAGCGCGACCGGGAAGCAGAACTGCAGCCCCAGCATGACGGTGCATGCAAGCAACAGGTTCTTGATCCGGAGGCGCTCCATGGGTGGTTCTGGGCCTAAGCGGGTGCGAACGTACTTCTTTCGAACACCGAGGCGCCGGGGCCTTAACAGATATTTATCGTTCCCGGGCGGGGACATGGCTACGTGTACGCTGCGTGCATGGTTGCGCTGGACCATGGGCACGGACCTTTTCAAACTGCGGAGCGGATCGTGGCGAAGAGGGTCGATCCGATCCACCGCAACTGGGAAGCCGTGAAGTGATGGATCGTGGGCAGCGGACATCGGGATCGAGGCGTCCTTGCAGTGATCACCAGGACCCCACCCCCATGCGTACACTATCGATACCCTGCGCCCTGTTCCCCCTTCTGTTGTCGGCCCAGTTCGCACCGCCCGGCGCGCTCTGGACCTACGAATACGACCTCGGCGCCTACACCGTGGGCGTGGTGGGCGACACCCTCATCGATGGCCATTCCTGTTCCACGGTACAGGGCTCCACGCTGTCCCCGTGCTGGGAGTCAACGGCCTTCGTCTACCAGGAGCAGGATGAAGTATTCTTCAGGACGCCGGAGCTGATGGAGGACTTCGCGCTGCTCTACAAATGGGACGCGCAGGTAGGGGAAAGCTGGGACATCGTGATCCCGGAGACCTCCTTCAACACCACGTTGACCTACACGGTGATGGCCACAGGGACAACGGAGATCGATGGGGAAATGCGCCGAACCCTCACGGTACAACTGCATGACAGTTCGGGTGATTCCTTCGCCTACACCAGTGGGACCTTGATCGAAGGCATCGGCGACCTGCACTACCTCTTTCCTTGGGTGATGCCTTGGTGCGACCCGATGTTCCCCGGTCCCTTGCGTTGCTACACCGATGATGGGATCGGCACCTGGATGGCCCCCGGCATCACGGAATGCATGCCTCCACCTCCCGTGAACACGGTCTTCGCACCAGCGGGCGCCAAGTGGACCTACACCCAACGCTACGCCTTCTTCCCGGACAGCAATCTCTTCGTGATCGAGAACGTGGGCGACACCCTGATCCTGGGCCGCAACTGCTCCAAGCTGGCCTGGATCGAGGGTGTCAACGGATGCATGCCCTTCCACCGCTACGTCACCACCAGCGGGGATTCGGTGCTGTACTTCAGCGAACTCGCCGGCACCTTCGAACCGCTGTACATCTTCCGCCAGCCGATCGGGAGCACGTGGCTGATGCGGGCCGACTTCAATGCGACCTGGGGCAACGGCGACACCTTGATCTGGACCGTGCTGGACACCGGGCATGTGGTGGTCGACGGAGCAACGCTCGCCACCACGCAGGTCTCGCTCGATGTCTGGTCCGAAGGCTTCATCGGCACCCTCACCTCGGGCACCTTGATCGAGCGCTTGGGGGATCTGCGCTATCTGTTCCCCTGGATCTTCGCGGCCTGCGATGGCGAATACAACATGCCGTTGCGTTGCTACGAGGATGCGCAGATCGCTTGGGTGAACCCCGTGGTACTGCAGTGCGAGCTATCGGTGGGCATCGCGGAAGGCAGGGCATCGCCCGGCCGGTTCCTGCTGGCCACCGTGCTTCCGGCCGGCTCGGTGCTACCCTTGCGCACGGACCTTCGCGCCGATGTGCTGCAGGTGTTCGATGCCACCGGCCGTACCGTGGCCCAGCGTCGTGGCAGCGATCCCGCTCCCATCGTGCTGGACCGGCCCGGAGCCTACTGCGTAGTGCTGGAACTTCAGGGCACCCGGCAATACCAACGCGTGGTGGTGCACTGACGCGGGGGTACCTTCGGCCCGTGAACGAGACGAAGATCGACCCCTCGCGCACCCGCATCGACCTCAGCTTCCTGAGCGGGCCGCGTTCCCGATGGAAGGAGTTCAAGACCCTGTTGCACATCATGCAACAGTTCATCTACGGCTTCCGCAAGCTGCATTTCGTGGGACCCTGCGTCACCTTCTTCGGTAGCGCCCGCTTCAAGGAGGACCATCCCTACTACGAGGCCACGCGCGAGTTGGCCCGTCGGGTGGGCCGGGTGGGCTTCACGGTGATGAGCGGCGGCGGACCGGGCGTGATGGAGGCCGCGAACCGGGGAGCGAAGGAGGTGGGTGCGACCAGCGTGGGCTGCAACATCGTCCTGCCCCATGAGCAGTATGCCAATCCCTACCTGGACGTCAGCCTCACCTTCGACCACTTCTTCGTGCGCAAGGTGCTGCTCCTGAAATACAGCGTCTGCTTCGTGGTGATGCCCGGTGGCGCCGGCACCATCGACGAGATGTTCGAGGTGATCACCCTGGTACAAACGGGCAAGGTCCGCAACTTCCCGGTGATGCTGTACGGACGCACCTACTGGGCGCCCACCCTGGCCCAATTGGAACTCATGTACGAGCAAGGCACCATCGGCCGTGAGGAATTGCGCTTCCTGCATGTGGTGGACAGCATCGATGAGGCCACCACCCTCCTGCAGGAGCTGTTGGTGGGCATGTGGCGCGAGGCCCGCAAGGACCAGGACACCCCCAAATGGTGGTTCCTCGAGAAGCGGGTTAACGTTGGGGTAAAGGAAGGAAGCCCAGCATAACACTGTATTAACCACCGATCAAGGACCAGCTAACGGGAGGCAGGGACTTTTGCGGCGCGTAAGGGGAACAGTTCCCTTACCCACCCGAGATGATCCGTTCGCTCCTCGTTCTTTGTTCGGTCCTCACCGCCATCGCGGCCTTCGCCCAACGCGGTACCATCACCGGAACCGTCCGGGCCATGGAAGGCGGTAGCCTGCAGCCACAGCCCTTCGCCAACGTGGCCTTGAAGGGCACCACCACCGGCGCCAGCACCGATCTGGACGGCAGGTTCACGTTCCAGGCCGATGGCGGCACCTACACGCTGGTCACCAGCATGATCGGCTTCCCGAACGCCGAGCGTAGCATTACCGTGGTGGCCGGAGAGACCGTGACCGCGGACATCCAGCTCGACGGTGGTGCGCAGGAGATGGAAGCCGTGCAAGTGGTGAAGGAGCGCCGCACCGAGAGCGAGGTGGCCGTGATGCAGGAAGTGCGCAAGAGCGACCAGGTGGTGAACGGTGTGGGCCGTCAGCAGATCGCCAAGGGCCAGGACCGCAATGCGGGCGACGTGGTGAAACGCATCCCCGGTGTTACGTTGGTGAGCGATCGTTTCGTGATGATCCGCGGCCTCTCCGACCGGTACAACACCGTGTTGCTGAACGACGTGATCGCCCCGAGCCTCGAGGCCGACAAGCGCGCCTTCAGCTTCGACCTGATCCCCAGCGGCGCACTGGACCGCGTGCTCATCTACAAGACCGGCGCGCCCGAGCTGCCGGGTGAGTTCGCCGGTGGTGTCGTGAAGATCAACACCTTGAGCGTGCCTTCCGAGAACGAAACGCGCATCACCTACGCCGGCTCCTTCCGCAACGGCACCACCGGCTCGGACTTCCTTACCGACAAGGCCGGCACCACCGACCTGCTGGGCTTCGACAACGGGACCCGCACCCTGCCCGGCAACTTCCCTTCCAACGTGAACCGCCTGAGCGGCGAACAGCTGGCCAGCGCCGGCCGGGGCCTCACCAACAATTGGAGCGCGAACGAAGGCACCGCGTTGCCCGACCAGCGCTTGGGCCTCATGCTCGCCCGTCGCTTCGGCAAGCCCGGTGGCATCCAGTACGGCAACGTCACCACGGTGGAATACGCCCTCACCTCCGTGGCCTACACCGCGCAGAACTACAACTACAACATGTTCGATCCAGCCGCGGGCCGCAGCGACAGCCTGTACCGCTACAGCGACAACGAGAACATCCGCAACACGCGCATCAGCGTGCTGCACAATTGGACGGCGTTGCTCGGCAGCCGCGGGAAGATCGAGTTCCGCAACCTCTTCAACCAGCAAGGGGAAGGCCGCACCACGCTACGCACGGGCCGCGATTTCGATGGCGACTTCGATGTGCGCAACGTGGCCTTCCGCTGGCAGGAGCGCACGGTGTACAGCGGCCAGCTGCACGGCAGCCACGACCTGGCCGATGACCGCACGAACGTGCAATGGACGGCCGGCTACGGACTGGCCCTGAGCAAGGAGCCCGACTACCGTCGGGCCCGTACCACTCGTTCCGCCGGACAGAGCGACAGCGACACCCCGTACCAGATCCAGATCGCACCCACGGCCAGTGCCACCAATGCCGGTCGTTTCTTCAGTGACCTTGATGAGAAAGTGATCACCGGCCGTGTGGACGTGGAGCGCAAGGTGGGCGGCAACGCCAGCAAGGTGACGGGCAAGATCCGCGCGGGGGTCTTCGTCGAACGCAAGGACCGCGAATTCAGCGCACGGTGGATGTCCTTCGTGAAGAGCAACTTCACGCAGTTCGACCAAGGCCTGCTGGCCCTGTCGCTCGACGAGGCCTTCAGCGACGCCAACATCAACACCACCACCGGCTTCAAGCTGATGGAGGGCACCAACCCCAGCGACGCCTACACCGCGGCGAACACGTTGATGGCCGGCTACCTCGGCAGCACCTTCACCTTCGACAGCGCCTTCACGGTATCGGCCGGTGCGCGGGTGGAGCACAACCACCAGGAGCTTTCCAGCGGCACGTACACCAACGGCATCATCAGCGTGGACAATCCGGTGCTGAGCATCCTGCCCTCGTTGAACGCCAGCTACAACCTGACGAAGCGGAGCCTGGTGCGCGTGGCCGTGAGCCAAGCCGTGAACCGTCCCGAGTTCCGCGAGCTGGCCCCCTTCACCTTCTACGACTTCAGCAGCAACAGCACCTTGGCGGGCAATCCCGACCTGAAGACCGCGCGCATCCTGAACCTCGATGCCCGATGGGAGTTCTACCCCACGCTGAACGAGGTGATGAGCATCGGTGTGTTCTACAAGCGCTTCACCGATCCCATCGAGACCTTCTTCGTCAGCAGCACCGGCGGCGGCACGCGGAACCTCACCTACAAGAACGCGGCAGGTGCGGACAACCTCGGCGTGGAGGTGGAAGTACGCCGCTCGCTCGCCAGCATGAGTTCGGCCACGTGGGCCGAGAAGGTGGGTGTGGTGTTCAATGGATCGGTGATCAAGAGCACGGTGGACCTCGGCGAACAGGCCGTGGGCCAGAAACGCGAACGCCCCATGATGGGCCAAAGCCCCTACGTGGCCAACGCCGGTGTGTACTACGATGACGCCAAGACCGGCCTGCGTGGCAGCGTGCTGTGGAACGTGTTCGGCCGCCGCCTGTACGCCGTGGGCAACAGCCTGTTCCCCGACATCTACGAGATGCCCCGCAACTCGGTGGACATCACCGTATCGAAGACCCTCGGCAAACACTTCGATGTGAAGCTAAGCGTGCAGGACCTGCTGAACCAGCGCATGTCGCTGAAGCAGGACAGCGACGGCAACGGCACCATCGACGGTGTGGATGAGGATGTTCTCACCTTCCGCCGCGGACAGTACTTCTCGGCCGGCGTGGGCTACCGCTTCTGAGCCGGCCACCATGATGCATCGGGCGGAAAGGGGATCGATCCCCTTTCCGCCCGATGCGTTAGTCCGGGCTTAACACAATGACAATGCGGTTGAACGATCGCATAAGATGGAACACATGATGGGATAAGAAGCGCATGGTCCTTTTGCGCCCAGAATCAAGAAACAAGCAAGGACATGAACCCATTCAAGTACCGCTCCCTCTGGACCCTCGTGCTCGGCGGAGCGATCCTGTTGACGACCGGTTGCAAGAAGGATGATGACGAGGACGAGGAGGTGACCCCCACCCCTACGCCGTCGAACCTGGTGACCATCGATCAACCGATCAGCAGCACCACCACCTGGACGGCCGACCGCAAATACCTGATCAAGGGTTTCGTGGAGGTGGAACTGGGCGCCACGCTCACCATCCAACCCGGCACCGTCATCTTCGGTGACAAGGCCACCAAGGGCACGCTGATCATCAACCGCGGTGCGAAGCTGATCGCCGTGGGCACGCCCAGCAGCCCGATCGTCTTCACCAGCGCCGAACCCGCTGGATCCCGCGCTCCCGGCGACTGGGGCGGTATCATCATCTGCGGCCGTGCGCCCATCAATCTCCCCGGCGGAACGGGTGTGGTGGAAGGTGGCGTGGAAGCCGTGTTCGGAGGCAACGACCCCGCGGATGACAGCGGTTCGTTGAGCTACGTACGCATCGAATTCCCCGGCATCGCCTTCCAGGAGAACAACGAGATCAACGGGATCACCTTGGCCGGTGTGGGCAACGGCACGGACATCGACCACATCCAGGTGAGCTATAGCGGCGACGACAGCTTCGAGTGGTTCGGCGGCACGGTGAACAACAAGCACCTGATCGCCTTCGGTGGTCTGGACGATGATTTCGACATGGACAACGGCTACAGCGGCAAGCTGCAGTTCGGTGTGGTGCTCCGCGATCCCAACCAGGCCGACGTCAGCGGCAGCAACGGTCTGGAGCATGACAACGACGCCAGCGGATCCGGCGCCACGCCCTTCACCACCCCGGTGATCAGCAACATCAGCGTGTTCGGTCCCCAAGCCACGCCCACCACCACCTTCAACAGCAATTACAAGCGCGCCAACCACCTGCGCCGCAACACGCACACGCGCCTCTTCAATAGCGTGTTCGCCGGATGGCCCACGGGTCTGCTGCTGGACGGCAGCCTCTGCGAGACCAACGCCGATGCCGGTGAACTGAAAGTGAAGAACAACGTGTACGCCGCCATCGGCACGCTCACGGCCGTGGCCTCGGGCAGCACCTACGATGTAGGCGCCTTCTTCACCAGCAACGGCAACACCAGCTTGGCCAACAACAGCGACCTCGGTGTGGTGGACGCCTTCAACCGCAACGCGCCGAACTTCACCCTCAACGGTGGATCCCCCCTGGCCAGCGGAGCCCTGTTCAGCGACAGCGACCTCACCGATCCGTTCTTCACCAGCGTTCCCTATAAGGGCGCCTTCGGTTCCGAGAACTGGACCAGCGGCTGGGCCAACTGGGATCCCCAGAATACCGTGTACTGATCCGAAGAGGAAGCGGCGAACGTCTTCTCTCCCCGATCGGAAGCCTCCTGAAAAAGGGGGCTTCCGGCGTTCCGGGGATCAGCGAAGAAGCCCGAGGACCACGGCGTAGCGGAGTGCCTTGCCCACGAACATGAGCACGACAACGGGCAGCGTCCGCGCACGCACCAGGCCCAACGCGATGGCCAAGGGATCACCGATCACGGGCAGCCAGCACAACAAGGCGCACCATGGGCCGTAGCGTTCCGCCCAGGCCCGCCAACGCTCGCCCTTGGCGGGATCCAGGCCGAAGCGGCGGACCGCCTTGCCTGAAGCGATCCAGCGACCCAGACCGAAATTGGTGAGCCCACCGAGCGTATTGCCCACCGAGGCCACCGCCAACAAGGATCCCGCGCTCCAAGGTCCGCGGGTCATGGCCGCCAACACCAGCTCCGAACTGAACGGGAGAAGGGTGGCCGCCAGGAACGAGGCCAGGAACAATCCCGGCAGACCCGCCGCCGCCCAATCCGTACCGAGTTCCATGGCCTGGACGCATATCGTCCGCGGACAAAGGTGCGTTGGAGTTGGCACGGGATCCGTAAAGAGCGTTCCGCACCACACCGCCATGCGTTCCCTGCTCGCTCTCCCTTTCCTGGTCCTCGCCACCACCGGCCAGTGCCAACTGGCCGGAAGGACCTCCATCGGTGGTGGCATCGGCCTGGCCATCCCCACCGGGCAGTTCCAGGACACCTGGGGCCGGAACCTGTTCAACATCAATGGACATCTCGGCGTTCCGATGGGCCTTCTGCCCTTCCAGACGGGTTTCGCCTTCGATTACAGCCAGATGGGCTCGCATGACCAAGTGGTGCCCATCGCGATCAGCGGCGTCGACGCCACGGAGGCCGATCTGCGGGTGAAGGCCAAAGTGCTCAGCTATCATCCGTTGCTCCGCTTCAATCCCTTGCGCGGCAAGGTGCGCCCCTACGTGGACGGCATGGTGGGCATGCGCCATTTCACCACGAAGAGCCGCGTGACCGTGGACGGACTGGAGGAGCCGGTCCGGCGCGAACGCAATTCCAGCGACCTGGTCTTCAGCAGCGGTTGGGCCGTTGGACTGATGTACGGCCTGGGCAGCATGGGCTACATCGAAGCGCGTGTGGCCCGCTTCAACAGCGGCAAGACCACCTATGTGGATCCGGGGTCCATCGTGGTGAACGACCAAGGGAACATCGCCTTCAACACCTTGAGCAGCAACACCGACGTCGTGCATGTCACCCTCGGCATCGGACTGAGCTTCTGATCCCGCCCGCACCTGTCGCGCGGTCCACGTTGTTACGCGTAACCTGTTGGTAACACGCTTGAAAACGCGTGCAAGGTCCTTCCGGGTTCACTGGCAGCGCCTGTAAACTTGCGCAGCGAAAAAAGGATGTCAGCAGGCCTGCAGCGCATATCGAGCGCCCTCATCTCCGTTTACCACAAGGACGGCCTGGAGCCGATCGTGCGCGAATTGCATCGTTCGGGCGTCACGCTTTACAGCACGGGCGGCACGCAGGAGTTCATCGAAAAGCTCAACATCCCCGTGGTGCCGGTGGAAACGCTGACCAGCTACCCCAGCATCCTCGGGGGCCGCGTGAAGACCCTGCATCCGAGGATCTTCGGGGGCATCCTCGGCCGTCGCGGACTGGAAAGCGATGCGGCCCAGTTGAAGGAGTACGGGATCCCCGCCTTGGACCTGGTGGTGGTGGACCTCTACCCGTTCGAAGCCACGGTGGCCGCGGGAGGCAGCGAGGAAGCCATCCTCGAGAAGATCGACATCGGTGGCATCAGCTTGATCCGTGCCGGAGCGAAGAACCACGGCGACGTGGTGATCGTGGCCAGCCAGGCCCAATACCCGGAACTCCAGCGGATCCTCACCGAAGGAAAGGGCTCCTCCACCTTGGCCGAGCGGCGGGCCCTTGCAGCACAAGCCTTCGCGGTGAGCGCCCACTACGACAGCGCCATCCACAACTGGTTCGCCGGCGACAGCGCCGAACTGCGGGCCAGCGCCGGTCCGGCGCATGTGCTGCGTTACGGTGAGAATCCGCACCAGCCGGGCACCTTCCACGGTGATCTGGATGGGCTGTTCGAACAGCTGAACGGCAAGGGCCTCAGCTACAACAACCTGCTGGACCTCGATGCGGCGCTGGAACTGATCGACGACCTGTCGCAGCTGCCCGGTGTGCCGTTCGCCATCCTGAAGCACAACAACGCATGCGGCGCGGCCAACCGTCCCACCCTGCTCCAGGCCTGGACCGATGCCCTGGCCGGTGATCCCGTGAGCGCCTTCGGTGGCGTCCTCATCACCACCGCCCCGATCGACAAGGCCACCGCCGAGGCCATCGACACCATCTTCTTCGAGATCATCTGCGCACCGGGTTATGACGCCGATGCCTTGGAGGTGCTGCGCAGGAAGAAGAACCGCATCATCCTGCAGCGCAAACCCTCCGCACGTCCGACGCGGAAACTGCGCACGGCCCTGAACGGCGTATTGAGCCAGACGCCGGACAACGTGATGGACCGCGCGGCCGCCATGCGCGTGGCCACGACCAAACGGCCTACGGACGCCGAGCTGGCGGATCTCGAGTTCGCCAACGTACTGGTGAAGCACACCAAGAGCAACGCCATCGTGCTGGCGAAGAACGGGCAGCTGCTGGCCAGCGGCACGGGCCAGACCAGCCGCGTGGACGCCTTGGAGCAGGCCATCGCCAAGGCGGGCAAGTTCAAGTTCGACCTGCAAGGGGCGGTGATGGCGAGCGACGCCTTCTTCCCCTTCCCGGATTGCGTCACCATCGCCGCCCAAGCGGGCATCAGCGCCGTGGTGCAACCCGGGGGTAGCATCCGCGACCAGGACAGCATCGATGCCTGCGACCGGTTGGGCCTCGCGATGACGATCACCGGAAACCGCCATTTCAAACACTAAGAACCACCGTATGGGCTGGCTCAACTTCTTCACCCAAGAGATCGCCATCGACCTCGGCACCGCCAACACGCTGATCATCCACAACGACAAGGTGGTGGTGGACGAGCCGAGCATCGTGGCCCTGGACCGCACCAGCGGCAAGGTGATCGCCATCGGCCGCGCCGCGCAGCAGATGCACGGGAAGACGCACGAGAACATCAAGACCGTACGCCCCCTGCGCGATGGGGTGATCGCCGATTTCCAGGCCGCGGAGGAGATGATCAAGGGCATGATCCGGATGATCAAGCCCGGCCGCCAGCTCTTCACCCCCAACCTGCGCATGGTCATCTGCATCCCCAGCGGCATCACCGAGGTGGAGAAACGCGCGGTGAAGGACAGCGCCGAGCATGCCGGTGCCAAGGAGGTGTACCTCATCCATGAACCCATGGCGGCGGCCATCGGTATCGGCATCGACGTGGAGGAGCCCATGGGCAACATGATCATCGACATCGGCGGCGGCACCAGCGAGATCGCCGTGATCGCCCTCGGTGGCATCGTTTGCGACAAGAACATCCGCGTGGCCGGTGATGAGTTCACGCAGGACATCGAGGAGTACATGCGCCGCCAGCACAACATCCTGGTGGGTGAGCGCACCGCCGAGCAGATCAAGATCGAGGTGGGCAGCGCGATGACCGAGCTGGAGAATCCTCCGCCGGACTACGCCGTTCGCGGTCGTGACCTGATGACGGGCATCCCCAAGGAGATCACCGTGACCTACAGCGAGATCGCGCAGGCGCTCGACAAGAGCATCAGCAAGATCGAGGAGGCCATCCTCAGCGCCTTGGAGAGCACACCGCCCGAACTGAGCGCCGACATCTACAAGACCGGCATCTACCTGGCCGGAGGCGGTGCCCTGCTGCGCGGGCTGGACAAGCGGGTGAGCATCAAGACGAAGCTGCCCGTGCACGTGAGCGAGGATCCCCTCCGCGCCGTGGCCCGCGGCACCGGCATCGCCCTCAAGAACATCGATCGGTTCCAGTTCCTGATGAGGGAGTAGCGGGTGCCGAGTGGCGAATGGTGAGTGCAGCCGCACCACACCACTCGCCACTCGTTGCTCGCCGCTCGCAACTGCTGCGAGATGCGCAACCTCTTCCGCTTCCTTCTCCGCCAGCGCGACAACCTGCTGTTCCTCGCGTTGATGATCGTGTCCATGATGATGCTCGTGAACGGCAACATGCACCAGCGCGCGCAGGCCATCAGCAGCAGTCACGCCGCGATCGCCGGCATCTACCGGTGGCGGAACGACATCACCGAGTTCGCCAGCCTGCGGCAGGTGAACAAGGACCTGGCCGAGGCGCTGGCCCGCGAACGCACCCGGAACTCGCAGGTGGTGCTCACCAACGATAGCGCCCAGGTCTTCGTCGACACCGTGCGGCATCTGCAGTACGAGTACCTGACGGCGAAGGTGATCAACAGCACCACCAACAAGGAACGCAACTATTTCACGCTGGACCGCGGCACCCTGCGCGGCGTGCACAAGGACATGGGGGTGATCGGCACCAACGGTATCGTCGGCGTGGTCCGCGAGGCCAGTCCGGACTTCGCCCTGGTGATCAGCATCCTGAGCAGTGAGCTCACCCCTTCCGTTCAACTGAAGGGCACCGGCCACTACGGCCTGCTCAAATGGGATACGCACGATGCCACCACGGCCTCGCTGGCGGACATCGCCAAGCACGTACCGGTGGCCGTGGGCGATACCGTGGTGACCCGGGGCAGCGACGGCATCTTCCCGCCGGGCATTCCCGTCGGCATCGTGAAGGAGGTCACCAACGACCCCAGCAGCAACTTCCACGCGATCATCGTGGGGCTCAGCGAGGACCTGACCCGCGGCGGTTACGTGCATGTGATCCAGGACCTCTACAAGGCGCAGCGCGACACCTTGGAGGCCAAAGCCACGGTCCAATGATCACCACCGTACTCGGCAACCTCTTCCGCTTCGTGCTGCTCATCCTGCTGCAGGCGTTGGTATTGGACCAGCTGGACCTCGCCAACGGGTGGGTGGTACCGTATCTCTATGTGCTCTTCCTGGTGATGCTGCCCTTCGAAACACCGCCCTGGGCCACATTGCTGATCGGGTTCGTGACGGGCATCGTCATGGACCTCTTCACCAGTACGCCGGGCATGCATACCAGCGCGTGCGTGGTGCTGGCCTACACACGCATCTGGATGTTGCGGCTCCTGGCCCCTCGCGAAGGCTACGAGTTCGGCAAACGTCCGATCATCGCCCACATGGGCCTCACTTGGTTCATGACCTTCGCCGGCGTGCTGGTGGTGGCACACCATCTCTGGCTCTTCTTCGTTGAAGTGTACCGCTTCGACGACTTCGCCTCCACCCTGCTCCGTGCCTTGGTCAGCGCAGCGGCCACGTTGGTGCTGTGCCTGCTGGCGCAAGCGCTCACCACCTCGGCCCTACGGACGCGATGAACTTCGATGACCGCAAATTCGTCCTGCTGGCGTCGGTGATCTTCATCTGCGCAGTGTTCGTGCTGCGCCTGTTCTACATCCAGGTGATCGACAGCAGCTGGCGGGCCCGCGCGGCGGACATCAGCGAACGCAAGGTCACCGTGTTCCCCTCCCGTGGCCTGATCTACGACCGCCGGGGCGAGTTGCTGGTGGCCAACACGCCCGTGTACGACATCATGGTGGTTCCGCGCGAAGTGGAGCCCTTCGACACTGTGGCCTTCGCCAAGCTCATCGGCATCAGCGAGGAGGAGGTGAAGACCCGCTTGAAGGCCGCCCGCGACTACTCGAAGTGGAAGCCCACGGAATTCGAGAAGCAGATCACGGCCGACCAGTACGCGGCCATCGCCGTGCATCTGCACAAGTACGCGGGCTTCTACGGGCAGAGCCGCACCTTGCGGACCTATCCTCCGCACGTGGGTGCGCACATGTTGGGCTACCTCAGCGAGGTGGATGCCCGCAAGGTGGAGCAGGACCCCTACTACCGTCCCGGTGACGTGATCGGGATCGGGGGACTGGAGCAGTACTATGAGAAGGACCTGCGCGGCAAGCGGGGAGTGAAGTACGTGGTGGTGGATGTCCACAACAACGTCCAAGGCTCCTTCAAGGAGGGCATGTACGATACGCTGGCCTATGAAGGGAAGAACCTCTACACCAGCATCGACCTGAAGGTGCAGCAGCTCGGGGAGCGCCTGATGCGCGGCAAGAAGGGCAGCATCGTGGCGTTGGACCCGAAGACCGGCGGCATCATCGCCCTGGTCAGTGCCCCCACGTACGATCCGGAGCTGCTGGTGGGCCGCGTGCGCAACACGAACTACCGGATCCTGCAGAAGGACTCGCTCGTACCGCTCTTCGATCGCGCCCTGCAGGCCCAATACCCACCAGGTTCGATCTTCAAGCTGGTCCAGGCGCTCACCGCGTTGGAGGAAGGTGTGATCACCCCCAACACCGGATTCCCCTGCAACAAATCGTTGGTGGGCTGCCACAACCACCCCATGGCCGGCAACGTGGAGCAGGCCATCCAGATGTCATGCAACCCGTACTTCTACAACGTCTTCAAGCGGGAGATCGAGCAGAACAAGGTGCCCAACCGTTTCCAGGACGCCGCACTGGGACTGGAACAGTGGCACGACTACATCACCAGCTTCGGCCTGGGCAGCCGGCCCGCATTGGACCAACCTTCGGTGAAGGGCGGCAGCATACCCAGCGTGAAATTCTACGACCGGATCTACGGCAAGGAGCAGTGGGCCTTCAGCACCATCTACTCGGTCAGCATCGGCCAAGGTGAAGTGCTGGTTGTACCCGTGCAGATGGCGAATCTCGCCGCCACGTTCGCCAACCGCGGCTACTACTACGACCCACACGTGGTGCGGGCCATCGGATCGCCGGACAGCCTGAAGAAGGACGTGAAGAAGAACACGACCAAGGTGGACGACAAGTGGTTCGGCCTGATCGCCGAGGGCATGCGGCGGGTGGTGGAAGAGCCCGGGGGCACGGCGCGTTCAGCGAAGATCCCCGGCATCACCGTGTGCGGGAAGACCGGAACGGCGCAGAACCCGCAAGGCAAGGACCACGCGGTGTTCATCGCCTTCGCCCCGATGGACGATCCCAAGATCGCCATCGCGGTGTACGTGGAGAACTCGGGCTTCGGCGGCACATGGGCCGCACCCATCGCCAGTCTGTGCATGGAGCAGTACCTCACGGACACCATCACGCGGCCCGACGTGGAGAAGCGGATGATGGAGGCCAACCTCATCGCCACCGAGAAGAACTTCAAGAAGTTCGTGAGCAAGCGCCGCAAGCGATGAACCAGCGCGAGAACATAGCGGCCAACTTCGATCGCCCCCTGGTGATCATGTACCTGTTGCTGATGGCCATGGGCTGGGCCAACATCTACAGCGCCGCCTACGATCCCGAACACGCCAACCTGTTCGATCGGACACGCGAGTACGGAGCGCAAAGCGTATGGATCCTCGCCTCCATCGTGCTGGGGGCACTGATCCTGATGATCGAGGGCGAGTTCATCAAACGCATCGTGTGGCCCGTCTACGGCGGGGTCTTGTTGTTGCTGGTGCTCGTGTTGCTCGTGGGGCGGGAAGTGAACGGGGCGAAGGCCTGGTTCGGCGTGGGCGGCTTCGGCATACAGCCGGCGGAATTCAGCAAGTTCGCCACGGCCTTGGCGCTGACGAAGTATCTCAGCGGCCTGAAGACCCTGACCGAGCTGCGCTCCCGGGTCATCAGCGCCATCATCATCCTGCTGCCCGTGTCACTGATCATGCTGCAACCCGACACCGGAACGGCCCTCGTGAGCGGGGCCTTCGTGCTGGTGCTGTACCGCGAAGGCCTTTCGGGCAACATCCTGCTGCTGGCCATCCTGGCGGCCATCCTCACGGTGCTCTCGTTGATGATGCAGGACGGCACCTACCACCTGCCCTTCGTGGAGGAACCACTGACCGGCCAATGGTTCCTGGTATTCCTGCTGGCGGTGTTCTGTGTGCTGGCCTTCTTCTTCGTCCGGAACTTCGTGCTGAAGCGATACCGCAAACGCATCTACGGCTACCTCCTCTTCGGACTGCTCGGCTCCGCGGCGTTCATCAGTTCGGTGGACTACGCCGTGAGCAAGATGCCTCCCCATCAGCAGGTGCGCATCCGCGTACTGCTCGGCCTGGAGTACGATCCGCGGGGCTACGGCTACAACGTGGAGCAGAGCAAGACCGCCATCGGCAGCGGCGGGTTCGCGGGGAAGGGTTATCTCGAAGGCACGTTCACCAAGTACAAGTACGTGCCCATGCAGAGCACCGACTTCATCTTCTGCACCGTGGGCGAGGAATGGGGCTTCCTGGGAACCACCTTCGTGGTGCTCCTCTTCGGGGCGCTCATCATCCGATGCATCCTTGTCGGAGAACGGCAGCGGTCCCGGTTCACCCGCATCTACGCCTATTGCGTGGGCAGCATCTTCTTCCTGCATCTGATGATCAACGTGGGCATGGCCATCGGGCTGGCCCCGGTGATCGGTATCCCGCTGCCCTTCTTCAGCTACGGCGGCAGCTCGCTCATCGGCTTCACCATCCTGCTGGGCATCCTGGTGCGCTTGGATGCGGAGCGGCTGAGCCAGCTGCGATAGAGCAGTAAGGCGTACCTGCTCGCGTTGGAGCCCCATCCGCATCCCACGGCCGGTCTGCTCACTTTGGTGCTCACATCCACTTCGGCCCAATGGTCGGCCGGTGGTCCCATGTGAATCACCGGCCCTACGGCGAACGTGTTCGTTCCGGTCCCAAGGCCTGCGCCACGCTGGTACTCCGCGGTCACGATCCTCGAGACGGGTTAGCGGTTCCGTAGCCGGGGTTCGCTCCACACGCTGTACCATGGACCATCAACCGTGATCGGCTATCGAACGCGGGAACGGTCGGGATGCTTCTTCGCTGAAGCCCGCGGCTTCCTGCTCCGTGGGAGCCGCAGGCGACCAGGCGAAGGACACCTGCGCTACGGTATCACGGTCGGCTATCGTCCGGGGTTCCGATGGGCGGAAAAAGGAACGCCGGACCTTGGGTCCGGCGTTCAGAGCGATCGGGCGATCGGATCAGAAGAAACGGCTGCGGTCGTCCTTCACCTCGGCGGCTTCCTTGATGGCGTTGAAGGCCTGCCCTTCGGCGCGGTTGCGCACCTTGTCCGTGGCCACCTTCAGGTCCTCTGAACCGGCGGGCATCTCACCGGCGGGCGTCAGGGTCCCCATGGTCACCTTGTAGGCGCCCATGTCTCCCTTGAAGGAGCGGGTCTGTCCGTTGGCCACGCCGAACACGCTGCCGATGGCCTTGGGGTCGCTGAAACCACCGGGAAGGCTGTTGGCGCTGAAAGCGAGGTCGGTGGCGTTCTGCACCTGTACACCGAGTTCGGTGGCCAAGGCATTGAGGTCGGTGGCGGCATCCATCCTGGCCACCAAGGCATCGCCCTTCTTCTCCTTGCGGGCTTCGCGGGTGAAGAGTTCACGCACGTCCTGCAGCTTGGGGACACCGGCTTCGCGGATGCCGCGCAGGATGCAGATCACATAGCCGTCATCGGTACCCAAGGGCTCGCTGGTCTTGGCGTCGGGAGCGGCATGGTTCACCCAGGCCATCACCTCCTCCGGTTTCTGGAGGCCGGGCACGAAACGCTGGTCGCCACGCAGCTCGGCCACGGGGGTGTAGACCAGGCCGGCCTCTTCGGCCGCCTTGCGGAAGTCGGCGGTGTCCTTGTGGTTGAGGCTGAACTCGTTGGCCTTCTTCCAAGCATCCTTCATGGCCTGTACGGGCTCCACGTTGCGGTCCACCGTAAGCACCCGACGCTCGTTGCGGGTGCGCTGACCCAGCACTTCAACGATATGGTAACCGTAGCTGGTCTTGGCGATGGTGATGGCGCCCACCTTCTGGTCGAAGCTGGCCGCGGTGAATTCCGGCACCATGCGGGTCTTGTCGAACCACTCGTACACGCCTCCGGTGCTCTTGCTGCCGGGGTCCTCGGAGAACTGGTCCACGAGCGCCTCGAACTTGCTTCGATCACGCTTCACCACACCCATGATGCTGTCCGCGCGCTGCTTGATGGTGGCATCCTCTCCGGGGCTGTTGAGCAGGATGTGTCGCACCCGTGCTTCCGGCACCTCGGCCAATTCGGTCACCTTCACCAGTTTCCACGTGTTGCCCTCACGGAAAGGACCGACCACGGTGCCGGGTTGGGCGTTGATGATGAGCGAGTCGTTGAGGTGGTCGGCGGTACCTTCGGTGTAGGGGGTGGCCGCAGGGTTCTTCGTTTGCGCGAAGCCCAGCACGAAGGCACTGTCGGCCTTGGCACCGGAAGCAGCCTCGAACTCGGCCTTGGCTTGGGCCAACTCGCTGCGGGCGGCCTCGATATCACCCTCGGTGGGCGTGGCCGGGAAACGAACGTACGCGAAGGAACGGGAGGCTTGCTGGCGGTAGCGACGATCGTTCTTGTGGGCGTTGTAGAAACGGGAAAGCTCTTCTTCGCCGATGGGGTACAGGCTGTCGGGCTCGCTGTCGTAGCGCTTGCCCACGAGGGTGAAGGTGGCCTTGGTGTTCTTGCCGGCGTAGTCATCGGCCAACTGGGCGCTGTTCACGAAGCAGCTCTTCTTGAGCAGCGTGTTGTATTTCTGATAGATGCGGTCGGTGGCCAAGCCCACGTTCAGTTCATGGAAACGGACGGGGTCGCGCTCCTGCAGGTTACGCAACCCTTCGCGCAAACGTTCGGGGCTGGGCTGACCGGTGGCGGGATCCATCACGCTCTGATCGTTGCGGAACAGCGGGGCGATGTTGTTGCCGAAACGGATGTCGTCCAGTTCCTCCAGGCTGATGGTGGAGCCCAATCCGGCCTTCTCGGCTTCCACTTTCAGGGTGTTCTCGCGGACCAGCTCGTTCCACACCTGACCGCGGATCTGCTCCTGCAGCTGGTTATCCACCGTGGAGCCGTTCTGGCGGGCCCGGTCGGTGATCTCCTCCACCCGGCGGCTGAACTCCTGGAGTCCGATCTCCTGCCCGGCCACCTCACCCACGGCCTGATCGCCACGGGAAAGACCGCTGCTGCCGCTGATGAGCTCGCCGATGATGAACAGGACCAAGGCACCGCCCACGATGATCACCAAGAGGCTTCCGCGTTCGCGGATCTTACCGATGACAGCCATTGCTGTTGTTTTTTTGAAGGGTCGCAAATATAGAGGAATGTCCTACGCCCAAGCGGTGGGGCGGGGTATGGGCCGGCTTTCCCTGAAGTGTGCAGGGGGGTGAGGGATGCGGGGTCCTGTTCCAACCTCACCCTTCACACCCCACCCTTCATACCTCCCCGCTCCACACTTCGACCTGACCCTCTACCGGGCCAGGGTGGCCAGATGCACCAGGTCGATCCGGCCCGCCTCCACTTGGGCCACGGTGATGCGGTACGGGCCCTCCTCCAACACGGTGCCCTGTTGCGGCACATCCCCCGTCCGATGGAGGATGAGGCCTGCCAACGTGTCGTATTCGTCGCTCTCGGGCAGCTTCAGGCCGAAACGGGCGTTCACATCGGCCACCTCCAACCGAGCACTGAAGGCGAAGGCGCCCGGACCCAACTGCTCTTCCACCGATACCCCCTCATCATGCTCATCCTCGATATCACCCACGATGGTCTCCACCACATCCTCGATGGTGAGCATGCCGGCGGTGCCCCCGAACTCATCCACCACCACGGCTACATGGGTCCGCTGGGCGGTGAACAGCTGCAGGGCCTGGTCCGCGGGCATGGTGCCGGGGATGAACGGCACAGGACGCATCACCGAACGGATGGTGCGCGGATGGCGGAAGAGTTCGTTGCCATGCACATAGCCGATGATGTTGTCGATCACGTCCTTGTACACCAGCAACTTGCTGAGTCCCGTGGACACGAAGCGCTCGTGCAGTTCGGCGACGGTATCGTCCACGCTGATGGCCTCCACCTCGGCACGTGGCACCATCACATCCCTGACCTTGGTGTTGCTCAGTTCCAAGGTATTCCGGAAGTACTCCACCTCCGCATCGAGGTCATCGCCTTGGGGGTCGTCCGCCTTGGCCTGCTGCAGGAGTTCGTCCAGTTCCACCCGCCGGAAAACGGGCTGACCCGGCTTGCCTTGGATGCCGAAAAAGCCCAGAACGGTGGTACTGATGGCCGTGTAGACGAGGTTGGGCAGCCAAAGAAGGGCGTATAGCAAACGCAGGGGCAAGGCCAGCATCTGCAGGGCAAAATGCGGGTCGGCACGGAAGAGCACCGTAGGGAGGAACTCCACCACCAGCAGGGCCACCAAGGTGCTCACGGGTACGGACAGGAGCAAGGCCCCTGCTTCGTTCGGAACAAGCGGCCGGAGCCAAGGGCCGAGCTGGGCGGCCAAGTGGATCCCCAGCACCACCAATGCGATGGCCTGGCCCACCAGAAGGGCGCTGATCACTCGGGCGGGCCGCTGCAGGGGGCGCGCCACCAGCCGCGCCCATAACGCCCCTTGCTGGCGCTGCAGTTCCACGTAGAGCTTGTTGGAATGCACCAAGGCCACCTCCGACCCCGAGCACAAGGCTCCGATCACCAAAGCAAGAAGGATCAGGTACGGGCCGCTGTCCATGGAGGGGGAAGGTAAGGGCGTGCCGGCCGTACAACGATCAGGACCGCTTGCGCTCCTCTTCGCGCCGGGCCCATTGTTCCATGCGACCGCGCATGAAGCGACGGTACCACCACATGGCGGCGCATACCAACGGGAACCAGATCCAGACCTTGCCCTGCTCCATTCCACGGGTGGCCATGACATACACGGCCCAAAGCGCGGTGAGCACGGCCAGCACCAGCCAGAAGCGTTCCATGATGCGTGCGACCTTCTCCATGATGGCTAGCGTTGGGCGGGTGCCAAGGTATCACGTGGGTCCACCACGATGGTTCCGGTGATGCGGCGCACGGTGTAGCGGCTGAAATCCTCGGCCGCATCCAGCCCGTTCCCGTGGATGATGACCCGATCACGCAACACGCGTACGGGCCGATCGGTCCATACCCGGGCGCTGTCCTGGGCCCAGATCAACTGTTCGGTCTCCAACCTTTCGCCCTTCGCGTTGGTGAACACCACCTCCCCTTCCACCAGCATGCGGCGCTGACCGTTCAGGATGGTGCCCCGTCGCGCGGTGAGGCGACTGCCTTCACGGCCTTGCACATCGAAGAAGCGCAGCTCCAGTCCTTCGCTCAGTTCGATGCGGGGAGGATCGGCCTGGTACTCGTCGATCACCCCGGCCCGCAAGCGGTTCCGCACCAGTCCGCTGTCGCTGAAGTAGTACTCGGCGTTGTAGGTGGTACGGTCGGGTCCTTGGGCGGCCACATCGATGGCGGCCACCCGGTCCAGGTCGTTCTTGCAACCGGTGGTGCCCAGCAACAGCAGGGCGCTCGCCAGCACAGCGGACCTTATTGGATGCGGTAGGGTTCGAACCACCGTTCCAGTTTCCAAGGCGTCAGGGTAAGGCCGATCCAGAGGACGGCATACTGCTCCTTCACCAGGCCGTTGTCCGTGGTTCCCCGCTGACCGAACTCCCCGCCGATGTGGAGGTAGCTGTTGGTCTGCAGGGCGTTCAAGGGCAGCGAAAGGCCCATCGACACGGCCATCTGCTGCAGATCGGTGTCCTTCACGCGGATGTAGTCGTTGCCATAGCGCAGACCGGCGCGGTAGACACTGCGTTTGAAGAGGGGCCCTTCATCGGCGGGCACGAAGCGGGCACCGGCGATGAAGGTGGTGCCTTGCGACATGCTGCCGAACGTGGCATAGCCCGGCACCTCAAAGGTGGCCGAGGAGAAATCGCGCAGCCGCGCTTCGGCGGTAAGCATCCAATGGGCATTGCTGATGCTCCCTCCGAATCCGAGGCCCACGGGCCATTCCACGGTTCCCCGTGCACCGCTCAACTCGCTGATGGAATCGCGGAACGTCTCTATCCCTGCGGAGCTTACGGTGTAGCTGCTCAACACCTCCCGATGACCGGCGGTGAAGCGCACGGGCAGCTTCACCGTGGCCCCGATGGCATAGCGCCAGTTGTTGCCGTCCCGTTCCAGCTTGTGCGTCAGATCACCCTGCCACAGCATGCCGAGTTCTCCTGTCGGCGCCTTCAGGTTGAGGGCGGAGAATGCCCGCAGGTTCGTGAAGTTCTGACCGGCCGGGTAAAGGGCATCACGGGTCTGCTCCACTCCACCGAAGATGTAGTTGAAGTTGGCTCCGATGGAGAGCCGGTTGCCCAAGTGGCCCAAGGAGTCGCTCTTCGAAGCATGGATGCGGCGTCCGACACCGGCATGGATCACATCCAGCCCACCCGTCCCGGTGTAGGTGTACTTCACCTCCCCCACCTCCAGCGGTCGGCGATCGGTGGTGGTGTAGCTCACATCGGTCAACGGCGCCAGGCCCATGGAAAGGCCCCATTTGCCCTGCCCGAAGGGCACACCGATGCTGAAGCCCATGAAACCGGCCTCTTGGCGCCCCACCGACGAGGTGGAGTTACTGAAGCTGGCACTGCGGGCCGCTACGCTCAGGTCGAAGCTGGGCCGACGCATCCCGGTATAGCTCGCAGGGTTGTCGGATACGGCGTTGAACGGCTCGGTGATGGCGATGCCGGCTCCGCCCATCAGGGCCAAAGGTCCGCGGGTCACAGGCACCATGTCCCCGAAACCATAAGCGCTGTAGGGGGATTCCGCAGGGCCACCCTGGCCGAATGAATTGGAGGCGCCGTGCAGCAGAACGAGCAGCACAAGGGCTTTAGGTAGCGTGTTCAAGGAGGGCATGCAGGCCGATCAGGGTCAGCAAAGGGTGCGCAAAGATGCCGTTTTTCAGCGCCCTCACGAGCCGGGGGGCATCTCCACCGGTGACCACAACGGCCAGTCCGGGGTGTTGTTGCCTGAGTGCTTCGACATAGCCTTGCACCTCGAAGCGCATCCCATGATGCACCCCGGACGCCAAGCTTTCCGGTGTGCTGGTGCCCACAAGGGCAACATCCTCCAAGGCTTCCACCTGCGGCAGGGCATGGGTGAAGGCATGCATGGCCTTGGCCCGCATGTGCAGCCCCGGGGAGATGGCCCCCCCATGATGGAGCCCATCGGCATCCACCAGGTCATAGGTGATGCAGGTACCCGCGCTGATGGCGAGCACCGGCCTTGCCGGGAACAGGAGATGTGCGGCCAAGGCATTGGCGGCACGATCCACGCCCCAGGTCAGGGGGGTGCTGTACGCGCTGCGTAGCGCACCGGCCGTGGCCGCCGTCACCTCGAACACCGGGGCCCAGTGATGCAAGGCCCCCAGGAGCACGGGATCCAATGCCACCACGGATCCGAGCACGATGCGGCGCGGCCGTTCTTGGCGGAGGAGTTCCTTCACTGCTTCCAGGTCGCCATGAGGCCCGATGCTCCAGGCCACCGGCCTCCCCTCCACGAAACGCGCGGCCTTCAATCGGGTGTTCCCCACATCGACCACCAGGTCGAAGAACGATCCGTTGTGCATTCGGGCAAGATCCTATATTTGCCGCCCCTACGGAACGGCTTGGGCCGCAAAGTAGGAACGACCAGATGGTGCCTTAGCTCAGCTGGTAGAGCAATGGATTGAAAATCCATGTGTCCCCAGTTCGATTCTGGGAGGCACCACCACCCAGGACCCCCGCAAGGGGGTCTTGTCGTTCCCGGCCTCAGGGATGACGTTGGAGCCACTGCTCCACCTCCTGCAGGTTCTCCTGCTTGCCGGGTTCGCGATGCTCCCGGTTGGTGCGGGTGAAGTACCGATGCGCACGGATGAAGCGCACCTGCAGCTCGTTCCATTCCCGTTCGGTGCGCAACTGTCCGAAGGCCACCATCTCCTGGAAGAGCGTATCCCCGATCAGGCGGAAATCCGCACGGCCGAGATAGTCCAGGTCCGCGTCGCAGAGGATCCGCGCCAAGTGGTCCTCGGGCCCTTGCGGCAGGCGGGTGGCCATGATCATGGTGCGGATGCGCAGCACCTGATCGGGGCTGAATCCGTAACCGGGCAACACCTCGCTGACCAAGGTGCAACTGGCGGCCTCGTGGTCCATATCGTCCAAAAGGAATCCCGAATCGTGGAAGAGCGCAGCGGTCTTCAGCAGCTCGAGCTCCTCGCCCGTCACCCCTTCCATTTCACCGATGGTGATGGCCGAGGCGTAGACATCGATGGTATGATGGAAGGAATGGTACGTCCGTGCAGGGTCGAGCTCACGCTTGAGCCGGGCCAGTATGTACGCCTTCGCACCACGGGGATCCATCCGCGGGCAATATAGTGCGGCGGCACCGCTCGCTACCTTTGGGCGATGCCCCGGGTCCGCCACCGCACGCCGCTGCTGCTCTTCGGCCTGGTGGCTTTGTACATCGTGTTGCAGTCGTTATGGTGGGCTTGGCTGCTGCTGCAGCGCAACGGTGATATCCAGCGGCTGCAACACCAACTGGTCCAGGAAGGCGCGGTGCCCGAGGTGGCGATGCGCCCCTTGACGCAGACCCACTGGATGGTAGTGGGTGAGGGTGCCGTATTCCTGCTGCTGCTCCTATTGGCCCTGTGGCTCACCTATCGCACGTTGCGGCACGAACTGGCATTGGCCCGGCAGCAGCGCGATTTCCTGCTGGCCACCAGTCATGAGCTGCGCACCCCCATCGCCGGCCTGAAGTTGCATCTGCAGACCTTGCGGCGTCCCGGGCTGGACGAGGCCCAACGCACGGCACTGGCCTCCAGCGCCATCGACGATCTGGATCGGTTGGGAGGGCTCACGGAGAAGATCCTGTTGGCGACGCGTTTGGATGAGGCGCAACATGCGGTGGAGGTCGACACCTTCGATGCCAACGCCGAACTGCGCGACCTCTGCCTGCGTGCGTCCTTGGGCTATGGGCGGGGCCATCGCATCGAAGGTCCTCCGGCTGCGCAGGCGCCACTGACCACCGACCTTTCCGCTTTCCGTTCCGTGGTGGTGAACCTGCTGGAGAACGCCTGCAAGTATGCGCCCCCTTCCACCCTTATCCATGTTTCACTGGAAAGGACGGCGCACGGCACCGTGCTGCAGGTGACCGACCAAGGACCCGGTGTGCCCCCCGCCGAACGTGAACGGATCTTCGAGAAGTTCTACCGCTCGGGCAGTGAGGAGACCCGGGGCACCAAGGGAACAGGGCTCGGCCTCTACATCGTGGCGCGGCTCATGCGCCGGCTCGGTGGGCGTATCGAGCACCGGGAGGCCGCACCCCACGGGTCTATCTTCGCGGCCACATTCCCGCACCGGTGAACCGACCACGAAAAGCCGTTCTGATCATACTGGATGGATGGGGGATCGGAGCCGGTGATGGCACCGACGCCATCGCCCGAGCGCACACCCCCTTCTACGATCGGTTGTTGGCCACGGCACCACACGCCACCCTGCTCACCGATGGGGAGAACGTGGGCCTTCCATCCGGCCAGATGGGCAACAGCGAGGTGGGCCACCTCAACATCGGAGCCGGACGGGTGGTGTACCAGGACCTGGTGCGCATCGATCGCGCCGTGCAGGATGGCTCCTTGGAGCGCAACCCGGAACTGATCGCGGCCTTCGAGATGGCCCGACAGCCCGGGAAACGCCTGCATTTCATGGGGCTGATCGGCGCCGGAGGGGTGCACGCCATGCAACGCCACCTCGTCGCCCTCTGCGCGATGGGCCGACGCGCGGGGTTGCAGGAACTCTTCATCCATGCGTTCACCGATGGACGCGATACCGATCCGCGGAGCGCCCTGACCGCCGTGCAGGACCTGGAACGGGACATCAGCGGCACCGGCGCGCGCATCGCCAGCGTCTGCGGCCGCTACTTCGCCATGGACCGCGACAAACGTTGGGAGCGCGTGCGCAAGGCGTACGACCTTCTGGTGTACGGAACCGGCGATCGACGGACCAGTGCCTCCGAGGCGATCCGGTCCAGCTACGCGAGGAACATCACGGACGAGTTCATCGAGCCCTGCGCCATCACCGGAACCGATGGCGGACCCTTGGCCACCATCCGGCCGGGTGATGTGGTGATCTGCTTCAACTTCCGCACGGACCGCTGCCGGGAGATCACCCAGGCCCTGACCCAACAGCCTTTCCCCGAGCAAGGCATGGCCCCGTTGCCGCTGCACTACGTCACCATGACGCAGTACGACCACAGCTACCGGGATGTGCATGTGCTCTTCCGCAAGGACGACCTGCCGATGACCTTGGGCGAGACCTTGGCCCGGGCCGGCAAACGCCAGATCCGCATCGCCGAAACGGAGAAGTACCCGCATGTGTCCTTCTTCTTCAGTGGCGGGCGGGAGCAGCCCTTCGATGGGGAGGAACGCATCATGGTTCCATCACCGAAGGTGTCCACCTACGACCTGCAGCCCGACATGAGCGCCGAGGGCATCACCACGGCCATCGAGGGCGAACTGCGCAAGGGTATTGCGGATTTCGTATGCCTGAACTTCGCCAATCCGGACATGGTGGGGCACACCGGCGTGTTCCCCGCCATCGTACAAGCGGTGGAGACCACCGACCGTTGCGCCGAACGAGTGGTGCGCACGGGATCCGAGCACGGCTACAGCTTCATCATCATCGCGGACCATGGCAATGCCGACAAGGCGGTGAATCCGGACGGCAGCCCCAACACCGCGCATACCACCAACCCGGTACCGGTGATCGTGCTGGACGACCGGGTGAAGCGGTTGCGGAACGGTGTGTTGGCGGATGTGGCCCCCACGGTGCTGGACCTTCTGGGAATGGAAAAGCCGGTCGAGATGACCGGCTCCTCCTTGTGGATGCGTTGATGGACTATTTGCGGCCCAGCACGGTGAGCGTACCGGTATGGGGCTTGTCCTCGTTGTCCACGATGATCTCGTAGTAGTACGTCCCATCGGGGAGGTCCTTCGGCGACCAGTTGTTCTGGTACCGCATGGACTCGAACACCTTGTTGCCCCAGCGGTTCCATACGTTCACGCGGCCATTGACGGAAAGGATGCCCTGGATCTCCCAGAAATCGTTGTATCCGTCACCATTGGGCGTCACCACATTGGGGATGATCAGGTCGCAGAGCACATCCACGGAGACCGAACCGGTGCCGACCCTACCGCATTCATCCGAAACGGTGACGGTATAGGTGCCGTCCAGCAGACCACTGGCGAAGGAAGCCGGGCCGGTATCGCCGTTGTTCCAGACCACGCTGAGCTGACCATAGCCCCCGCTCACCTGTGCGGAGATGGGGATGCTGTCCCCCGAGCAGGGTACCACCAGGTCCGTCGTTTGGATGTTCAAGGGTTCCGAGGGGGGCAGGCCCACCCCGAAATACGCCACGGTGGAGAGTCCGCAGGTGTCGGTCACCTGGATCTGATAATCCGTGCTTTCGTCCGGTGACACCCAAAGGGAGTCGCCGGGCTGCCCATCGGGCCAATGGATGTGGTAGGCACCGTAGCCTCCTGTGATGGTGGGTGCAAGCAGGGCCGAATCGCCGCACTCGATCTCGATGAGCTCACCGATGGCCACCAGAAGCCTGGGCTTCTTGATGATGAAGTCGAAATCGGCTTGGAACTGTTCCTCGAAGCACTCGGACTCGATGATCACACTGATGGTGAGCGTCACCGGAGCGGCGTTGGTCTGGGGCGCATTGAAGGTGAAGGGCACCTCGGTGACACCGGGCTCGAAGATGATCTGCGTGGGCATGGCCGGGACGTAGTTCGCACCCGCTACGGCGGTCCCTCCGATAACGAGGTTGACCGTATCGGTATCGTCGATGTCACCGGTGCGGGTGAAGACGAATTCCACATCGAAACAGCTTTGGAAGATGGTATCGCCCAACACACCGATGCCCGGGATCAGTGAGGGGATGGCGGGGGGCGAGGCGAAGCTGCCCTCCTCCAGGAACACGGCACTATCGAAAGCCGTATCCCCACCGTCACCGATCGCCATCTTGATGTGATAGGTCTCCCCGCAGACCACTTGGGCCCGGGCCACCAGCATCACGGTCCGGCCATCATATTGCAGGTACTGGGGGTCGGTGTTGAACGGAGCGGTGAAACCGTCGCCGTTGCCCTCGTAGTAGATGTTGTTGGCCGTCCAGTCCGGATCCACGCCGTTGCAGTTCTCGATGGATCCGTTGGTACCGACCGTACCGGGGTTCACCGAGTTGATCGAGATGGGGACGGAGCCACCGGGGATGAGCGCCAGGTTGATGGCGTTGTTGGTGAACGGGCCGTTGATGCCGGGGCCGCTCAGGAAGAAGCCGAACGCATCGTTCACCGTGCCGCAGACGTACTCGGGGTATTCCTCCGAAGCGAAGATGAAGCTGAACTTGATGGAATCACCGGTGGGCACGAAGTCGAACTCGAGCACCGCCGCGTCGTTGATCGTCACGTTGGACAGGTCCTCGAGATCGGGATCGGTCACACCGAAATTGCCACCGCCCATGGAGAAGCCGGAGGCATTGTTGGGGCCGAGCGCACCGGCGATATCACCGCTGGAAAGCATCACTCCGGAAGGGATCCCCAGCACGGCGTTCTCCGCGTTGAAGGTTCCCGCTTGGGGGTGCACGGTGTTGCCCGGCTGCCCGTTGAACGTGATGTTGGTGGCCACCACACCGGCGCCGAGGAGCACCTCCTGCACCAGTTGTTCGGGCGTCATGGTGTTGTTCACCACCAGTTGCGCTTGGGCGCTTTGGCCCAAGCAGATCGCCAGACCCAGTCCGAGATAGACGTTCTTCATGATCGGTACTTTCTTATGCCTCTTCATTCGCTCTGCGCTCCCCGCAGGAGGGTGACATGGCCATAACCGTCCTGGGCCTCGAAGTAATGTCCCTTGGCCCGGTAACGGTAAACATACACCCCCGTGGTGGCATCCGCACCACCCAACACCTTCCCATCCCAGGCCT